>NZ_JBIFFO010000003.1:0-229127 GCF_043557115.1 Sulfitobacter sp. 1A13679
TTAACTTCCCTTTGCAGCCTGTCGAGGCGCCGAGTTAAGCGGAAAACCGCGTCATCCCGTGTGGACTTTCCGTATATTCCACCTGTTTGCAGCCAAATAGCGTGGGCCGGATCAAAGGCAACGCGATGATAAAGCGCCGTCGGCGAAAGGTTGATCAGGGTCACGATCTCACCCGATAATGCCCGTTTTGCAGCCTTTGCCCGGTCTCGCGCCAGATTAATAGGCCGAGTGAACATGGCCACGCTGCGCCGGGCGCGGGCGGGAAAGGGGCGGAAAGCGCTGCTGGCTGTCTGCGGCAGGGTAACGCGGACGATAGGGCGCTTCCCCCCTTCGGCGTGCCCCTCGTCCAACCTGCGCAGCAGCCTTGGCACATCACGCGGCTCCAACCCGCCGCTTACCAGATGGCGCAGCAGACGGCGGCGCTCTTGGGCCCGCAGATGCGCCCAATGAGCGGCACGGTCCTGCGCAGGCAGATGTTTGCGATGAAACACGGCCCAGCTCGCCCCGATATCGAAAAGATCGCGCGGCACGCGGTTGGCGCTTCGTATAGCGTTGGCGGCGAAACCGTGGTGGACCTCGGCCAGTGGCACGATTGCCGTGGCATGGCCCGCCCGCGCCAGCCGCATGTTCAGATCGGTCTCATCAAGATAGTAGTGAAAGGCTGGGTCAAAGCCGGCCATTTCCACCAAGACATCGCGCTGAAAGGCCATATTAGTGCCTTCGGTCTTGATTGCCCCCCCGGGCGGAGGGTGCAGGATGCTTGGGGTTTCAGGGTCGACATCGAGCGTTTCCGGCTCTCCGAGACCATTCAATTGGCGCGCACGATATTGAAACGAGATGCCGTTTCGCCCCCGAACGAAGCCGGTCATCGCCGCGACCTCGGGCTGTTGCGCAGGCTCCAGTAGGTGGCGCAGCCATTGCGGCTCCGGCACCGCGTCATCGTCGATAAAGGCCACGACCTCCCCCGCGGCCTCGGCGATCCCAAGGTTGCGGGCGGCAGAGATATTCGGCCTGTCGAAAGGGACCAGCTTCAACGCCCCGGCGAAATGCATGGCACGGGCCACGGCAATCCCGGCAGGATCGGCCACGATGATGACTTCGAAAGGGGTATATTGAAGCTGTTCCACCCCCGTCAGGCAGCGCCGCAATGCTTCGGGCCGATTCCGGCTGACAATCACGATGCTGACAGGCACGCCGCTTTCGAGCGTGGCACTGACGGGGGTGGCCCTCATTCCAGACCCATTTTCGCCATCATAGCTTCGAGCTTTGGCACGTCTTCGGGGTTGTTCAGCTCCCAAAACTCGCGCCCCTTGGCCTCGACCTCCGCACAGAGCACGGCGCGGCCATTTTCAAGAAAACGCAGCTGCTCCAACCCTTCCAATTGCTCCAAGGGGCCGACGGGCCAGCTTGGGTATTGGGCCAGCGCATCAGGGCGGTAGGCATAGACGCCGACGTGGTGGAAGACCGGGGTCTCATCCGTCTCTGCATAGAGCTTTCCGGTATAGGGAACGACCTCTTTCGAGAAGTAGAGCGCCTGATTGTCGGCGCCGAAAACCGCCGTGGTGCCGCCCACGCGGCCCGCTTTGCGGTCGGCCAGAAGACTGTTCAACGTGGCCCCGTCACAGCGCAGAACCGGGGTGGCGATCTCGGCCTCGGGGTTGTCTTTCAACCCCTGCACCAGCCCTTCGACAAACCAATGCGGGGTCAGCGGGGCGTCACCTTGCAGGTTAACCACGATGTCATAGCCCGCGCCCAATGCGGCATGGGCCTCGGCACAGCGTTCGGTGCCATTGGCGCAGCTTTCCGAGGTCATCACGACCTCGGCACCGCAGCCTTCGGCGGCCTCCCGAATGCGGTCGTCGTCGGTGGCCACCACAACGCGGTCGACGCCCGACACCGCGCTGGCGGCCCGCCAACTGCGTTCGATCAGGGTCTGTTTCTGGCCCGACGCCCCGGTGAGCGCCACCAGCGGCTTGCCGGGATAGCGGGTGGAGGCATAGCGGGCGGGAATGACGATCAGGACCGACATCAGCCCGCCTTCAACTCAACGCCCGGGGCATGGGCGATGAAGAAAGGGTTGGCGAAGTCTTCTTTGCCGTAGGTCAGGGGCGAGAGGTCGTCAAAGCGCACCACCGCGCCGCCTGCCCCGTTCAGCACCGCATGGCCGGCGGCGGTGTCCCACTCCATCGTGCGGCCCAAACGCGGGTAGAGATCGGCCTCTCCGGTCGCAACGAGACAGAATTTCAGCGACGACCCCGCCGAGGTCATGTCTCGCACAGCGTATTTTCCGATGTAATCATCGGTCGCCTGATCACGGTGAGATTTGGAGGCGACGACCATCAAGGCCGCATTGTCGGGGTTAGAGACCGAAATCGCCTTGGTCTCCCCCACCTGCCTCTTGTCGAATGCGCCGGCCTCTTCGACCGACTGGCCATCGGCTTGGGTAAAGAACATCCGGGCTTTGGCGGGGGCATAGACCACGCCGCGCGTCGGCACGCCGCCTTCGACCAGCGCGATGTTCACCGTGAAATCCCCGCGGCGGTGGACGAACTCTTTGGTGCCATCCAGCGGATCGACGATGAGAAAGGTATCGCCTTTAGCGGAATGGGTCGCAGCCTGCTCTTCGGTCACCAACATGACATCGGGGAAGGCCGCGCGGAGCCCGTCGGAAATGATCGCGTCGGCGGCTTCATCGGCGGCGGTGACGGGGCTGTCGTCGGATTTCGATTTCACCTCGAAATCGTCCTGACCGTAGATCTCCATGATCTTGTCCCCGGCTTCCAATGCCAGCCGCCGCATTTCCGCGACCAGTTTCTCGTAATCCATTTTGCCTCCGGCCCTGCGGGCTGTCGTTGCTTCAATTCACTGTTTCCCTTATGCTGCGGAGCTAACGGAACAGCAAGAATTCCGTGCCACGCTAGGGCTTCGTCAAGGACGCGCGCATGTTCCAGTCTTCCAGAAAGCCGAAATCCGGCATCGGTTCTGCCCTCGCCATCGCGGAACTGGTGTACCATTCCGTGGTGCGCAACGTGCGCAAACAGCACAACAATGCCTTTATCGCCATCGCGATGAACATGCTGCAAACGGTGATGTTCGTACTGGCCTTCTATGTGATGTTTTCGATCCTCGGGATGCGCGGCTCTGCCGTGCGGGGTGACTTCCTCATCTATCTCATGTCGGGGATTTTCCTCTACCTCACACATGTGAAAGCTTTGGGCGCGGTCGCGGGGTCTGAGGGACCGGCAAGCCCGATGATGCAGCACGCCCCGATGAACACGATCATCGCCATCGCATCGGCGGCAGTGGGCTCGCTCTATATCCAAGTGCTGTCGCTCTTCGTGATCCTGTTCATCTATCATGTGGCGGTCACCCCGATCACCATAGATCAACCTTTTGCCGCTTTCGGGATGATGCTGACCGCATGGTTTACCGGCTGCGCGCTCGGGCTGGTGATGCTCGCGATCAAACCGTGGTTTCCGTCCTTCGTGACGATTTTCTCTACCGTCTATCAACGCGCCAATATGATCGCCTCGGGGAAGATGTTCCTCGCCAACTCCCTGCCCGGCTATATGCTGGCGATGTTTGACTGGAACCCGCTGTTTCACAGCATCGACCAAGCGCGCGGCTTTGCCTTCATCAATTACAACCCGCGCTACACCAGTTGGGAATATCCGCTTTGGGTGGGTCTGGTGCTTTTGATGATTGGGCTGATGGGCGAATTCTATACCCGCCGCCATGCGTCCATCAGTTGGAACGCCCGGCGATGAGACTTCTGGCGCTCTTCCTCTGCCTTTGGGCACTGCCTGTCTGGGCGACGCAGGATGCTTGGCCCGCCCTGCATGACGTTAGCGGTGTCGCGGCGGATGACGTATTGAACATTCGCCAAGCCCCGAGTGCCAGCGCCCCGATCATCGGCAACTTCGAGCCTGACGCGCAGAACATCGAAGTGATCCGCCCCGATGACCATCACGGCTGGGGCTTGGTCAACACGGGCGAAGGGAGCGGCTGGGTCTCTCTGCGTTTCCTCACCCGGCAAGCGGGCCAATGGGCCGGTGCGATGCCACCCGTGGCCCATTGCGGCGGGACGGAGCCGTTTTGGTCTTTTGAGGTGACCGGCGAGGCGTTGAGCTACGATGCCATGGTGGGCGGTGCACGCGATTACCGCATCACGCAGTCTGGCCCGGCGCAGGGGCGGCGCGACAGTTTTCACATGATCGCCGAGGGGCGGCAGGGCGCGGCCATCGCCACGCTTACGGCGCGGGCCTGTAGCGATGGCATGTCGGATCGCGCCTATGGGCTGGCGGTCGACTTCCTTCTGCAGGGAAATGATGGCTGGCAACATCAGACAGGGTGTTGTTCGCTTAGCCACTGAAGCGACGGACTTTTTGAATAAGTCCGTCGCCGTTCTCTTTCAAAGAAAACGCTACTCCACCACGCGCAGCGTCAAGTTGATCCGCCCGCCTTTGGGCAGCAATGTCGAGGTGCCGGGTTTGATCCGGTCCACACCGTGATAGGTCAGCCGCGCGTCACCGCCCATCACCACCACATCGCCCGATTGCAGCCAGATCGATTCCGTCTTGCCCCCTCGGGTCAGGTTGCCGATCCGAAACAACCCATCATCCCCCAGAGAGACTGAGACCACAGGCCACTGAAAATCCGCCTCGTCCCGGTCTTGATGCAGCCCCATACGCGCATCGGCATCGTAGTAGTTGATCAGGCAGCATTCCGGGCGGCGCTCCAACCCGGTCAACTGATCCCAAATCGCCACAATCGGGACCGGGATCTCGGGCCAAGGCTGGCCGTCGGGATGTTCGGTGACGTAACGATACCCACGCCGATCCGAAAACCAGCCATAGCGCCCTGCCGCGCTCATCCGGACCGACATGCGCCCGCCGCGCGGCACTTCGGGGCGAAAGAACGGCGCCTGACGCACCACGCCGCGCACCGCCTCCAGCACCTCCTGCTGGGCCGCTCTTCCTAGAAATTCCTTGTGAATATCAAAGCCCCGGAGGCGCAAAGCAGTCATTTTTCGTTCTTCCTCACTCGTTTAGCAAAAACATCACGGAATCGCGACCATCCAGACCAGCCAATGGTTGCAGGGTGCAAATACCCTCCCTATATACGCTCCGAACCGTCGAAGGCACGTGGTCTTCGATGTCAACAGATCGGGGCAGGATGCCAAAACGGGTCCGCGCCTCGTGTCATCGCCTTAGATTCAAAGAGGGATCGAAACATGTCCAAAGTAATCGGTATTGACCTTGGCACCACCAACAGCTGTATCGCCATCATGGATGGCAGCCAGCCGCGTGTGATCGAAAACGCCGAAGGCGCGCGCACCACGCCGTCGATCGTCGCCTTCACCGACGATGAACGCCTTGTCGGCCAGCCGGCGAAACGCCAGGCGGTCACCAACCCTGAAAACACAGTCTTTGGCGTCAAGCGCCTGATCGGCCGCCGCAACGACGATGCGGACCTGGCCAAAGACAAAAAGAACATGCCGTTCAACGTCATCGACGGCGGCAACGGCGACGCATGGGTCGAAGCCAAGGGTGAGAAATACTCCCCAAGCCAAATCTCGGCCTTCATCCTCGGCAAGATGAAAGAAACCGCAGAAAGCTATCTGGGTGAGGAAGTCTCTCAGGCGGTTATCACCGTGCCTGCCTACTTTAACGACGCCCAGCGTCAGGCCACCAAAGACGCCGGCAAGATCGCCGGTCTCGAAGTGCTGCGCATCATCAACGAGCCGACAGCCGCCGCGCTGGCCTACGGTCTCGACAAAGAGAACACGCAAACCATCGCGGTCTATGACCTTGGCGGCGGTACATTCGACGTAACCATTCTTGAGATCGACGACGGCCTGTTCGAAGTGAAATCCACCAACGGCGACACCTTCCTCGGTGGTGAAGACTTTGACATGCGCATCGTGAACTATCTTGCGGAAGAGTTCAAAAAGGCCAACGGCGTCGACCTGACGCAAGACAAGATGGCGTTGCAGCGTCTGAAGGAAGCTGCTGAGAAGGCGAAAATCGAACTGTCCTCCTCCAGCCAGACCGAGATCAACCAGCCCTTCATCTCGATGGGCAAGGATGGCTCGCCGCTGCACATGGTCATGAAGCTGACCCGTGCCAAGCTGGAAAGCCTCGTTGGTGACCTGATCAAAGCTTCGATGAAGCCCTGCGCCGCCGCGCTGAAGGATGCCGGCCTGTCCGCGTCCGACATCGACGAAGTCGTGCTCGTGGGTGGTATGACCCGTATGCCGAAGGTGGCCGAAGAGGTCTCCAAATTCTTCGGCAAGGAGCCGCACAAGGGTGTGAACCCGGACGAAGTCGTGGCCCTTGGTGCCGCCATTCAGGCCGGTGTTCTGCAAGGCGACGTGAAGGACGTGGTCCTGCTCGACGTGACCCCGCTGTCCCTCGGTATCGAGACGCTCGGTGGTGTCTTCACCCGTCTGATCGACCGTAACACCACGATCCCGACGAAGAAGTCTCAGGTCTTCTCGACCGCCGAAGACAACCAGAACGCCGTGACCATCCGGGTCTTCCAAGGTGAGCGTGAGATGGCTGCCGACAACAAGATGCTCGGTGCCTTCAACCTTGAGAACATCCCGCCTGCGCCCCGCGGCATGCCGCAGATCGAAGTGACCTTCGACATTGACGCCAACGGCATCGTGTCGGTCGGCGCGCTCGACAAAGGCACCGGTAAGGAGCAGAAGATCACGATCCAAGCTTCGGGCGGTCTGTCGGATGCGGACATCGAACAGATGGTCAAGGACGCGGAAGAGAATGCCGAGGCGGACAAGTCCCGTCGCGAGCTGATCGAAGCGAAGAACCAGGCGGAATCGCTGATCCACTCGACCGAGAAGTCGCTGGAAGAGCATTCCGACAAGGTCGACCCGACCACCGTCGAAGCGATCGAACTGGCCATTGCCGCGCTGAAAGACGAGCTGGAAACAGACAACGCCGACAAGATCAAGAACGGCATCCAGAACGTCACCGAATCCGCCATGAAACTGGGCGAAGCCATCTATAAGGCCGCTCAGGAAGAGGGCGGCAGCGAAGACACGGCGCAGCCTTCGGATGCTCAGCAAGCCCAAGGTGGCGATGATGACATCCTTGATGCCGAGTTCGAAGATCTGGACGACGACAAGCGCGCGTAAGCGTGTGAAACGGAACCTGTGAAAGGGCCGGTCCGTCAGACGGGCCGGCCTATCACGTTCTAGCGCAGGAGCATGATAACCCATGGCAAAACGTGACTACTACGAGGTGCTTGGCGTTGCCAAAGGGGCCTCTGCCGACGAGATCAAGAAAGCCTATCGCCGCAAGGTGAAGGACCTCCACCCCGACCGCAACAAAGACAACCCCCAAGCCGAAGCCCAGTTCAAAGAAGTGGGCGAGGCTTATGATGTGCTCAAAGACGGTGACAAGAAAGCCGCCTATGATCGCTATGGCCACGCCGCCTTCGAAGGTGGCATGGGCGGCGGGCGTCCCGGCGGCGGCATGGGCGGCGGTCAGGGCGATTTCTCTTCGGCCTTTTCCGACGTCTTTGACGATCTTTTCGGCGACTTCATGGGCCAACGTGGCGGTGGCGGAGGACGACGTGCCGCACGCGGGGCTGATTTGCGCTACAACCTGCGCATCTCGCTCGAAGATGCCTTTTCGGGCATGCAAAAGTCGATCACCGTCCCGGCCTCCGTCCAATGTGACGCCTGTGACGGCAGCGGTGCCGAAGGCGGCGCGGAACCTTCGACCTGCCCTACCTGTTCGGGCATGGGCAAGGTGCGCGCGCAGCAAGGTTTCTTTACCGTCGAGCGGACCTGCCCGACCTGTTCCGGCATGGGGCAGATCGTCAAGAATCCTTGCAAGAAATGCCGCGGCGCGGGCCGGGTTGAGAAAGAGCGCACGCTCTCGGTCAACATCCCCGCGGGCGTCGAAACCGGCACCCGCATCCGTCTCGCTGGCGAAGGCGAAGCGGGCATGCGTGGCGGGCCTTCGGGTGATCTCTACATCTTTATTGAGGTGGCCGATCACGAATTGTTCGAACGCGACGGGCCGAACCTCTTCTGCCGTGTTCCGGTGTCGATGAGCACTGCCGCTCTGGGTGGCAATATCGAAGTGCCCACCATCGACGGGGGCCGTGGCCGCGTGCAGATCCCCGCAGGCAGCCAGTCGGGCCGTCAGATGCGTCTGCGCGGCAAGGGCATGCCGCCGCTGCGTGGCGGTGGCGTGGGTGACATGATCATCGAACTGGCGGTCGAAACCCCGGTGAACCTGACCAACCGGCAGAAAGAACTGCTGCGTGAGTTCGAGGGCGAGGCCCAGAACAACAACCCCGAAAGCAGCAACTTCTTCTCTTCCGTCAAATCCTTCTGGGATTCGATGAAGGGTTAATCATTGGGGGGAGCCTTGGATGCGGCTCCCCTTTTTCGGCAGCGTGGTGAACGAAGTTTTAACCGTCCGTTAACCGAATAATAACCACTTTGGCGCGACACTCCGGGCATGACCCGTGCCCCGAGAACCTTGGCTGATCAGCCCCTCCCCTATCTGCTGGACGAAGCGCAAGCGCCGCCGTCCAATACGGGCAAGCAACCCTCCTATATCGCGGATCACCGCCAGCGCCTGCGCAGCCGTTTCATCGACGGGGGCGCGGCGGCCATGCCGGATTACGAGATGTTGGAGCTTGTCCTCTTCCGCGCCATCCCGCGCCGGGATGTGAAACCGCTGGCGCGCGAACTGCTGGACCGGTTCGGCGATTTCAATCGCGTCATCACCGCCCCCGCCGCCCGGCTGCGCGATGTTAAAGGCGTCGGAGAGGCGGTGATTGTCGAACTCAAGATCATTGAAGCCGCGGCACAGCGGCTAGCCCGAGCGAAGGTGCTGCAACGGCATATCGTTTCCTCATGGGACGCGCTGCTGGACTATTGCCACACCACCATGGCCCATCTGGAGATGGAGCAGTTTCGAGTCCTCTACCTCGACCGGAAAAACATCCTCATCGCCGATGAAGAACAAGCGAAAGGCACGGTGGACCATGTGCCGGTCTACCCGCGCGAGGTTGCCAAACGTGCGCTTGAGTTGAACGCCAGCGCGATCATCCTCGTGCATAATCACCCCTCGGGCGACCCCAGCCCGTCACGGTCAGACATTGACATGACCCGACAGGTCGCCGCCGCCTGTGACGCCTTGGGGCTGACCCTGCATGACCACCTGATCATCGGAAAATCGCGCGAGCTCAGCTTTCGCAGTGAGGGGCATCTATAGCGGGGTGCGGTTAGCGCACCCAAACCTCGACTCGCCGGTTTGCTTGACGGCCCCATTCGCTGTCGTCACAGGCAATCGGCATCGCCTCCCCAAAGGCATCGACCCGCAGATCAATGCGCGACAGATTGGCGGTGACCGCAGCCGCGCTGACCGCGCGCTGCACCGCTTCGGCCCGGCGCAGGGCGATTTCGCGGTTGGCCCGCGCGGCCCCCTCGCCATCGCTGAAGCCCACGAACATCAATCGCCGCGCATCATACTGCCCCTGTTCCAAGGCCCGCGCCAATTGCTGCACGTTGGACCGCGACTGCGCATCAAGCCGGATCGACCCGGCCTCGAAGCGGAAAGAGGTGGTCAGCCGCGCCATCGGCACCAGTGTCGCCGTCATGCGCTGCAACTCTTCCAGCGGCGTTTCCGCGCCCGCCGTGATGATCGCATTGGCAAAGCGGTTGCCCTGCTCCTCAACCGGGATTTCCTCGGGCGTTTGATCCACGAAACCGGCCCGGCGGATCACGATCTGGGCCGAAGGGCCACGGGTGAAGGCCAGAAACTCGCGCGTGATCAGCGGCAAGCGCCGGGCGGGGAAATAGAGGAACATCGGCGCGGTCAGCGGGTAATCTTCGGTTTTGATCGTGCGCCGTGCGGCATCCAGCGCAAAACCGCAGTTGCCGCCAAGAGTCAGCACCTCGGTCTCCCCCTGTTCGGCATAGCTGGTGATGCCAAGGGCAAAAACATCCCGCGCGACCGCTTCGGCCAGCGCATCGGGCATGGCATGACGGGTGACATCGGCGCTCAGTTCCAGCCCGGCGGGGGTGAGCACCTGATCCACGATGGCTTGGCTCAACCCGCTGTCGGCGGTGGGCAGATGCAACTCAATCGGTGCGTCCGGCCCGCCGAGGCGCTGCCAATTCTTGATCTCGCCCGAGAACACCCGCGCCAAGGTCAGCGGCGAGATTTGTTTCACCGGGTTGGACGGGGCGACCACGGGCACCACTGCATCAAGCGCCAGAACCCGGCTGCGATTGGCATCGGTCAGATCACCCAAGCCCGCCTCACGGGCATTGATCCGCTCTTCGCGGCGCACCTCGCGTAGGGCCATGACGACGTCGGCCTCATCCGCCAGCAGATCGGCAAAGCCCTCGTTGGTATTGCTTGCACGAAAATCGAACCGCGCGGCAAGCTTGCCGTCATCCTCCCGCGAAAGCAGCAGCGCGAAGCGCCCGCTGTCCCCCTCTTCGCGGCTGACGGTATAGCCTTGGCGCGCGGCGAAGGCTTCGATCAGCGCAGGCATAAGCACCGCACCCATGGTGGCAGAGCCTGAAAAGCGCACCTCGGCCACGAAATCCGCAAGGTTGGGGCAGCCCGGACCGGCGCAGGACACACCGCTGCTGTCGACGGTCAACTCGCCATAGTCCGTCTCGACGCGGTAGAATTCGCCGTCGAACCCCAGCAGGGTGCCGCTGAGTTCGACACTGCCATCGCGCGAGGTCAGTGCGATGTCCTGCGCTGCGGATGCGCCCGTCGTAAAAAGCAAAAGTGCGGCGCTGATCGCCGCACGTTTCAACCCGTTCATCTAGACCTACCCGGTTGCGTCAGTTCTGCGCGACTTTCAGGTCTTGGAGCAAATTATTCAACACCAGAAAGTTGCCGACCGCGTCACAGTCCGGCACAGCGAGGGTCAGGTTTTGGGTTTTCACCGGATCATCGCCGCGCAGTTCCAGCGCCTGTGCTTCGATCTCAAGCCCGCAGTTCGCCTCGCTCACCTCAGCCTCCACGCTGAGCGCGACATCGCCCTCCTGCCCCGCTTTGGCGACCGGAAAGCTATAGACTTCGGCCATCAGCGGCTCAGAAGCCTCAATGTCGCCATTGCGGGTCATGAAGCCCCCTTCGCCCAGTACGGCGGCAGTCATATCGCGCGGCGCACCGGACCAGACGTGGCCCGCCTCGCCGTAATCCGCGCCAAACTCGCGGGCGTGAAGCTCGAACCCCGCCGTGCCTTTCCATTGCAGCACGACGCGGTTGAAGTCGGATAGTTCAGGAACCGAAGTTTGCGCCACCGCGCCATCACCGTTGCCGAAGGCGAGGATGAAAACAGCCTCTTCCGCCAAGGCGGGGACGGTGACGGACAACTGCCCTTGGTCATCGGTCACTTCGGTGAAAATCATCCCGTTGTGGTGCACGGTCAGCCGCTCATTTGGCAGGCAGGCGGCATCGAGGGTGAGTTTCACCATCGCAGCGGCAACGGCATCCGCTTCGGCAATGATATCGCAGGTCGCAGGGATCGCGGCGCCGTGGCTTTCCGGGGCGGGCGGCAGGCTTTGGGGCGCTGCGGCCTTGATCACGCGGTCATCCAGTGTTGGCAGCGCAATGGGACTGTCGAGCGCGGCAGAGGTCAGGGTGATGCCTTCAACCTCAAGCAATGCGCCATTGTCGGCCACCGGGCGCAGCACCTCAGCCGCGCCATAGCGCTGCTGCGCGGTGTCGGAGCTTTGCATGACATAGCCAATGCCCACCGCACAGGCCAGAGTGCCGACAGCTGTCAGAATTTCTTTCGTGCGCCACATGACAAGTCTCCTTCAACGGATTCGTTAGAGACTTTATGGGCGCGGATCAGGGCCGGGGTATGGCCCTGAAACGCCAAGTTATGGGCGAAAAGGTGACGCCGCTCAGGTGATCTGACCGTGGCAGTGTTTGAACTTCTTGCCAGAGCCGCAGGGGCAGGGATCGTTCCGGCCCGGGTTGCCCCATGTGGACGGATCGTTCTCGTCAAAGCCGGGGGCTGCGGCCTCGGCCTGTTCAGAGGCCTCATCCGCCGCTTCGCTCGCCGCAGCCTGCATCGCGGCCTGACGGGCGGCCATTTCCTGCATCATCTCGCGGCGCTGCTCTTCGCTCAT
The DNA here is from genome assembly GCF_043557115.1 of Sulfitobacter sp. 1A13679. Classification (NCBI taxonomy): domain Bacteria; kingdom Pseudomonadati; phylum Pseudomonadota; class Alphaproteobacteria; order Rhodobacterales; family Roseobacteraceae; genus Sulfitobacter; species Sulfitobacter sp. 1A13679. The sequence continues at coordinate 12,149 of NZ_JBIFFO010000003.1, forward strand.
CGGTTGGATCTGGCCCAGCTTTTGGGTCACGTCCTGCCGCAGACTGTCGAGCATCGTCTCGAACAATTGGAAGGCTTCGTTCTTATACTCGTTCAGCGGATCGCGCTGCGCGTAGCTGCGGAAGCCTACAACCGAGCGCAGATGTTCAAGCGTCAGCAGGTGATCGCGCCATTTGGTGTCGATGGCCTGCAACAACAACTGTTTCTCGATGTTGCGCATGTTCTCTTCGCCAAAGGCCTCGGCCTTCTTGGCCATTAGCTCATCCGTGGCTTTCATTAGACGTTCGCGGATCACCTCATCATCCACGCCGTCCTCTTCGCACCATGCAATGATCGGCACGTCGACGTTCAACTGTTCGATCACCGCGGCATAGAAAGCTTGGGTGTCCCACTGATCGGCATAGGTCTTGGGCGGCATATAGGTGTCGATCAAATCGTCGATCACCTGCTCGCGCATGTCGGTGACGATCTCATTGAGGTTGTCCGCCTCCATGATCTCGCGGCGCTGGCCAAAGATCACCTTGCGCTGCTCGTTCATCACGTCGTCGAACTTCAACAGCTGCTTGCGGATGTCGAAGTTGCGGCCCTCAACCTTGGCCTGCGCACGCTCCAGCGATTTGTTGACCCATGGGTGCACGATGGCTTCACCATCTTTCAGGCCCAACGTCGTCAGCACTTTCTCAAGCCGTTCCGAACCGAAAATGCGCATCAGGTCATCTTCGAGCGACAGGAAGAACGAGGTGCGGCCCGGGTCACCCTGACGGCCCGAACGGCCCCGCAACTGGTTGTCGATGCGGCGGCTCTCGTGACGCTCAGAGGCCAGAACGTAGAGACCACCGGCCTCCAGCACCTTCTGCTTCTCTTCGGCGTGCTGCGCTTCGATCTGGGCGCGGATGTTGGCCGGGTCGGCCTCAGGATCGGCATCCAGCGCGTCGAGCACTTTCAATTCGACGTTGCCGCCCAACTGAATATCGGTGCCGCGGCCCGCCATGTTGGTGGCGATGGTCACCGCGCCCAGCTTGCCCGCTTCGGCGATGATCTGCGCCTCTTGCTCGTGCTGGCGGGCGTTGAGCACATTGTGCTCGATCCCGGCGGCGGTCAGCATGGCGCTGAGCTGTTCGGACTTTTCGATTGAGGTGGTGCCGACAAGGCAGGGCTGCCCCTTGGCGTGGGCCTCTTTGACCCGTTCGATCATCGCCTCGTATTTCTCACGCGCGGTGCGGTAGACGGCGTCGTCTTCGTCCACACGGGCGATTGGCACATTGGTCGGCACTTCGACCACGCCGAGGCCGTAGATCTCGGCAAATTCTTCGGCTTCGGTCAGGGCCGTGCCGGTCATGCCGCCCAGTTTGTCGTATAGGCGGAAGTAGTTCTGGAAAGTGACGCTTGCGAGGGTCACGTTCTCGGGCTGGATGTCGACGCCTTCCTTGGCTTCGATCGCTTGGTGCAGACCGTCCGACAGGCGGCGGCCCGGCATCATGCGGCCGGTGAATTCGTCGATCAACGTCACCGCGCCATCGCGCACGATGTAGTCCTTGTCGCGCTGGAACAGCTTGTGCGCCCGCAGACCTTGGTTGACGTGGTGCACGATGGTCGTGCTTTCGGGATCGTAAAGGGTCATCCCCTCTTCGATCAATTCCCGCGCGCGCAACTGCTCTTCGAGGAACTCATTGCCCTCGTCGGTGAAGGTGACGTTGCGGGTCTTCTCGTCCAGCTCGTAATGCTCATCGGTGAGCGAGGGGATCAGCGCGTCGATGATCTGATACATCTCGGAACGGTCCTGCGACGGGCCGGAGATGATCAGCGGCGTCCGCGCTTCGTCGATCAGGATACTGTCGACCTCGTCCACGATGGCAAAGTTATGCCCGCGTTGCAGCATGTCCGACAGGTTCGACTTCATATTGTCGCGCAGGTAGTCGAAGCCCAACTCGTTGTTGGTGGCATAGGTGATGTCGCAGGCGTAGGCCGCGCGTTTCTGGTCCTCGGGCATGCCAGAATAGGCGACACCCGTGGTCAGGCCCAATGCGCCGAAAACCTTGCCCATCCATTCGGCGTCGCGTTTGGCGAGGTATTCGTTCACGGTCACCACATGCACGCCCTTATGCGTAAGCCCGTTGAGATAGGCCGCGAAGGTCGCGGTCAGGGTCTTGCCCTCACCGGTCTTCTGCTCGGCGATATTGCCCTGATGCAGGAAGATGCCACCCAGAAGCTGCGTGTCGAAGGCGCGCAGGCCGAGGGTGCGGCGGGCGGCTTCGCGGCAGTTGGCAAAGGCTTCGGGCAGCAGATCGTCAAGGCTTTCGCCCCCGTCGGCCCGTTTGGCCAATTCCGCGGTGCGCGCTTTGATCTCGTGGTCGCTTAGCTTTTCAAACTCGGGCTCCAGCGCATTGATCCGTGCCACAAGCGGCCGGGTCGCCTTGATCTTCCGGTCGTTTGGCGTGCCAAAGACCTTTTTGGCGATTGTTCCGATACCCAGCATGTAATCTCCCGCCGAAGTTATGATGTCTTGCGCCGATCTGGTTGCCGAGCGCCATGGCAGCCCATAGATAGTGGATGAGCCCGCGCCTCTCAGCGCCATAAGGCGATGTAAGGGGCGTGCCATACACTGTCAATGTAGCACCCTTGCTACGAAGGAAGCGATTGGACCCAACCATGCAAAAACCCCTCACTTTTCTGTCGTCTTTGGCGCTTGCAGCCGCTGTGGCGCTGCCTGTGGCCGCCCAGGACGAACCGGGTCTCGACACGGTTGTTGCCACCGTCAACGACACTGAAATCACGCTCGGGCATATGATCGTCGCCCGCGCGAGCCTGCCCCAGCAGTACCAACAACTGCCCGAGGACGTGCTGTTCAAAGGTCTGCTGGACCAGCTTGTGCAACAGACGGCCCTCGCCGACAGCTTTACCGGCGAATTGCCGCCGCGCGTGACCCTGTCTCTCGAGAATGAGACCCGCTCGCTCACCGCCGGTGAGGCGATCGAAGGCGTCATGGCTGAGCCGGTCAGCGACGAAGAATTGCAAGCGGCCTATGACGCGCAGTACAGCGACGCAGAGCCTGAGCCCGAGTTCAACGCCTCGCATATCCTTGTCGAAACCAAGGAAGAAGCCGACGCGATCAAAGCAGAACTCGACGGCGGCGCGGATTTTGCCGAGCTTGCCAAAGAGAAATCGACCGGCCCCTCCGGCCCCGGTGGCGGTTCCTTGGGTTGGTTCGGCCCCGGCATGATGGTGCCCGCCTTTGAAGAGGCTGTGACCGGCATGGAAGCTGGCAGCGTGTCGGAACCGGTGGAAACCCAGTTCGGCTGGCATGTCATCAAACTGAACGAGACACGCACCGCCGAAGCCCCCGCACTGGAAGACGTGCGCGAAGAGCTGGAAACCCAAATCCGCCAGACCAACGTGCAAGAGGCCATCGAAAGCCTGACCGACTCCGCCGAGGTTGACCGCAGCGCGGCCGAAGGCATCGACCCTTCCGTTCTCAACAACATCGAATGGCTGAACTAACTCATGGCTAAATCCCTGGCTGTCTCGCCGCTCGCCCCGGCCCGTTTTCCCGACCTGCCGGTTATCGACGGCGTGACTTTCGCCACCATCGCCGCAGGCGTGCGCTATCAAGGGCGCACCGATGTGATGTTGGCGAAGCTGGCACCCGGCAGTGCTGTGGCGGGGGCGTTCACGCGCTCTGCCACCCGCGCGGCCCCGGTGCTGGACTGCCAGGCAAAGATCGGCGGCGCCTCTGACGAGGGCGCCGCCATCGTCGTGAACTCCGGCAACGCCAACGCCTTTACCGGGCGCGGCGGCACCGACGCGGTCGAAGCGATCACCGCCGCCGCTGCCGAGGCCTGCGGCGTGCCGCAGGCGCGGGTCTTCACCTCCTCCACCGGTGTCATCGGCGAACCCCTACCGCATGAACGCATCACCGCCGTGCTGGGTGATCTGCACGACCAGCTTGACCCCGCGGGCATCGAGGACGCGGCGCGCGCCATCATGACGACGGACACTTTCCCCAAAGGGGCCAGCGCCAAGGTTGAGATCGGGGGCAAAACCGTCTCTATCGCGGGGATCGCCAAAGGATCGGGCATGATCGCGCCCGATATGGCCACTATGCTGGTCTATATCTTTACCGATGCGGTGCTGGCGACGGACGAGCTGCAACAGCGCCTTTCAACCCATACCGAAACAACGTTCAACTGCATCACCGTCGACAGTGATACCTCCACCTCCGACGCGCTGATCATGGCCGCAACAGGCGCCTCCGGTGTCGACGTATCGGGCAATGAAGCCTTCGACGCGGCGCTGCGGGACGTGATGATGGACCTCGCACATCAGGTCGTCAAAGACGGCGAAGGCGCGCAGAAATTCGTCGAGGTGGCCGTGACCGGCGCCTCCAACGATGACGAGGCCAAGATCCACGCCATGGCCATCGCCAACTCCCCCCTGATCAAGACCGCCATCGCGGGCGAAGACCCCAACTGGGGCCGCGTCGTCATGGCCATCGGGAAATCCGGGGCTGCGGCGGACCGTGATCGTCTGTCGATCCGGTTCGGTGATATCGAAGTCGCGCGCGACGGGTGGCGCAGCCCCGACTACTCCGAAGAAGATGCCGCCGCGCATATGAAGGGTCAGAACGTCACCATCGGCGTCGATCTGGGCCTTGGCGAGGGGAAGTGCACCGTATGGACCTGTGACCTGACCCACGGCTATATCGACATCAACGCCGATTATCGGTCCTGACCAGATGAAGACAGTGCTGGTTTCCGCCGCGGCCTTGATCGACATCGATGGCCGCGTGCTTTTGACCCAACGCCCCGAAGGCAAGCCGATGGCGGGCCTTTGGGAGTTTCCGGGCGGCAAGATCGAACCCGGAGAGACGCCAGAGGCGGCGCTGATCCGCGAGTTGCATGAGGAACTGGGGATCGAGACATGGGAATCCTGTCTTGCCCCGCTGACCTTTGCCAGCCACAGCTACAGTGATTTCCACCTTCTGATGCCGCTGTTTGCCTGCCGCAAATGGGGCGGCACACCGGTTTCGCGCGAGGGGCAGACCCTGAAATGGGTGCGCCCGAACGAAATGCGCGCCTATCCGATGCCCGAGGCAGACGTGCCGCTCATATCAATATTGCGTGATTGGCTCTAGCGCAGAGTGGCAGAATTGCACTAGTGATCGCCAATCGCTCAGCATGTTGCGGATTTTTTAACCGAATGCGCACCATCCTGAGGCAGAGTTGTAACATCTGTATGAAAGGGTGCCGACATGTTGAGAACCATCGCAATCGGAAGTTCCATTTACGTTCAGGGTATCTTTGTAAAAATGTTGGCAGGCGGTCGCATGGCCGTTCAGGTCGACGGGAAGATTTTCGAAGGCAGGCCTGTCTGAAAAATCTCATCGGAACGCCTATTGAGGTGAACAAATAGGCGTTCCACCGCGTTTTCCCCGAGCATTTGGCAGGGGAAACTATGTCACCGAAGCGCGCTATCGTCATTCTGAACCGCGGTTCAGGCCGTCAAGACGGTGACCAAGCCGAAAACACGATCCGATCCGCCTTTGCGCGGCATGGGATCACGGCGGAATTAATTCACATCGACAAACGCAACGACCCTGCCAGCGCAGCGCGCGAAGCCCTGTCTAGCGGCGAGGGGATCATCGCCGTCGCGGGCGGGGATGGCACAATCTCGGGCGTATCCTCGGCCATGGTAGACCATGACTGTCCGCTCGGCATCATCCCGCAGGGCACCTTCAACTACTTCGCGCGGTCGATGGGCATTCCAGAGAACCTTGAAGAGGCGGTCGACGTCATCGCCGCTGGTGACAGCCGCCCGGTGCATGTGGCGACGATCAACGGTGAGACCTTTTTGAACAACGCCAGCATCGGGGCCTATCCCGCTATCCTCAAAACGCGCGAAGGCATCTACCGTCGTTGGGGACGCAGCCGGATCGCCGCCTATTGGTCGGTGATCAAAGCCTTGATGGATTTCCGCACCTCGCTCAAACTGACTATCGTGGTCGACGGGAAAGAGAGCCAGTTGCGCACCCCGCTGGTCTTCGCGGTGAACAACGCCTTCCAATTAGATCAAATGGGGCTCGATGGGCAGGACTGCATCGCGCGCGGTGATATGGTGCTGCTGGTCGCCCCTGACACCTATCGCTTCGGCCTGCTGCGCCATGCGGTGGCGCTGGCGACAGGCCGCGCGAAACACCACACGGACTATGAAATGCTCTGCGGGTCCGAGATTGAGATACGCATGAAGCAGCGCAAACGCTATGTCGCGCGGGACGGAGAGATTGCGGTAATGCGCGGCCCGTATCGGCTCACCCGTGCCAGTTCGCCCATTCATATCTTTGTCCCCTCCACGACCGGGAAGACCGTGCGATGAGCCGTTTGATCCACCTATCCGACCTGCACTTTGGCAAGGACCGTCCCGACCTTTTGGTGCCGCTCCTAGAGGCGGTGAATGGCTATGACCCCGATCTGGTGATCATCTCGGGCGACCTGACCCAACGGGCGCGGGAAAAGGAATATCGCGCCGCGCGGGCCTTTATCGACAGGATCAACGCACCGGTGCTGAGCGTGCCGGGCAATCACGATATTCCGCTGCACCGCCCCTTTACCCGGTTTTTCGCCCCGTGGCGCTATTACCGGCGTTGGATCGATCACGACCTTACGCCGGTGCATGAGGGGGCGGATTTTGTCGCCGTGGGGATCAACACCGTCGACCGGTTCAAATGGCAGACCGGCAAACTGGGCCTGCGCCGTTTGGGCCGCGCCTGCCGCGCCTTGTCGCGCGGGGGGGAAAAGACCCTGCGCATCGCGGTTTGCCACCATCCGCTGGATCACCCCAACGAGACCCACAAGAAACCCATCCCCGGCGCGAAACGCGCGCTGAGGCGGCTCTTGGACTGCGGGGGCGACCTGATCCTCTCGGGTCATCTGCACATCTGGCACGCGGGCACCTTTGCCCATCCCGCGCCGGAGCATGACGGTCATCTGGCGATTCAACTGCACGCGGGAACCAGCCTGTCTTCGCGCCAGCGGGGGGAGCCCAATGACTTCAACCTGATCGATATCTCTCCCCTGCACGTCAATCTGGCGCGGATCAGTTTCGATGACAGTAAGAAGGCCTTCACAAAAGCAGAAGCCCGGCAATTCGACCGGGCCTCTGGGGAATTCATCTTGTAAACGCTTGGCTTAGGCCAAAGTGCGGGTCACTTCTTCGCGCTCGAAAATCTCGATCACATCGCCGGGGCGGATGTCTTCGTAGTTTTCAAATGCCATGCCGCATTCCTGACCGGACTGAACCTCGGGCACTTCGTCTTTGAAGCGCTTAAGCGTTTTCAGCGTGCCTTCGTGGATCACGACGTTGTCGCGCAACAAACGCACACCGGCGCTGCGGCGGGCGACGCCTTCGGTGACCAGACAGCCTGCGACTTTGCCCACACCGGTGACCTTGAAGACTTCTTTGATATTGGCGTAGCCAATGAAGTTCTCTTTGATCTCGGCGCTCAGCAAGCCGCTTGCGGCCGCTTTCACGTCATCCACAAGGTCATAGATGACCGAGTAGTAGCGGATTTCGACACCCTTCTGGTTCGCCGTATTCCGGGCCGAGGCATTGGCACGCACGTTGAAGCCCATGATCGGCGCGCCTGAGGCTTCGGCAAGGCCGACATCCGTCTCGGTGATCGCGCCCACACCGGAGTGCAGAACCCGAACGCGGACTTCGTCGTTGCCGATCTTCTCCATCGCCTGAACGATCGCTTCGGCAGAACCCTGCACGTCGGCTTTGACCAAGATCGGCAGCTCGCTGACGTTCTCGTCGGCCTTGGCGTTGGCCATCAGCTGTTCCAGCGTCGTGGCGGCACCGGCAGCGGCGCGTTTGTCCTTGGCGGCCTGCGCACGATACTCGGCAATCTCACGGGCCTGCGCTTCGGTCTCGGTCACGTTCAGCACGTCCCCGGCCTCGGGCGTGCCGTTGATGCCCAGCACCTCGACAGGCACCGAAGGCCCGGCTTCTTTGACGCGCTCGCCTTGGTCGTTGATCAGCGCACGGACCTTACCGTATTGCTCACCCACGACGAAGATATCGCCCTGACGCAGCGTGCCGTTCTGAACCAGCACAGTCGCGACGGGGCCGCGGCCCACGTCAAGCTGCGCTTCGATCACCGCACCCACGGCGGCCCGGTTCGGGTTCGCCTTCAGTTCGAGGATTTCCGACTGCAGCGCGATGGCTTCGAGCAGATCGTCCAGACCTTGGCCTGTCGCTGCCGAAACTTCGACGTCTTGCACATCGCCCGACATCTTCTCGACGATGACTTCGTGCTGAAGCAGATCGGTACGGACCTTGTCGGCATTGGCGGCGGGTTTGTCGATCTTGTTGATCGCCACGATCATCGGCACCTTGGCCGCTTTCGCGTGGGCAATCGCTTCGATCGTCTGCGGCATCACGGCGTCATCCGCCGCGACCACCAGAACCACGATATCCGTGACCTGAGCCCCGCGCGAGCGCATGGAGGTGAAGGCCGCGTGGCCGGGCGTGTCGAGGAAGGACAGCACGGTGCCATTGTCGGTTTTCACCTGATAGGCGCCGATGTGCTGGGTGATGCCACCGGCTTCGCCCGCCACAACCTTGGCGTTGCGGATCGCGTCCAGAAGCGAGGTTTTGCCGTGGTCGACGTGGCCCATGATCGTGATGACCGGGGGACGCGATTGCAGATCCTTCGGATCGTCCTCGACCTCTTTAATGACATCTTCGACATCGGCGTCGGAAACGCGCACCACTTTGTGGCCGAATTCCTCGATGATCAGCTCGGCTGTATCGGCGTCGATGGTTTCGTTCTGGGTCACCATCAGGCCGTTTTGCATCAGCGCCTTGACCACCGCGCCGGTCTTCTCGGCCATACGGTTGGCAAGTTCAGAGACCACGATGGCGGGCGGCAGCTGCACGTCGCGCACGATCTTTTCACGCTCGACCTGACCACCCATCGCCTTTTGACGGGCACGTTCTTGCTTGCGTTTCATCTGCGCCATGGAACGCTGACGGCCACCTTCGCCACCGGCAAGCGCCTGATTGACGGTCAGCTTGCCCGCGCGGCGGCTGTCGCCACCCTTGCTGCGCTTCTTGCTGTCGTCGCGGTCACGGTCCGTGGTTTTGCGCGGCGTAGCGGCGGGCGCAGGTTTGTTGCCCGGCTCGCGTGCAGCGGCAGGTTCCGGCGCGGGGGCAGCAGCAGCCGCTTCGGCCTCTGCCTTGCGGCGGGCGTCTTCCTCGGCCTTGGCTTTGAGGCTTTCTTCGCGCTCACGCTCTTCGCGTTCCTTGGCCTCAATCTCGGCCCGGCGACGCTCGCGCTCTTCGGCGCGGGCTTTTTCCTCGGCTTCACGCTGCGCGGCTTCCTCAGCCTCACGGGCCTTGGCGGCCTGAACGGCCTTCAGACGGCGCTCCATCTCGGCATCGGTGATGCCTGCGGGGCGCTTCTTGGGATCCCCAATTGGCCCGGCGCCCGGACCTGTTGATTTCTGGCCACCCGGTTTGGGCACCACAACACGCTTGCGCTTGGTTTCGACCACAACGTTTTTGGTACGCCCGTGGCTAAAGCTTTGCTTTACGTTCCCCGGACGTGCGCCACCGCGCAGACCCAATGTTTTCTTGCCGTCACTATCGCTCATGAAGCTCGTCTATCCTTTCGGATGGCCGTTGCCACCCTCGTTTACGCGCACGCCTTTAAGTCTACCGGCTTCCTCTACAACACGTTGCGTGAGTCCACCAGAGGCGAGCGCCCCATGTATCACAGTTTGGCGACCGAATGCCAAACCCAATTCATCGGCTGTCAACCAGCCGATGTAATGACCATAGTGTGGGGTGCTCAGCTTGGACTTGCCGCGCCCTGACCCATCTACGGCCTGTATCAATACTTCGGCCTCTTCGGTTTGCAACCAACCCTTGACCTTTTCGTAACCGGCGACCGCCTTGCCCGCCTTGCGCTGGAGCGAGATCAGCTCGACCACCCGGCGCGCCAACTGCTGCTCGACCTCGTCGACCAGCCCGTCGGGCAGGGTGACCGGCTGTTTCGCCGAGCGGGAAAAGGCCTTTTTCTTGATGGCCAATTCCAGCGCCGTACGATCCGCCGCGACATAGATGCCCCGGCCCGGCAGTTTACCCAGAATATCCGGGTAAACCTGATTGTCCGGGCCGACCACGAAACGGATCAACCCGTGTTTCGGCTGCACCTCGCCCGTGGCGATGCACTTGCGTTCCGCACCGTCTGACCGGTCATTCGAGGCGCCACCGCGTCCCATGTGCAACCCCCGAGGCCCGCTTAGGCCTCGGCCTCCTCGGCGGTTTCGCCGTCTGTTTCTACGTCGTCTTCTTCCGCATCGCCTTCAAGCTCGGTCGGGTCGACCCAGCCCAGCATGACGCGGGCGGTCATGATCATGGCCTGCGCATCTTCGAGGCTAACATCGAAGGGCTCAAGCGCGCCGTCGTCTTTGACACGCTCGCCATTGACCGTGGTCCAGCCGCCAGCCAGTTCCCAATCGGCACAGGTGGCGAAATCTTCCAGCGTTTTGACGTCGTCCTTGGCCAGCGCTTCTATCATTTGGGGGGTCAGCCCCTCAAATTCAACCAGGCTGTCTTCGACACCCAATGCGCGGGCGTTATCAAGCGCCGCTTTGTTCTGCGCTTCGAGCACGTCACGGGCGCGGGCCTGCAACTCACCCGCCGTGTCTTCGTCCACACCGTCGATGACCAGCAGCTCGTCGACTTCGACATAGGCCACTTCTTCGAGGTTGGTGAAACCTTCGGAGACCAGAAGCTGGGCGAAGAATTCGTCGAGATCGAGGTTGTCCATGAACAGCTTGGTGCGCAGTTCGAACTCGGCCTGACGGCGCTGGCTTTCCTGCTCTTCGGTCATGATGTCGATGTCGAGACCGGTCAACTGCGACGCCAGACGCACGTTTTGACCACGGCGACCAATCGCAAGCGACAGTTGCTCTTCAGGCACGACGACTTCGATCTTACCGGCTTCTTCATCGAGAACCACTTTCGACACTTCCGCAGGCTGAAGCGCGTTCACAAGGAAGGTGGGCTGGTCTTCGTTCCACGGGATAATGTCGATCTTCTCGCCCTGAAGCTCGTTCACAACGGCCTGCACGCGCGAACCACGCATACCAACACAAGCACCGACGGGGTCGATGGAGCCGTCATGCGAGATCACGGCGATCTTGGCACGCGAACCGGGGTCGCGGGCGACCGCTTTGATCTCGATGATGCCGTCGTAGATTTCGGGCACTTCCATCTTGAACAACTCGGCCATGAACTCAGGCGCGGTGCGGCTCAGGAAAATCTGCGGGCCGCGCTGCTCGCGGCGCACGTCTTTGATGTAGACGCGGATGCGGTCGTTCGGGCGATAGCTTTCGCGGCCAATCTTCTCGTTCCGGCGCAGGATCGCCTCGCCGGCACCCACGTCGACGATGACGTTGCCATATTCCTCGCGCTTGACCAGACCGTTGATGATGGTCCCGGCGCGGTCTTTGAATTCTTCGTACTGGCGGTCACGCTCAGCTTCGCGGACCTTTTGCAAGATCACCTGCTTGGCCGACTGCGCCGCGATCCGGCCCATTTCAACCGGAGGCACTTCCTCGACGAAAGTGTCGCCAACCTTGGGGTCGGCCATGTACTGCTTGGCCTGCTCTACGGTGAACTCGGCCTGATAGTTCTCAAGCTCATCATCCTCGACCACGGTGCGGACGCGGGTGAAGGTGGCCTTGCCGGTCTTGCGGTCGATGTCGACCCGGATGTCCATCTCGGCGCCATAGCGGGACTTGGCGGCACGGGCGAGGGATTCCTCCATCGCTTCGACGACCAGACCGGGGTCGATCATCTTCTCGCGCGCCACCGCCTCGGCGGTTTGCAACAGCTCAAGCTGGTTTGCAGATGTAATGGCCATTAGGTGTCTCCCTCAGCAGACTCTTCAGTCTCGATATCATCAAAATCGGTTTCGTCGATCGCACCAGACGCTTTGCGCTGGCGGAGCATTTCCTTGATCAGGTCGTCAGTCAGCACCAGCTTGGCATCGCTGAGCCAGTCGAACTGCAATCCGATGGTGCCTTCTTCGACATTGATCAGCACTTCGCCGCCCTCGACGCCAGCCAACTCACCCTTAAAGCGGCGGCGGCCGTCAATCAGTTCGGTCGTCTCGATCTTGGCCTCATAGCCTTCGAAGGCGTCAAAATCCTTAAGCCGCGTCAGCGGTCGGTCGATGCCGGGGCTCGACACTTCGAGCGAATACTCATCCAGGATCGGGTCTTCGACATCCAGCACGGCGCCGATGGCCTGCGAGATCTTGGCGCATTCATCCACTTCGATCCCGCCCTCCGGCCGGTCGGCCATGACTTGCAGGGTGGTGGACTTGCCCGACATCAGGCGCACGCGCACCAGTTCAAAGCCCATATCCTCGATCACCGGGGTGATGATCTCGGCCAGGCGGCGGTCGATGGCGGCTTTGGCGATCAGGTCATTCGACATGAGACATCCATTTTCACTGGGCACAAAAAAACGGGCGCGCGGCCCGTTCACGAATTAGGTGGAGCCTTCGGTGTGGACCCGAAAGCGCCGCTGTTGAGGGGATATAGGCCGAATGCGGCGAAACTGCAACCCCTCTCAGCCGAACCACCACCGCTCGGGCGCGCGCAGGTTGTCCATCGGCGCTTGGCGTCCGGGGTTCGGCGGCTGGCGCAGATCGCCCGACAATGCGCTGACCCCGCCTGCGCTATCAGCCTGAAGGGTCACATCCCCCCGGTCGCGGTAACGGGGCCGCGCGGGTAAATCCGCTGCATCAACAAGCCCTTCGCTCAGCGCCTGCGCCCGCACCTCACGGGCGGGGAGCGACACCAGTTCGACCGTATCGAACCACCCGGCGGTGCCGTCCTTGTAATGCATCTCTACCCGTTCGGCCAAAACCTGACGTCCAGCGGAAAAGCGCCGCAGACGGTAAAGGCCGGTGCCAATCCCGGCCTCGGGCGCATGTGCGGGGCGGATCACATAGCGCGATTGCGCCAGCAAGAGCGGCAGGTCAGGATTCGCCGCCGCCAATGTGACCTGCACTTGCAGATCGTCCTGAACGGCGACCTCGGCACCGGCCAGCAGACCGCGCAGACTGGCGACCACATCGCGGGCGGTCAGGGGGCTGCCGTCGTGAAAACGCACATCGGGGCGCAGATCGAACTGCCACTGCCGCGCGCCGTCGCTGGCCTGCCAGCCAGTCGCCAACTCACCCATGAGGATGCCATTGCCGGTGACTTCGGTCAGCGTGTCAAAGATCATTCCCTGCCGCGCGACCTGCATAAACAGCCCGTCGCCTTTGACCCAAGTGTCGTCACGCGTGGCACCCGAAAGCGCCAGCCGCAAACGGCCCCCACGCCGGGGCGGCTCCCCCGCGCTGGCACCTGTCGCAGCCAGCAGGGCCGCCGCCGCACCCGTGGTGAAAAGCGCCCGGCGATCCAGCAGAGAGTTACGCCCGCTCATCGCTGCCCGATCCTATCCATCGTGCGCACCAATTCGGCACTGATCCCCGGCTCCGACAAGGCGTGGCCCGCATCCCGGATCATCCGCAGGTCGGCATTAGGCCAGCGTTCGGCCAGCGCATAGGCCCCCGCAGGCGGGCAGATCATGTCATAGCGCCCCTGCACGATGACCCCCGGGATATGCGCAATCCGCCCCATATGTTCGAGGATCTGACCGTCGAACTCCAAAAAACCATTGTTGGTGAAATAATGGTTCTCCAACCGCGAAAAGGCCCGCGCATAGGCCGATGGCCCGCCATGCGACACCCCATCGGAATGCACCGAGGCCAGCGCGTTCTCCCAAGCGGCCCATGCGCGGCCATAGTCCTGCTCGACCCGCAGATCGCCCGAGAACAGCCGCCGGTGATAGGCCGCAATCAGATCGTCACGCTCATCTTCGGGGATCAGGTTCACGAAACGCGCCCACAGTTCGGGCCAGAACCGCCCGGCCCCGCCGCCGTAAAACCAATCAAGCTCGGCCTGCGTCATCAGAAAGACGCCGCGCAGGATCAGATGGCGCACCGCTTCGGGGTGCGCTTGGGCATAGATCAGCGAAAGCGTCGCGCCCCAAGAGCCGCCAAAAACCATCCATTTGTCGATGCCGAGCGTGGTGCGAATCAGCTCGATATCGGCGACCAGATGCCATGTCGTGTTGTCCGTGACCGACGCATGCGGGGTGGAGCGCCCGCATCCGCGCTGATCGAACAGCACCACACGGTAGACCTTGGGGTCGAAATACCGCCGCATCGCCGGGCTGCAACCACCGCCGGGGCCGCCATGCAGCACGACAACGGGGATGCCATCGGGGTTGCCACATTGCTCGACATAGACCTGATGCCCTTGCCCTACGGACAGCATCCGCTGGTCGAAAGGCTCAACCGGCGGATAAAGATGCGGCGCGCCGCGTTTTTGGTCGGGATACTTGTCCATTGCCGCCCTATATAGTCATTGAACCCAAAAGAGCACAGGGAGATCAGAATGCAAGCGGATCAATCAACCATCGACCCCGCCGAGATCGCCAAATTCGAAGCCATGGCCGCGGAATGGTGGGATCTGAACGGCAAGTTCAAACCGCTGCACATGCTGAACCCCTGCCGGTTGGACTATATCACCAGCCAGATCGCGGGGGAGTTCGACCGCGACCTGACGGCCCCTGCCCCCTTCGCGGGGCTGCGGATCCTCGACATCGGCTGCGGCGGCGGGTTGCTGTCCGAACCGATGGCGCGGCTTGGGGCCGATGTGGTGGGCGCGGATGCGGCGGCGGGCAACATCCCCGTGGCGCAGATCCACGCGCAGCGATCGGGGCTAGAGATCGACTACCGCCACACCACCGCCGAAGACATGGCCGAGGCTGGTGAGAAATTCGATGTGGTGCTGAACATGGAGGTGGTCGAACATGTCGCCTCTCCCATCGACTATCTGATCGCTTGCCGCCGCCTGCTGAAACCCGGCGGGCTGCACATCTGTTCGACCCTGAACCGCAATCCAAAGTCCTTTATGATGGCGATTGTCGGGGCCGAGCATGTGATGCGCTGGCTGCCCAAGGGCACCCATGACTGGAACAAGTTCATCACCCCAGATGAACTCTTTGACCTGCTGAGCCGCGCCGGGTTGGAGCCGGTGGATCGCAAAGGTTTCGTCTTTAACCCCGTCGCATGGTCGTGGCGGCTTTCGGATCGGGATTTAAGCGTGAACTACGTCACCGCCAGCCTTAATCCGGGCCTCAACCCTGGCTCAACTGACGCCTGAGCGCGCGCAGGATCGGGAGCGTGGCGCGGACCTGTTCTTCGCCAAGCTCCCCCACCACGTTTGAGATCATCGGCGTGATCGCATTCACCGCCGCATCCCGCGCCTGCCGCCCGGCGGGGCTGATCGCGACCATTTTGCGCCGCGCATCGTCCCAATCGGGGCGGATATGGACGTAGCCGGCCCACTCCAGCTTGCTCAGCGTGTTGGTCATGGCGCCGCGCGTGACGTTGAAAGTCTCGGCCAACTGCGCAGGTGAGCGTTCCCCGCCGTGCCACGAAAGAGAGTTCAGCACCGAGAAATGCGAAATCTCCATCCCCCGCGGCAACACCCGTGTCAGGCGACTGCGCACCGATTGGTCCGCGGCCAGCAATTCTCCGAACAACATGATCGCAAGGGTGTTTTTATCGTCGGTCATTTTCGGTCCGGTCAGGGCGCGGCAAAGGGGCGGCGGTTGGCAAGGCTGGGCACTTTGGCGCGGGCCTTGTCACATTCTTCCATGTCCATGTCACAAAAGTAAACGCCGGGGGCTGTCCCGGCATCCAACACCACCTCCCCCCAAGGGGCCACGACCAGTGAATGCCCATAGGTATCGCGCGTCTTATGTTCCGCACTGGCATGGGTGCCGGTCTGCGCCGGGGCCAGCACATAGCAGCCATTCTCGATCGCCCGCGCCCGCAGCAGACTGTGCCAATGCGCGGCCCCGGTGACCGGAGAGAAGGCCGCAGGCATGGTCAGGATACGCGCGCCCGCCTCGGCCAAAGCTTGATATAGCGGCGGAAAACGCATGTCATAGCAGATCGACATGCCGATCTTGCCAAACGGCGTCTCGGCCACCACGGCCTTGTCGCCGGGGCGGTAGCCTGCGGACTCGCGGTAGCTTTCGGTTTCGTTGATATTTACATCGAACATATGGATCTTGTCGTAACGCGCGACGATCTCCCCCTCCGGGGAAATCAGGAAAGACCGGTTGGCAAAGCGCCCGTCCCCCTCACGCGTTTTCAACCCGAGCGAACCGATCAGCAGCCAGATGCCCGCCTTCGCCGCCTCTTCGCGCAGGGCGGCAAGGGTGGTGTCGTCTTCCTCATAGGCAAGCACCGCTTGCTGGTGGCTGCGGCTGGTGCTGACGCAATTCGTCACCTCGGGGGTCAGGACAAACTCGGCCCCGCCCGCCACCGCCTCGCGCAGCAGGGCGCGGGTCTCGATCAAGTTGGCGGCGGGATCGTCCGAGACGTTGAGTTGCAGCAGCGCGATTTTCATCTGTCTTGCAGCAGCGCGTCGAGTTTGCCGGCACGGTCCAGCGCATAAAGCTCATCACAGCCGCCCACATGCACGTCGCCGATAAAGATCTGCGGCACGGTGCGGGCACCGCCTGCCCGCTGGATCATCTCTTTCTTGCGCTCAGGCTCCGACAGCACGTCGACTTCGTCAAAGGCTGCGCCCTTTTGGGTCAGCAGGCGTTTGGCGGAATGGCAAAAACCGCAGAGCGGCGACGTATAGATTTCGACAGGTTGCATAGGATCACCCTTTGAACAGTTAACGTTGCCCAGTGATCTAGGTCTCTTTGGCCACGCGCGCCAGTGCCAGCACGGAAACGGGGCCGGACCCGGCAGCCAGACAGGCCTGCGTGCAGGCGGTCAACGTAGCCCCGGAGGTAAAGACATCGTCCACCAAGATCACCGGTCGCGTTATGATACGGTGCCGCCGCCGAGGATGCACGCGGATCGCCTGTTCCAACACCCGATACCGGGCGGCACGGCCCAAACCCTCCAACGAGGGCGTATGCCGGATCCGCTGCAACAGATCGGGACACCAGCGGTGCCCGGTTTCCGCCGACAGCGCCTTGGCCAGCAGAGCCGATTGATTGTACCGCCGTTTTAGCAAGCGCAGCCAATGCAGCGGCACCGGCGCGATCAGCGCCTCTTGCGGCAGGATGCCTTGGGCCGCCTGCGCCATCCAGCGGGCCGCGGGGCGGGCGATCTCTTGCCGGTCGCTATGTTTCAGCGCCAGAACCAGCCTTCGCCCCATATCGCGGTAGATGAGCGCCGTGCGCCCCTGCGCCCAAGGCCGCGGCGTAGCAAGACAGGCATCACAATGGGGTGAACTCACATCCCCGCCGCCGGGCAGGGGCACGCCGCAGGCATCGCAGACCGTTCCCCCGATGAAGGCCGTATCGCGCCAGCAGGCGCCGCACAGGCCGAAATCCGCATCGACAAGCCCCCCGCAGCCCAGACAGCGCGGTGGGTAGATAAGCGACACTGCTGTTTGAAGTCCCCGTGGCGGCATTCTATGTGTTCCTCATGACAGCACAGCCCACCCTGACCGACCCCAAGGCCCTCGCCCAGCACCGCGCCCGCGCGACGGCCCGGGGCATGTTCCTGCAACAGGCAGCCGCCGATGAGGTTCAGGATCGGCTGAGTTTGGTTAAGAAAACGTTTACCGCACCGGCCATCGTGACCGGCTTCCCACAAGTCTGGGCAGAGGCGTTCCCCAAGGCCAAGATTGTCGCCGAGGCCGAGGTGCTGGCACTGGAACCGCAGGCGCATGATCTGGTGATCCACGCCATGGGGCTGCATTGGGCGAATGACCCCATTGGCCAGTTGATCCAATGCCGCCGCGCGCTGCGCCCTGACGGGCTGTTACAGGCCGTGGCGCTTGGCGGGCAAACCCTGCATGAGCTGCGCGCCTGCCTTGGTCAAGCCGAAGCCGAAGTGACCGGCGGCCTGTCGCCCCGCATCGCCCCGATGGGGGAACTGCGCGATCTCGGCGCGCTGCTGCAACGCGCGGGGCTGGCCCTGCCCGTGGCCGATAGCCAACCACTGACCGTGGAATATGATGACGCATGGGCCCTGATGCGCGACCTGCGCGAAATGGGAGAGACCAACGCCCTGCAAGCCCGCCTGCGCCGCCCCACGGGCCGCGCCGTGCTGACACGCGCGGCTGAGCTATACGCCACGCATTTCACCGCCGCCTCGGGCCGGATCACGGCGACCTTCGACATGATCTTTCTCGCCGGTTGGGCACCAGATGAAAGCCAGCAAAAGCCGCTCCGCCCCGGATCGGCGCAGCAACGGCTCGCAGATGCGTTGAATAGTCGCGAGGAACCCCTCCCCGATTGACCCAATCGGCAAAGCGGCTATCTCTGCGCGGATGATATGCGAGGAAACCCCCATGCAGGCAGCCCAGCCCCAATCCGCCCAAGCCGACGCCACCCAACCCGAACACGGCTCCACCGATCACCCCAAAGTCCCGCGTCCCAAAGTTGGCGTTTTGCTCGCCAACCTTGGCACGCCGGACGGCTATGACTATTGGTCGATGCGCCGCTACCTGAGTGAGTTCCTCTCGGACCGCCGGGTGATTGATTACAGCCCGTGGAAATGGCAACCGCTGTTGCAAACGGTCATCCTCACCAAACGCCCCTTTGCCAGCGGCGCGGCCTATAAATCCATCTGGAACGAGGCCGAGAACGAGAGCCCACTGGCGACGATCACCAAATCGCAAACCGCCAAGATCAAAGCGGCGCTTGAGGCGCGCTACGGGGCCGATGTGATGGTCGACTACGCCATGCGCTATGGCAACCCGTCGACCCGTTCCAAGGTCGAGTCGATGGTCGCAGCCGGATGCCAGAAGATCTTGTTTTTCCCGCTTTATCCGCAATATGCCGGGGCGACCACGGCAACGGCGAATGACGCTTTCTTTGCCGCTCTGGCGAAGGAAAAATGGCAACCCGCTTCGCGCACCGTGGCCCCCTATTTCGACCGGCCTGACTATATCGAAGCGCTGGCGCAATCGGTCGAACGTGCCTATGCCGCGAAGGACAAAAAGCCCGACCTGCTGGTCTGTTCCTACCACGGTCTGCCGCAGCGCTATCTGATGGAGGGTGACCCCTACCATTGTCAGTGCCAGAAAACGACGCGCCTGCTGAAAGAGCGTTTGGGCTGGCAGGACAGTGAGATCATCACGACCTTCCAGTCACAGTTCGGCCCCGAGGAATGGCTGCAGCCCTATACGGTTGAAGAGGTCGCGCGTCAGGCCAAGGCAGGCAAGAAAAGCATCGCCGTCTGCGCGCCTGCCTTCTCGGCCGATTGCATCGAAACGCTCGAAGAGATCAACGAAGAGATCAAGGAAAGCTTTGAAGAGGCAGGCGGCGAGGATTTCACCTATATTCCCTGCCTGAACGACGATGCGGCGCATATCGAAACGCTGACCACGATCATCACCGAGAATCTGGGCGGCTGGCTGGATTAAGCCCCCGCCTTGGGGTCGCTGCGGCGGCCCCTTTTTCAAAGCCTTACGCAGAAAACAAAAAAGGCGGTGCATTGCACCGCCTTTTCCGTTTGATCGTCAGTTCCGATTAGTCGGAAGCAACAGCTGCGGCAACCAGAGCCAGCAGGATCAGGGGAACCAGGATGCCCGAGGACGAACCTGTTGTTTCTTCCACGATGACCGGTGCTTCTACGATCGGCTCGGCCAGCGAACCGGCAAAAGCAGTCGATGCAGCAGCGGACAGAGCAGCGGCGAGAACGAGTTTCTTCATAACATAACCTCCAGAATAGGCGTGCTGTATCATATACATACACGCACCCAAGACTTACCTCGTAATCCTGTTCTAAACAGTATCGGCAAAAGTTTGCAAACCCGGAATCAGCTATTGCATCAAGGAATCAGGGGGATGTCGTCAAATAAGCAACACCTGCGTGCCGACCTTCGTCAGGGCAAAAAGTTCGGCGATATGTTCGTTATAGAGCCCGATGCAACCATTGGAAGACTTACGACCAATTTTTCTTGTGTCGTGGGTTCCGTGGATACGATAGTAGGTCCAGCTGAGGTACAGCGCATGGGTGCCCAGTGGGTTGTCCGGGCCGGGGCCGACATAGGGCGGCCATTCGGGATTGCGCTTGAGCATCGACGGCGTGGGACGCCAGCTTGGCCCCTCGACCTTTTTGATGACACGGGTCCGGCCACGGCGCGTGAGGTCTTCGGTCAGCGGCACCGAAGAGGGGTAGAGTTTGTAAACGCTCTGATCCTCAGACCAGTAGTGCACCGCCCGGCTGTCGATATCGACCAGCACCGCGCCATTGCGCGTGTTGCTGAAATAGGGGCGCCAATCCAGCATCCGGAAACTTGAGACATTGCGCTTGACCGCTTCGGTCAGATCACGCTCCGTCTCGGTCGTGGCGGTGGAGTTGAAGGAAGAGGTGCTTTGCGCCAGCGCGGGTGTGGCGAGCATCGCGGCGCTGCCAGCAAGGAAGCCACGGCGGCTCTTGATCGAAAAACGGGGAGCGGACATGGAGCGTCTCCAAAACTGAAATTATGCTAATTAATGCCAATTATATGGCTCGAAAGACGCAGTTTCAATTGAAACCGGGGCCGCACGGCAGAGTCATGCCTATGTGCGTTTGAACTGCAACGCGCCCCGATGTAAGGCAGAAAAAACTTCATTGCGTGGAGCGCTCATATGATCCGTATCCTGTCCATTCTACTGGCGCTGACGGTTGCGCTATCTGCATGTACCCCGTCCAGCACGACCGGCGGCAAAGCTGGCGGCACCTACCGCATCAGCCGCTCCGACGCGGGTACGATCCAATTCCGCATGCTCGACTCCGTCAATGCGCTGCGCAGCTCTGCCGGGGTGACGCCGCTCGCGCTAGATGCCAAGCTGAACGCCGCTGCCGCCACCCATTCGCGCGATATGGCGGTGCAAAACCGCCCTTGGCACTTCGGCTCTGACGGGTCGTCGCCCATCGATCGCATTCAGCGCGTGGGCTATACCGGTGGTCTGGTCGGCGAAGTCATCTCGGAAACCTATGAGACCGAGCTTGAGACCCTGGCCGCGTGGATGGAACAACCCGACACGCGCCGCATTCTGATGGCCCCCGATGGCCGCCAGATGGGTTTCGCATGGCATCAGGAAAACGGCGGCAAGATCTGGTGGACGCTGGTCGTCGGCAACTGATCTTTGTCTAATTAACCGACCGATCCGGCCCCTACGGGGGCCGGTGTCGTATCAAGCGGTCCTTAGGGCGTGATCAGGATCGGCGTGCCGTCACGCACCATCGCGTAGACATCTTCAATCTCTTTGTTGGTGACCGCGATACAGCCCCAAGTCCAATCGTGCTTTTCCTTCTTCCGCGGGTCCTTTTGCCCGTGGATAAAGATATCGCCCCCCGGGCTTTTGCCCATGGCGCGGGCGTTTTCGATATCGCGCGCGTTCGGGTAATCGATCCCGACGGAAAGGTGGAAACGGCTGTTCGGGTTTCGACGGTCGATTCGGTACAGTCCTTCGGGCGTTCGGCCATCCCCCTCAAAGGCTTTGTGACCCACCGGAGCGAAGCCCAGCTTGATCCGGTAATCTTCGAGCACGCGGTTATGGTGCAACAGCATCATGCGGCGTTGGCTTTTGTTCACAACCACATAGGTCACTTCAGGACCGGTGTAACGTTTGAACTTACTGCTACTGCACGCGCCAAGCGCCACCATAGCGGTGCCGCCAAGTATCATCGTCCTGCGTTTCATCACTGTGCCCTCAACGCCCTGGCCATTCCGGCCTTTTTATCCGCGTTACCATAGAGAGGGATTAATTTCACTCAAAAAGCGGTGATCCGCGGCGTCATATGGGGCCGTGGATTAGCTTTCAGGCAGGGTCAGACACGCGGCGAGTTCCACATGGGACGACCAGCGGAACTGGTCGACCACCTGCACCCAATCCAACCGATAGCCTGTCGCGACCATGTTCTGCACATCGCGGGCAAAGCTCACCGGATTGCAGGAGACATAGGCCACGCGCGGCACCTCGGCGCGGATGATCTCGGCCACCTGCGCCTCTGCCCCGGCACGCGGGGGATCGAGCACCACGGCGTCGATCTTGGCCAGTTCATCCGGAAGGAGCGGTCGGCGAAACAGATCGCGCGTCTCGGCGGTGAGCGGTTTTGCCCCCTTGGCCCGACGCCAGCCTCCTTCCAGCGCGGCGATCATCTCGGCATCGCCTTCCACCGCGTGCACCCGCGCCTGCTGCGCCAAGGGCAAGGCAAAGGTGCCGCAGCCCGCGAAAAGATCGGCCACGACTTCCGCCTCGCCCACGGCGTCCCTGACCGCCTCCAGCAAAGCTGCTTCACCATGACGGGTCGCCTGCAAGAAGGCGCCCGGCGGCGGCGTGACCGGCGCATCGCCAAAGCGCTGTACGGGCGGCGCGCGCATCGCAATTACCTCGCCATCCCATGTCAGCCGAGCCAGAGATAGAGCCTCACAAGCCTGCGCCAATTGCTGGCGCAGCGGCCCGTCGAGCGGTTTGCCATTGGCGACAGAGACGTCCAGCCCCTCTTCCGACAGGGTTACCGTGACGGCCAATTCGGCCTTTCGGCTGGTGCCGATCAGCGCGAGTTCTTCGGCCACCTTCAGCCCCGGCAGCAAGGCGGGATCGACCAACTGACAGCCCGGCACCTCGATCAGCACGTCAGAGGCGCGGCCATGAAAGCCCGCCATAGCGCCCTTTTTCGTCCGCCGCGCGGCAAAGGTCGCCCGGCGTCGCGATTGCGCGGGGGAGGTTTGGATGGGGCGAAATTCTGTCTCTAACCCATGAGCTGAAAGCGCGTTGCGCACCACATCGACCTTCCAAGCCGCCACGAAATCATCAGCGGCATGCTGCAACTGGCAGCCGCCGCAGGATTTGAAATGGCGACAGGGCGGTGCGACCCGGTGGTCGGAGGGGGTGACGATCCGCACATCGCGAAGCTGCTGCCCGTCGACAACGCCGGTGACGGTTTCCCCCGGCAGGGTCATCGGGGCAAAGATCGGACCTTCGGCGATGCCATCGCCGTGGTGGCCGAGACGCAAGATTTCATGTTCTGTCATGGCCTGCCCATAGCGCGCCAAAGGCGACTGGGAAAGCCTATTCCGCCGCCTTCACATCCAGAAACCCGCCCGACTGCCGGTGCCAATAGCGCGCATAAAGCCCGTCTTGGGCAAGCAAATCGGCATGGCTGCCAATCTCTGCAATGCGGCCCGCGTCCAGCACCATGATGCGGTCCATTTCGGTCAGGGTCGACAGACGGTGGGCGATGGCCAGCACGGTTTTGCCTTCCATCACACGGTCTAGGGTCTGCTGAATCGCGGCCTCCACCTCGCTATCAAGGGCGCTCGTCGCCTCGTCCAGCACCAGTATCGGCGCGTCTTTCAGGATGGCGCGGGCCAAGGCGATGCGCTGGCGCTGGCCGCCCGAAAGCTTCACCCCACGCTCCCCCAGATGCGCGTCATAGCCGCGGCGACCTTTGTGATCTTCGAGCTGCTGAATGAACTCATGCGCCTCGGCGCGTTCGGCGGCGGCGATGACCTCGGCCTCGGTCGCATCGGGGCGGCCATACAGGATGTTATCCCGCGCGGAGCGGTTGAACATCGCCGTCTCCTGCGTGACCATGCCGATATTGCGCCGCAGACTCTCTTGGGTCACCGTCGTAGTATCCACCCCGTCGATCAATATTTTGCCCTGCTCCGGTTCATAGAGCCGCAACAGCAGCGCCACGAGGGTCGATTTCCCCGCCCCCGAAGCACCGACGATGCCCAGCTTCTCACCCGGCCTGATGGTCAGTGAAATCCGGTCGATCCCACCCGTTTGGCGGCCATAGGCAAAGCCGAGATCCCGCAGTTCGATCTGCCCCGCCTCAACGACCAGATCCTTTGCATCAGGCCCATCGTCCAGCCTCACACGCGGCGTCAGGGTCCGCATGCCGTCTTCGACCTCACCGATGTTGGAATAAATCGCCATCAGCGTGAAAGACACCCAGCCGGTCATCTGCGCGATGCGGATCGCGATGGCGCCGGAGGCGACGATATCGCCCTCGCTTGCCAATCCGCGCTGCCACAGCAGGATCGTCCCGCCCAAAAGCAGAACCGGCAAAAGCCCCGCAAGGCTCATCAGCGCCAGACGGAACCCGGCGGCGAGATAGCCAAACTCCAAGGCCCGGGCGCGAAAGCTCTGCATCGCGGAAAGTGCCGCGCGGTCTTCGTGATCGGCATGGGCGAAAAGCTTCACCGTCTTGATGTTGGTGATCGTATCGACCACCTGCCCCGACACCATCGCCCGCGCCCCGGCCCGCCCCGCGGCCCGTTTGCGCACGCGCGGCAAGAACCAGTTGATCAGCGCCAGATACATCACCAGCCAGACGGAAAACCCAACCGCCACACGCCAGTCGATCGCCAAAAGTAGGGCCACCGACCCCACGAGAGAGGCGAGCGCAAAGGCCACCACGTTGATCACCTCGGCGGCCACATCCGTCACCGCCCGCGCTGCCTGCATCTGCTTTTGCGCAATGCGCCCGGCGAAGTCTTCGTCAAAAAAATTGACGTTCTGCCCCAGCGTCCAACGGTGCAGGCGCGACAGCACCAGCGGGTTCACATTAGGCTGCACCATGATCGCGTTGGAGGCCGAGGAGAGGCCAAACAGCACGGGACGCGCCACAAGGAAAAACGCAATCGCGCCCAAGACCAGAACCAGACTGCTGCCCTCAAAAAACCGCTCCGGCCCCGCGCTGACCGTGGCATCGATCACCTTGCCCAAAATCCACGCTGTGCCCGCCTCCATCGCGCCAGCGGCGGCAGATAGAAAGGCGGCGAGCCAGAGCACCGGCCAAGCGCCTGCAAGGCACCAGCGGATGAAGGCCCAGAGGGTCTGCGGTGGCGGCCCCTCGGCTGGGCGAAACGGGTTGATCCAATTCGAAATGCTCACGTCTTGTCATCCAATGCGAGAAAACCGCCCGACTGACGGTGCCAGAAAGCTGCATATAGGCCAGCTTTCTGCAAAAGCGCGTCATGGCTGCCCTCTTCGACGATACGGCCTTGATCCAGAACCAGAATTCGGTCCATCTCGGCAATCGTCGACAGCCTGTGCGCGATGGCGATGACGGTCTTGCCCGCCATCATGCCATAGAGCGTTTCCTGAATGACGGCCTCCACCTCACTGTCGAGCGCGCTTGTCGCCTCATCCAGCAACAAGATCGGCGCGTCCTTGAGGATTACCCGCGCCAGCGTGATCCGCTGCCGTTGCCCACCGGACAGTTTCACGCCCCGCTCACCCACCCGCGCGTCATAGCCCGCGCGCCCTTCAGGATCGGTCAGATCGAGGATAAACTCATGCGCCTGCGCCTGTTTCGCCGCCGCGATCATTTCGGCCTCGCTGGCGTCGGGACGGCCATAGAGAATATTCTCGCGCACCGAGCGATGCAGCAGCGAGGAATCCTGCTGCACCACACCGATATGCCGCCGTAGACTGTCTTGCCGGACCTGTGCGATGTCCTGCCCGTCGATCCGGATTTCGCCCGTTTCGGCGTCGTAGAATCGCAGTATCAGCTTCACGAGGGTCGATTTTCCCGCGCCCGAGCGGCCCACAAGGCCAATCCTCTCGCCCGGCTGCACGGTGATATTGATGTCCTGAACCCCGCCGCTATCGCGCCCGTAGTGATGGCTCAGCCCCGCCATTTCAATCCGCCCATCGGTGAGTTTCAGCGGCGGCGCATCGCGGCGGTCGGTGAGGGCGAGGGGCTGGGCAATGGTCTCCATCCCTTCGGCAACGACACCCAATTCGCGGAAAAAGCTCGACAGCGCCCACATGATCCAGCCGGTCATGGAGTTAAGCCGCAGCGCCAGCGCGGCGGCAGCGGCGACGACACCGACGCTTGCCTCCGCGCCCATCCACAACACCAAGGCCCAGCCGACGACGCCCACGATCAACATGCCGTTGAGAAGGGTGAGCACCACATCCATGATGGTGAAGATACGCATCTCACCTTGAAACGTGCGCCGCGCCTCTTCGATGGCCTCGCCCGCGAAATCGACCTCCAGATCATGATGCGCGAACATCTTGACCGAATGGATATTGGTATAGGCATCCACCACACGCCCCGTCACCTGCGACCGCGCGTCCGACGCCGCTTTGGACGCAGGGCCGACCCGTTTGATCGTCCAAGCCACCAAGCCGCCATAGAGGATGAACCACCCCAAAAGCGGCACTAACAAACGGATATCCGAGGTAGAGAGCAGGATCGCCGCGCCGATCATATAGGCCAGCGAATAAGAGATCGCGTCAAAGACCTGAAAGACCACCTCCCCCGCTGCTGGTGGGGTCTGCATGATCCGGTTGGCGATACGCCCGGCGAAGTCATTCTCGAACCAGCCCACGGATTGCCGCAAGACATGGCGATGCGCCCGCCAACGGATCAACGTGCCGAAGTTCGGCAAGATCGCATTGTTCAAAAGCATCACATCGACCGCCTGCACCATGGGCCGCAGCAACAGCACGGCCAGCGCCACGAGGATCAGCTCGGTCCCATGTTCCGCCCACATCTGCGCAGGATCGCTGCCCAGCAGATCGACGATGCGGCCCATGTAGTAGATCAGGCCAACCTCAATCGCGGCGACGAGGATTGCCATCAGCCCGGCGAGGGCAAATACCTTTTTGAACGGCTGCGCATAGTCCCGCAGGAAGGGCCAGAGCCCTTGGGGCGGCACGTCCTTCTCGCGATAGGAGACATAGGGATCGACGAGGTTTTCAAAAAAGCGAAACATGGGGAGACCTTGAAAAACAGACGTGCAAAATGTTCGGCACCGCCCAAGAGTAGAGCCGCAAAGGGGCAATGGTTATGCCAGCTTAGCTGAACCAGATCCCGAGGTACATTTCGCCCATCTCCCTTGTAATGGGCTTTGGATAGACGAATTTCCCCGCGATGTCGACCTAGCTGCGCCGCGCCAATAGGTCCGCCCGGGTCAAGGTGAAGCCGGAGTCGACCCAAAGCTGCTCCAGCCGGGCAAGCTCTTGGCCCAAGGCCGGGCCTTTGAACGCGGGCATCAGGTCTTTGGCCGTTACTGGAAACCGAGCCGCCGCGGCGGTTTTTATTGTCTCTAACATGGCGGTTTCGGGCATCTGTTCCGCCATACAGCCCCGCAGCAAAGCCGCGCCAATGGCCACATCCGCCCCATGACGATAGGCAAGCTCAGGCAATGGTGGCCCTGCGAAGCCCTGCTCTTGCAGCATGGTGAGATGTTTGGCCTCTGCTTTGCTCAACCGCAGACGGTCGGTCAAACCCTCCCCGCCCAGCGCGGCCAGACGCACCAGCCAATCGGGATCAAGGCCAAGCTCTTGTTCGAAATGGACCAGCAGGGAAATCCAACGGTCATCACTCCCCGGCAAAAGCACGGGCAAAGCACCGGTTTGCCGCATCAGAGCCAGTGCGGGGGCAGGATCAGGCGCGCGGAGGAGTTTTTTGAACTCCTGCCCCACACGTTCCGCCGAGAGCGTCTCGAGCCCATCCAAATTCGACGCGATGGCATCCAGTGCCTCAGGCTCTGGCCCCACTTCAACGTCACCATACCACGCCATGAAGCGGAAATAGCGCAGGGTGCGCAGGTAATCTTCGCGGATACGCTGACCTGCGTCCTCGATGAAACGCAAACGGCGCGCGCGCAGGTCGGGCAGCCCGCCCAATGGGTCGATCACACGGCCCTCAGGCGTGGCATAGAGCGCGTTCATCGTGAAATCCCGGCGGCGGGCGTCATCAGCGATATCGGTGGAAAAGGCGACGACAGCCCGACGGCCATCGGTCTCTAAATCGCGGCGAAAGGTGGTGATCTCAAAGGGTTTGCCACCCGAGACCAGCGTCACCGTGCCATGGTCGATCCCTGTCGGCACGGCCTTGACCCCGGCAGCCTTGGCCAGCGCCATCACCGTTTCAGGCGTCGCCTCGGTAGAAAGGTCCACGTCGCTGTCTGGCAGTCCCAGCAGCGCATCGCGCACGCAGCCGCCGACGAAATAGATAGGATGCCCGCCATCCTGCACCACGCGGCAAACCCGCTGTGCGTCTTCGTCATGTAGCCAGCGCGTGCCGGTCGGAATCATTGGTTCATTCGTGTCGCCCATGCCCGCAACATACGCGCGGTCGCGCCCCAGATGTAATAGGGGCCGTAGGGAACGGCGTAATAATACCGCCGCTGGCCGCGCCAACGCCGGGAATGGACAAGGTAGTTGCTGGGGTCGAGTACATGGTCGAGCGGCACGCGAAACACCTCTTCGACCTCGCCGGGTTCTGACACCACGGTGAAATCGCGCGTCACATGGCCGATCACGGGGGTCACGCTAAAGCCGGTGACCGTCTCATGAGCCGGAAGCACGCCCAAGACATCCACGCTATCGCTCGGCAGGCCAATCTCTTCGCGGGCTTCGCGCAGGGCGGCAGCGATGACATCCGCATCCCCGCCGTCTTGCTTGCCCCCCGGAAAGGCGATCTGCCCGGGGTGATGTTTTAACGCCGAAGACCGTTTGGTCAGGATCAGTTCCAGCCGCGCACCGGTATCCACCACCGGGGCCAGCACCCCCGCAGGGCGCAGGGCACGCCCCTCGGGGAGAGTAACCTCTGGGTTCAAATCGAAATCAGAGGATTCCACCCCGGTCTGGGCAAGCGCCTCACGAAAGGTCTGGAACCGGTCGCTCACCTTAGGCCTTGGCGTCGAAACCGACCGTGGCCGGATCAAGGTCGTAATGCGCGCCGCAGAATTGGCAATCGGCGGTAACCCGACCTTCGTCCGTAGTCATCTTTTCGATATCACGGGCCGAGTAGATCGACAGGCTTTGCCGCACGCGGTCTTCGGAACAGGTACAGCCGAAACGCACCGGCTGGGGGTCATAGACCCGCGGTTGTTCCTCGTGAAACAATCGCAGCAGCAGATCGGTCGGCGGAACGCTGGGGCCGATCAGCTCCAAATCCTCAACGGTGCCGAGCAGGATGTTCACCCGGTTCCAATCCTCGGCCTCATCGCCCTCGACCAAGTCATCGGCCTTGAGGATATCACCGCTCCCCTCGCCCGAGGCCGCCAACGGCGAGCCTTTGGGCATATGCTGCAACATGATGCCACCGGCGCGCCAATGCTCCGGCTCATCCGGGCCGGACGATTTGCCAAAGCTCAGGGAAAAGCGGGTCGGCAACTGTTCGGACTGGGCGAAATAGGCTTCGGCACAGGCGGCCAGAGACCCACCGGCCAGCGGCGTGATGCCCTGATAGGGGGTCATGCCTTGGCCTTGGTCGATCATGATCGCAAAATAGCCTTCGCCGACCTGCTCGAACGGGGCGTCATCGGTCAGCCGGTCCGCATCATAGCTGGCATAGGCGCGGATGCGCGCAGGCTCGCCTTCCTTCTCGGGGCCGTAGTAATCGGTCGCGATCATCCGAACGGCACCTTTGGACTGCACTTGCAGCGACAGCTTCCAACGCAGTTTGATCGTCTGGCCGATCAATGCGGTCAGCAACGCCATCTCGGCCACCAGCGCTTCGACCTGCGGCGGATAGTCGTGCTGTTTCAGGATGCCTTCCAACACGCCATCAAGCCGCGCCACGCGGCCGCGCATGTCGACATCATCAAGCTGAAAGGGCAGAACGGTATCGTCCCACGCGATTTTAGTTCCTTGGGTCATCGGGTTTCCTTATCGGGGGCCGCTTGGCATACCGCGTCTATATAGGCGCAGCAACCCATGGAAAAAGGGGCAGCATATGATCCGACGTACAGGTGAGACACCACAGCCCAGCCAACGCTACACGCCGCGACCCGGCGTCTATGCCATTCTGCCGCTGCAACGCCGCTTTCTGATGACGCTGGAAATGGCGGAGGAGACCGAGGTGCAACTGCCCGGCGGCGGTATCGAGGCGGGGGAATCCCCGCTTCAAGCGCTGCACCGCGAGGTGCTGGAGGAAACCGGCTGGCGCATCGCCCGCCCGCGCCGGTTGGGAGCCTTCCGCCGCTTTACCTATATGAAGGATTACGACCTCTGGGCGCAGAAGATCTGCCACGTCTATGTCGCCCATCCCGTGCGCCAAATCGCCGCCCCGACAGAGCCGCATCACGCCACGCTGGTGCTATCGGCCAGCGAGGCGCTGGCAACCCTCACCAATGAAGGCGATCGTCTGTTCCTGCAACGCCACCTGCGCTAGGCGTTGCCGTGATACTCAAGCAATATCCCCGAGACATCATCGGGGAAATCGCGGCTAGCAGCGAATTCCGACAGCTTCCAAACCAGCGCACTCAGCAACGCCGGGCCGCTGAACCGGCGCAATTCGCCCAACATGCGCGCCAAACCCTCTTCGCCCAACATCTCCCCCCCCGGATCGGGGCATTCCGTCACCCCATCAGATAGGACCAACAAACGATCCCCCGGCGCCATCTGAAGCTTATAGTCCTCGAACCCGACTCCAGAAAGCAGCCCGACAGGGAAGCCCCCGGTGCCCGACTGTTCGACCCGCCCATCCGAGCGCAGCAAGGCGGGATGCGGATGCCCCGCCTGCGCGACAGTGACCTCCCCAGACGTGAGATCCGCAATCGCGAGCATCAGGGTGAAATAATGCTCCGTCTCCATCTCATGAAGAACAAGATCGTTCAGTTCCGCAATCACTTCGCCCGGTGGTCGCGCCGCGTAGGTCCCCCCGGGCAAAAGCGTAAGCGCAAGGTTCTGATCCGGCGTGGCCGCCGACAGATACCCCGCCAGCCGCGCCGTCATCAGGGCCGAACTGATCCCATGCCCAGACACATCCAAGCCAAACAGCCCCACGACCCCCGGCCGCACCGGGAAATACCCCACCAAATCCCCGCCAACATGCCCGGCAGAGCGCAGCATCATCGACAGATTGCCCCCCTCCATGGCGCGATAACGCTCCCGGAGCAGCGATTGCTGGAATTTCTTCGCCTCGACCAAATCCTTGTCGATCCGCGCATGCACCTGCCGCAGAATATCCAAAGTCTCGGTAGTCAGCTGGTTTTTCTGCGTCAGCTCCCGCTGCATGGCCAGAAAACGCGCCCCCGCCATTAGACGCGCGCGTAGCTCCGGCAGACCGGCGGGCCGTATCAGAACATCATCAGCCCCCGCATCAAGGGTGCAGTCCACCCCCTCCTGACTATCGGCCAACAGAATGACATAACTGCCGCGCCCTTGCGAAAGCTCCCGAAAAGCCCGGCAAAAATCGAGCCCCGATATCGCCCCACTGCAAAGTACGATATCAGGCCACCCCTGCGCGCAAAGGGCCAACGCCTCGGCTTCCGAGGCGGCAGAGACCACCTCATACCCCCATCCCTTCAGCGCGGTCGAAAGACAGGCCCGCCGGGTCTCATCCCCCTCGACCACCAAAACCAAGGACGCCACAGCAGGTGTCGCCACTGCTTCGGAAAGGCTGGGGATATCCAATTTCATGCGACACGATCCTGACAGACCCTGTCGAGTTAGCCTACCAAGCCTTTCCAGAAGGTGAATCCTTCCGGTCTTCCGCCCCTACAGAACGAACTGCGCCAAGGTTTCGTCGTTGGTGATATCCGTATAGGTAAAGCCCGATTGCCCCAACTGCTCGAGAAACGGTTTGAAATTTTCAGGCCGCCGCGTCTCGATCCCGATCAGGACCGAGCCAAAGTTTCGCGCCGATTTTTTCAAATACTCAAAGCGGCAAATGTCATCCTCCGGCCCCAGCAGCATCAGGAATTCCTTCAACGCCCCGGGCCGCTGCGGCATGCGCAGGATGAAATATTTCTTCACACCCGAATAGCGCTGCGCCCGCTCCTTGACCTCCGGCAAACGCTCGAAATCGAAATTACCCCCCGAGGCCACGCAAACCACCGTCTTGCCCACAATCTGATCGGCCACCTCACCGAGCGCATCGATCGATAGCGCGCCTGCCGGCTCCAACACGATGCCTTCGACATTCAACATCTCGTTGATCGTCACGCAGATCCGGTCCTCAGGCAGATGCACCACATCCGCCGGGTTCACCCCGCGCAAACGCTCAAAGGTCCGCGCGCCGATCTTGGCCACCGCAGCACCATCGACAAAGTTGTCGATCGGAGAAACATCAACCGGCGCCCCGGCTTCCAACGCCCGCGCAAGGCTCGGCGCACCGGCGGGTTCGACGAATGTATAGTCGCAGGCATCCCCGAAATAGCTGACCACCCCCGAAGACAGCCCGCCGCCGCCCACCGGCAAGATTACCCGGTCGGGCACCCGGCCCAACTGCGCGGCAATCTCCACCGCGACCGAAGCCTGCCCCTCGATCACGTCGTCATCATCGAAGGGCGACAGAAAATGCGCCCCCTCCTCCCGACAGAAATCCTGCGCTGCGGCCAGCGTGGCGTCAAAATAATCCCCCACCAGCCGGATCTCGACATTCTTACCGCCGAACATGCGGGTCTTCTGCACCTTCTGCTGCGGCGTCGTCACCGGCATGAAGATCACGCCGCGCACCCCGAAATGACTACAAGCAAAAGCCACCCCCTGCGCATGGTTCCCGGCAGAGGCACAGACGAAAACCCCCTGCCCCGGGATCACCTTGCGCATCGCATTGAAGGCCCCGCGCAGCTTGTAGGAGCGCACCGGGCTCAGATCCTCGCGCTTCAACCAGATATCCGCGCCAAATCGCTCCGACAGATGTTCATTGCGCAAAAGCGGTGTCGCCGGGAACAATGCCCGCAGCGCCTCTGCCGCCGCCTGTGCTTTTCGTGCAAATTCATCCGCCATCTGTGCTCTCCTTGCTGCCGTTCGTCGATAGGCGCGCAGCCAGCATAGGTCAACGCGGGCTTCAATCTTGCCCGCGCCCGCGAAAACCGCTACCTCGCAGGGCGAACTTGAAAGGAAACCCGTCATGTCCGCGCCCAAGAAAGTCGTGCTTGCCTATTCCGGCGGCCTCGATACCTCGATCATCCTCAAATGGCTGCAAACCGAATATGGCTGCGAGGTGGTGACCTTCACCGCCGATCTCGGCCAAGGCGAAGAGCTGGAACCGGCCCGCAAGAAAGCCGAAATGATGGGCATCGCGCCTGAGAACATCTACATCGAAGACGTGCGCGAGGAATTCGTCCGCGACTTCGTCTTCCCAATGTTCCGCGCCAATGCGGTCTATGAAGGCCTCTACCTCCTCGGCACCTCCATCGCCCGCCCGCTGATCTCCAAACGCCTCGTGGAAATCGCCGAAGAAACCGGCGCCGATGCTGTCGCCCACGGCGCCACCGGCAAAGGCAATGACCAAGTCCGTTTCGAACTGGCCGCCTATGCGCTCAACCCCGACATCAAAGTCATCGCGCCTTGGCGCGAATGGGACCTGTCGAGCCGCACCAAACTGCTGGCCTTCGCGGAAGAAAACCAAATCCCGATCGCCAAAGACAAACGCGGCGAAGCGCCCTTCTCTGTCGACGCCAACCTGCTGCACACCTCCTCCGAAGGTAAAGTCCTCGAAGACCCGGCCATCGACGCGCCCGACTACGTCTACCAGCGCACCGTGAACCCCGAAGACGCCCCCGACACGCCCGAATACGTCGAAATCGGCTTCGAGCGCGGCGATGCGGTCAGCATCAACGGCGAAGCCATGTCCCCCGCAACGATCCTCACCAAACTCAACGAGCTTGGCGGCAAACACGGTTGCGGCCGTCTCGATCTGGTCGAAGGCCGCTTCGTCGGCATGAAGTCCCGCGGCATCTACGAGACCCCCGGCGGCACCCTGCTGCTCGAAGCGCACCGCGGCATCGAATCCATCACACTCGACCGCGGTGCCATGCACCTCAAAGACGAGCTGATGCCGAAATACGCCGAGCTTATCTACAACGGCTTCTGGTACAGCCCCGAACGGACCATGCTGCAAGCCGCCATCGACGCGAGCCAAACCCATGTCACCGGCACCGTGCGCCTCAAGCTCTACAAGGGCCATGTCCGCACCGTTGGCCGCTGGTCCGATCACAGCCTCTATTCCGAGGCCCATGTGACCTTCGAAGACGACGCCGGCGCCTACGACCAGAAAGACGCCGCAGGCTTCATCCAACTGAACGCCCTGCGCCTCAAACTCCTCGCCGCCCGCGACAAGCGCAGCAAAGGCTGAAGCACGGGACCCCAATCCCCCTTCATCCTTTCTTAAATACCACGGGGGTCCGGGGGCAGCGCCCCCGGCGGCCAGCCCCAGATAAAAACGCAAAAGGCCCGGACGCTCCCGCCCGGGCCTTTCTCTGAGCCACCTACCGGATCAATCGGCAGTGACGACCGTCATCACCAGCTCCCCATTCGGTTTGATCGGCCCGTCTTCCTTGGCGCCCAACGTATATTCGAACACCCCGGTTTTCATGCCACCATCTTCGGAATGAACCATCAACATCAGCATGTCGCCCGAAGCCACGTCCTCTTGCAGGATCGCGACCACATCCATGTTCTCGCCCGCGCGCAGCGGGGCGTAGCCGACCACGGGGCCGGGCTTCATATCGG
Source organism: Sulfitobacter sp. 1A13679 (assembly GCF_043557115.1). Classification (NCBI taxonomy): domain Bacteria; kingdom Pseudomonadati; phylum Pseudomonadota; class Alphaproteobacteria; order Rhodobacterales; family Roseobacteraceae; genus Sulfitobacter; species Sulfitobacter sp. 1A13679. The sequence goes on from NZ_JBIFFO010000003.1 coordinate 46,693, forward strand.
CATCGGTGCGATGCACGACCAGCCAGCCATTCTCGCCCGCCATCACCTTGTCGGCAGTGACGACGCCATTCGATACATCCTGACCCGAGGCTTCGACCATGGCCATGGCATGGGCATCCGCCCATGCGCCACCGGCGATCATGGACAGGGCGATTGCGGTGCTTGCAAATTTTTTCATCTGGTTTTCCCTCCGTTTGAAATAGCACCGTAGTCACGACAGCCCCGCGAAATAGTTTCGCGGTCTTCAGGAATTTTTTAGACGTTCCGCAAACAGCCGCTCATAGTAGGGCATGGCGGCCTCCAGAACTTCCGCCTCTGCTCCTCTAAGCTCGGGCAGTTCCCCCTCCGGCCCCGCGAAACCGGTGCTGCGATGGATCGCCCCATACCAATGCGGCGCCCAAACCCCATCCTCGGCCCGCGGCCCGGCGGGCCAATTCAGCATTGCAGGATCGAAAGGCAGATCGATGGCGGCGCAAAGCCTGCGCAGCATCCCCTCCGGATCCGCCCGGATATCGCCGCTGTCGATGATCAGCCCCCCTAACAGCTCGAACAGCATGAGTTGCCGGTCAAACCCGATATCCGCCAGGCGGGGTGCTTCGCGCTTCTCCGCATAACTCGCGATCACCCGGGCCGGATGGCGGATCAGGTGGATGTTCACACAATCCTCGGCCCAATCAAGTGGGAACCCGTCGATCATATGCTGCGCCATATGTTTCATATAAAGATGCCGCCCGCCGTGTTGGACAAAGCCAAGAGGCACCCGTGCGGGGTCTTGCTCCTGCGCCGCCAGTACCGCGTCGCGCATCGGATGATCCAGCCCCGTCGCCTTGAGATAGGCCGCGTAAAACGGCTCATCCATCGCGGTGAAATCCGCGCGCGCTCCAAAACTATACATCATCGCAGTGCTAAGATTGCGCGGCCCTGACCACATCGCAATTCGCATGAAGAGCTTCTCCCATTGCCGTTCAACTCAGAACGCTAGGAAGAACGCGCCCGCGCGCCAAGTGGTAAATTGCCTTCACCAGAGCGTGACTTTCCCCGCCCCGGCCTTGCGCTATCTCCGCCCCAGCGGCAAGCCTAGGCCTGAGGAGGACCGACATGTTCCAAAAATCAATGTTCAAACCCGCCATTCTGACCCTTGCGATCACTCTGGGCCTCGCCGCGCAGAACCGACCTGCGGCGGCGGCGGAGACCGAGGTGCTGACCGTGGCGGGCGGCTGCTTCTGGTGCGTCGAAGCCGATTTCGAATCCGTCAAAGGCGTGAAAGAGGCCATCTCGGGCTTTGCCGGGGGCCGCACCAAGAACCCGACCTACAAAGAAGTCACCGGCGGCAACACAGGCCATTACGAAGCGGTGCAGATCCAATTCGACCCGGATGTGGTCAGCCGCAAGACACTGCTTGATCTCTTCTTCCGCTCGATTGACCCAACAGATGCAGGCGGGCAATTCTGTGATCGGGGGGAAAGCTACCGCACGGCGATCTTCGCGGGCAGCCCCGCCCAGAAAAGCGCGGCAGAGGCTGCCAAGGCCGAAGCGCAGGCCGCCCTTGGGACCAAGGTCGTGACGCCGATCCTCGGCGATGCGCCCTTTTACCCGGCCGATGATTACCACCAGGACTACTACAAAAGCAGCGATCGGCTCGCGTTCAGCAGTGTCGGCGTGGCCGTGAAAAAATCGGTCGCTTACAAACGCTACCGCAAGGGCTGTGGCCGTGACGCCCGCGTGAAACAGCTTTGGGGCAGCGCGGCCCCCTTCGTGAAGTAACCGCGCCCCGGTAGATTAGCTGCGAAAATCGTGATCCCGGATCTCTTTCAGATCGGGGATCACATCTGCCGTGCCATGACGCGTGACCATCAAGGCCCCCGCGCGCATGGCCAGATCAATCGCCTGCGGCATGGTCATCCCCCGGTCCAACCCGGCCAGCAGATAGCCGGTGAAAGTATCGCCCGCGCCGGTCGTATCCACCGCATCGACTTGATAGGCGGGGAAGCTCTCGACCAGATGTGCCTTGTTAGAGACCCATTCACAGCCCCCCGCCCCCAGCGTCACCACGATGTCGTCAATCGGCAGCTGCCGCAGCTCGCCCCCCGTCGCGGCCCGCAACTGCGCCGCTTCGACCTCGTTCAGCACCAATAGATCGATCTGTTCGAGGATCGCCGTCACCGCATCCGCATCAAAAGGGGCGGCGGCATAGGCCAGTCGCAGGCCCAAGGTCTTTGCCGTTCGCGCCGCGAACCGCTGCCCGTTGGTTTCGTTCTGCATCAACAGCCAATCGCCCGAGGAAGCCTCGCTCAGCGCGGCACCGATCATCTCATCGGTGATCTCGTGATTGGTGCCGGGGAAGATGACGATATTGTTCTCCCCTTCCAGATCCACGGCGATATTGGCGTGACCGGTCACGCCCTCCATCAAGGTGATATGCGCCGTTTCGACCCCATATTCCAAAAGCCGTTCCAGCGCCCAACCGCCATCGGCGCCCAACGCGCCGACATGCATCACCCGCGTCCCGGCCCGGGCGGCAGCGACAGACATATTGGCCCCCTTGCCGCCCAGCCCCTGCCGGAAATTCCGGGCTGAAATGGTCTCTCCCGGTCCCGGCAGATGGGGCAGCAGATAGAAGTTATCCGCGTTGATAGAGCCGAGGTTCCAGATCATCAGCCCACCTTACAGGCCGCGAGAATGGCCATGTTAAGGATGTCATTCGCCGTGGAGGTGGAAGAGCAGATCTGAATCGACTTATCGAGGCCCGTAAGGATCGGCCCGATCACCGTCGCCCCCGCCATCTCCTGCATCAGCTTGACCGAGATGCTGGCCGAGTGCCGCGCTGGCACCACGAGGATGTTCGCAGGGCCGGTCAGCCGCGAGAACGGGTAATTCGCCTGACTGGCCGCGTTCAGCGCCACGTCGACGGTCATCTCGCCCTCATATTCGAAATCCACCCCGCGCTGATCCAACACCTCTGGCGCGAGGTGCATCTTCTCAGCCCGTTCCGAGACAGGGTAGCCGAAGGTCGAGAAGCTGACGAAGGCGACCCGAGGCTCCAGCCCAAGATGCCGCGCCACGCGCGCGCCGCTTTCGGCGATATTCGCCAGATCGTTCTCATCGGGCCATTCATGGACCAAGGTGTCGGCGATAAAGACGATGCGCCCCTTGTGCAGCAGCGCCGTAATGCCTGCGGCCCCGGCCTCGGCATTGGCATCGAAGACGTGGTTGAGCCGCTCCAAGACATGCGCCGACTTGCGGGTCGCCCCGGTCACCAGACCGTCGCCATGACCATGCGCCAGCATCAGTGCAGCAAAGACATGGCGGTCGCGCGAGGCGAGGCGGTGGATGTCCTTGCGGTCGAACCCCTTGCGCTGCAACCGGCCGTAAAGAAAGTCTTTGTAGGTCGCCAGATGCTGGGTGTTGGCGGCGTTCACCACCTCCAACTCGCGCACTGCGTCGGCCATGCCCGCCTCTTCGAGCTTGGCGCGCACGTCGTCCTCGCGGCCCACGACCAGCGCCTTGCCCAAGCCCGCGCGCTGGTACATGACCGCCGCACGCAGCACCTTGGGATCGTCCCCCTCGGCAAAGATCATCCGGGCCTGATTGGCCCGGGCGCGAGCGTTGATGCCGCGCAGGATGCTCGCCGTTGGGTCCATCCGCGATTTCAGCCCGACCTCATAGGCGTCCATGTCGATGATCGGCCGCCGCGCGGCCCCGGTGTCCATGCCCGCCTTGGCCACGGCGGGCGGAATGCGGTGGATGAGGCGTGGGTCGAATGGCGTGGGAATGATGTAGTCGCGGCCAAAGCTCAGCGTGCGGCCATAGGCCAGCGCCACCTCGTCCGGCACATCCTCGCGCGCCAGCTGGGCCAGCGCATGGGCGCAGGCGATCTTCATCTCGTCGTTGATGGCCCGGGCATGGATGTCGAGCGCGCCGCGGAAAAGATAGGGAAAGCCCAGCACGTTATTGACCTGATTGGGGTAATCCGAGCGCCCGGTGGCAACGATGGCGTCCATGCGGACCTCATGCGCCTCTTCGGGGGTGATCTCCGGGTCCGGGTTGGCCATGGCGAAGATCACCGGGTTGTCGGCCATGGAGGCCACCATCGCCGGCGTCACCGCCCCTTTGACCGAGACGCCGAGGAAGACATCCGCGCCCTGCATCGCCTCTTCCAGCGTGCGCAGCTCGGTATTGGCGGCATGGGCCGATTTCCACTGGTTCATGCCCTCGGTGCGGCCTTGGTAGATCACGCCCTTGGTGTCGCACATGATGCAATTGTCGTGTTTCGCGCCCATCGCCTTGAGCAGCTCCAGACAAGCGATGCCCGCAGCCCCCGCACCGTTGAGCACGATGCGCACGTCCTCGATCTTCTTGCCCGAGAGGTGCAACGCGTTGATCAGCCCGGCGGCACAGATCACCGCCGTGCCGTGCTGGTCGTCGTGGAAGACGGGAATGTCCATCTCTTCCTTCAGGCGCTGCTCAATGATGAAACACTCGGGCGCCTTGATGTCTTCGAGGTTGATGCCGCCGAAGGTCGGCCCCATCAGCTTGCAGGCGTTGATGAAAGCCTCGGTGTCCTCGGTATCAAGCTCGATGTCGATGGAGTTCACATCCGCGAAGCGCTTGAACAGAACCGCCTTGCCCTCCATCACCGGTTTGGAGGCCAGCGCACCGAGGTTGCCGAGCCCCAGCACCGCCGTCCCGTTCGAGATCACGGCGACCAGATTGCCCTTGTTGGTGTAGTCATAAGCCGTTTCGGGGCTCTCGGCGATGGCCTCGCAAGGGACGGCCACACCGGGGGAATAGGCAAGGCTCAGGTCACGCTGTGTGGTCATCGGCACGGTGGCCGAGATCTCGAACTTGCCGGGTGTCGGTTCGAGGTGAAAGGCAAGCGCCTCTTCAGAGGTGATACGGTTCTTTCTCGTCACGACATTACCTTTCTTCTGCTTAGGGATCTTCTTAGCCACGATCCGAGTTCAGCACAACGCAAGCCCCACGTCAGTGCAAATCGCATGACAAAGACCGCCCAAGGCCCCGCACCCCCTTTCGCTGCGCCGGGGGGTTTTGTAGGGTCCGCGCGGCAACAGGGGGCAGCCGTGCAGACAGAAAAAGTAACGCCAATGATGGCGCAATATCTCGAGCTTAAAGCGGACCACGCGGATGCGTTGCTGTTCTACCGCATGGGCGATTTTTACGAGATGTTCTTTGACGATGCCATCGCCGCGGCAGAGGCGTTGGACATCGCGCTCACCAAACGCGGCAAGCATCAGGGCAAGGATATCGCCATGTGCGGCGTGCCGGTGCATGCCGCCGAAGGCTACCTGCTGACGCTGATCCGCAAGGGGTTTCGCGTCGCCGTCTGCGAGCAGATGGAAAGCCCCGCCGAGGCCAAGAAGCGCGGCTATAAATCGGTGGTGAAACGCGACGTGGTGCGGCTGGTGACGCCGGGCACGTTGACCGAGGAAAGCCTGCTTGAGGCGCGCCGGCATAACTACCTCGCCGCCTTTGCCGAGGTGCGCGATGCTTGTGCGATGGCTTGGGTCGATATCTCGACCGGTGCGTTTCACGTGATGCCGCTGGCCCAAGTCCGGTTGGGGCCGGAACTGGCGCGGCTATCGCCCTCGGAACTGATCGTCTCAGAGGCGAAAGAGACGGAATTGCACGAGGTTGTCTCTGATTTCGGGATCGCACTGACGGGTCTGGCCCGTTCGGCCTTTGACAGCACCAGTGCGGAAAAACGGGTCTGCGACCTGTTTGATATTGCAACGCTAGAGGCTTTCGGCAGCTTCACCCGCGCCGAAGTCTCCGCCATGGGAGCGGTAATAGAATACCTCACTATCACCCAACGCGGCAAGCTGCCCCTGCTCCGCCCGCCTCAGAAAGAGGCCGAGGCCCGCACCGTTCAGATTGACGCGGCAACGCGGCGCAATCTGGAACTGACGCACTCGCTGAACGGGGGCCGCGCCGGGTCTTTGCTGTCGATCATGGACAATACCGTCACCGCCGGGGGCGCGCGCCTGCTGGAGCGGCGGATCTCAAGCCCTTCGCGTGTTGTCGATGTGGTCACCTCCCGCGCCGATGCGGTCAGCTTTGCCTATGACAATGCCCGCGTTGCCGAAGACATTCGCCAACGTCTGCGCAATGTGCCGGACCTTGACCGGGCGCTGTCACGCCTCTCGCTCGACCGGGGTGGACCGCGCGACCTTGCCGCGATCCGCAATGGGTTGATCGAAGCCGAGGCTTTGCACCAAAGCCTGACACAACAGGATCTCCCCGACCTGCTTCGCGAAGCTGCGGAAGGGCTGCAGGGCCATGGAGATCTTATTGACCTGCTGGATCACGCGCTGGTGGCCGAGCCCCCGCTGATGGTGCGCGACGGCGGATTCATCGCCCCCGGCCATGACGCCGACCTCGACGCCGCGCGCGAGCTGCGCGACGAAGGCCGCAGCGTAATCGCGGGCATGCAGCAGCAGTTCGTCTCTGATACGGGGATTTCGTCGCTCAAGATCAAGCACAATAATGTGCTGGGATACTTCGTCGAATGCACCGCGACCCATGCCGAGAAGATGCTGAACCCGCCGCTGTCAGAGACCTTTATCCACCGGCAGACCACGGCCAACCAAGTGCGCTTTACCACTGTCGAACTGTCCGAGTTGGAGACGAAAATCCTCAATGCGGGCAACCACGCGCAGGAGATCGAAAAGCGGCTCTACGAAAGCCTTCGGAGCGCAATTCTAGAGCATGCCGCAGAGATCGGACAAGCCTCTGCCGGGTTGGCCGAGGTCGATCTGGCCACCGGTCTGGCCGACCTCGCGCGGAGTGAGAATTGGACCCGCCCGCGCGTGGATATGTCCCGCGCCTTCGACATCCAAGGCGGGCGGCATCCGGTCGTGGAACGCGCTCTGACCCAGCAATCGGGCGAGCCTTTCATTGCCAATGACTGCGACTTAAGTGCCGAGGGTGAAGCCGCGAATATCTGGCTCCTGACCGGTCCGAACATGGCGGGTAAATCGACTTTCCTGCGCCAGAACGCGCTGATCGCTCTGATGGCGCAGATGGGCAGTTTCGTGCCCGCCACTTCGGCGCATATCGGCGTTGTCAGCCAGCTCTTCAGCCGCGTCGGTGCCTCGGACGATCTGGCGCGGGGCCGCTCGACCTTCATGGTCGAAATGGTCGAGACCGCCGCGATCTTGAACCAAGCCGATGACCGCGCGCTGGTGATCCTCGACGAGATCGGGCGCGGCACGGCCACCTACGACGGCCTCTCTATCGCTTGGGCCACGTTGGAACATCTGCACGACGTGAACCAGACCCGGGCACTTTTCGCCACCCATTACCACGAGATGACGGCACTGGCCGGCAAACTGCCGGGGGTCGACAATGCCACGGTGGCGGTCAAAGAATGGGAGGGTGAGGTCGTCTTCCTGCACGAAGTGCGCAAGGGCGCTGCGGACCGCTCTTATGGCGTGCAGGTGGCGCAACTGGCGGGCCTGCCCGCCCCGGTGATCGCCCGCGCCCGTGTGGTGCTGGAGGCACTGGAGAAAGGTGAGCGCGAAGGCGGCGCGACGCAAAAGACCCTGATCGACGATCTGCCGCTCTTCGCGGCTAGCCCGCCCCCGCAACCAGCCCCGGCGAAAACGTCGCCTGTTGAGGAAAAGCTGAAAGAGATCATTCCCGATGAACTCTCCCCGCGTGAAGCGCTTGAGCTGATCTACAAACTAAAAGAGGCGGCCAAGTCCTGACCGCCTCTTTCGAAAGTGACTGACTGCGCGCTTAGCTCGCCGGGGTCGAAGACACCCCAACCTGCGCCGGGCGCAGCAGACGGTCGTGCAGCATGAAGCCTTCGGCGGCGACCTGAATGATCTCGCCCGCCACGGTGCCGGGCACGGGCGCTTCGAACATCGCTTCGTGATGCTTGGGGTCGAACTTGTCGCCAACCTCGGGCGCGATCACTTCGATGCCGTGCTTTTTGAAGACGTTCAGAAGCTCGCGCATCGTCAGTTCCACACCTTCCAGAAGCGGGCCAAAGGCCTCTTTCTGCTCATCGGTGGTGGTTTCCAGCGCGCGTTTCATGTTGTCATAAACAGGCAGCATGTCACGGGCCAGCTTCGAGCCGCCATAGTTCTCGGCCTCGCGACGGTCCTTGTCGGAGCGTTTGCGCGCATTCTCGGCATCGGCGAGCGCGCGCATGAAACGGTCGCGGTACTGGTCACGTTCGGCGCGCAGTTCCTCTACCGCAAGGGCTTCTTCGTCGATCTCGGCCATGTCTTCGGCGTATTCTTCAGCTTCGGCGCTGTCGATCTCGTCCAAAAAGTCGTTTTCTTTCGGCTCTGCCATGTTCCACCTCTAGTTCCGGTCGGAAATCAGCTTTCCCACCAGTTGTGCCGTGTAGTTCACAATCGGCACGATACGTCCATAATTTAAGCGTGTCGGGCCAATGACACCCACGGCGCCGATCACCTTACGATCAGCGTTCATATAAGGGGAAACGACCAGAGAGGAACCCGAAAGTGAGAAAAGTTTGTTTTCCGAGCCGATAAAAATTCGCACACCGTCCCCATCTTCGGCCAGTTCGAGGAATTCGGCGATGTCCCGCTTGCGCTCAAGATCATCGAAAAGACTGCGGATACGGTCAAGGTCTTCGGCCTCCGCCTCTCCGCCCAGCAGATTCGACCGACCGCGCACGATCAAACGCTCGGAATGCTCCCCTTCCGCGTCCCACAGCACCGCACCGCTCTCGACAAGCTGCTGTGCCAGCACGTCGATCTCCTGACGGCGCTTAGAGATCTCCTGCTTGATGCTGCGCTGCAACTCGCTGAGGGTTTTGCCTTCGACGAAAGCATTCAGGAAATTCGCCGCCTCGCGCATCGAACTGGGTGTCTGCCCGGGTGGCGGCGTGAATAGCCGGTTCTCCACATGGCCGTCGGAGAAAACAAGCACCACCAAGGCTCTATCAGGCGAGAGAGAAACGAATTCGATATGTTTGATCGGCGCTTCATGCTTCGGCGTCAACACGAGCGACGCACCATGCGTGACGCCCGACAGGGCCGATCCGATCCGGTCCAACAGCCCGCCGACATCAGAGGAATTATTCCCCAGTGTCGCGTCGATCTTCTCCCGGTCAAGCTCTGTCGGATCGCCGATCTCGATCATCCCATCGACGAACATCCGGAGCCCTAGCTGTGTCGGAATGCGCCCGGCTGAAACATGAGGGCTATCCAACAGGCCCATATATTCGAGATCCTGCATTACATTGCGGATTGTCGCCGCCGAGACCTTTTCGCTGAAGTCCCGCGTCAAGGTGCGCGACCCAACCGGATCGCCACTTTCCAGATAGCCCTCGACCACCCGGCGAAACACTTCGCGGGATCGGTCATTCATGTCTTTCAGCAATTCAGGCGTGTTTTTCATCGGTGCTCGCTCTCTTGTCTAATAAAGGTACAAGCCGGGCAAACGTCAATCGGGGTTGCATCAAAGCCTTGTGGGGCGGTATCCCCGGGCAACATCAAAAAGGATATGTCATGCGTCCCTCTGGCCGGAAACTCGATGAAATGCGCGCCGTCTCGATCGAGACAGGTTTCACCAAACATGCCGAAGGGTCGGCCCTGATCAAGATGGGCGATACCCATGTGCTCTGCACCGCAACGATCGAAGACCGCGTGCCGCCCTTCATCAAAGGCTCAGGTCTGGGGTGGGTCACTGCGGAATATGGCATGCTGCCCCGCGCCACTAACACGCGGATGCGCCGCGAAGCCGCCTCCGGCAAACAAGGGGGTCGCACGGTCGAGATCCAGCGCCTAATCGGTCGTGCCCTACGGGCCGGGGTCGACCGCTCAGCCTTGGGCGAGCGTCAGATCACCGTCGATTGTGACGTGCTGCAAGCCGATGGCGGCACCCGCTGCGCGTCCATCACCGGCGGCTGGATCGCGCTGCGTCTCGCCGTGAACAAGCTGATGAAAGCGGGCGATGTCGTTTCTGACCCGCTGGTCGATCCGGTCGCGGCGGTAAGCTGCGGCATCTACGCAGGCCAGCCGGTGCTCGATCTCGACTACCCCGAGGATTCCGAGGCGGGCGTCGATGGCAACTTCATCATGACCGGATCCGGCAAGCTGATCGAAGTGCAGATGAGCGCCGAAGGCTCGACCTATACCCGCGACCAGATGAACCAGCTAATGGACCTGGCCGAGAAGGGCGTCGGCGAACTGGCCACCATCCAAAAATCGGTTACCGCATGACCCGCAAGTTCACCGAAAATCGCATTCTGATCGCCACCCATAACGCCGGCAAACTGGCTGAAATGCGCCAGCTCTTCGCCCCCCACGGGGTCGAGGTGGTGGGCGCGGCAGAGATGAACCTGCCCGAGCCGGAAGAGACCGAGACGACCTTCGCCGGCAACGCCCGGATCAAAGCGCATGCCGCCGCCAAGGCGACCGGCTTGCCCGCATTGGCCGACGATTCCGGCATCGAAGTCGAAGCGCTCGACAATGCGCCAGGCGTCTATACCGCCGATTGGGCCGAAACAGAGAATGGCCGCGACTTCGTCATGGCCATGACCAAGACGCGCAATCTGCTAGAAGAAAAGAACGCCCCTCACCCCCGCCGCGCCCGTTTCTGCGCGACCCTAGTCTTGGCATGGCCCGACGGCCATGACGAGGTTTTCGCGGGCAAGGTGAACGGCACACTGGTTTGGCCGATGCGCGGCGAACAGGGTCACGGCTATGACCCGATGTTCCAACCTGACGGCCACGAGGCCACCTTTGCCGAAATGGACGCCGAGCAGAAAAACAGCATCAGCCACCGCGCCGATGCCTTTGCGAAACTGATTGCAGGCTGTTTTGGCTGAAGATTGGGAACAGGGCGGCTTCGGCCTCTATATCCATTGGCCATTTTGCGAGGCGAAATGTCCCTATTGCGACTTTAACAGCCACGTTAGCCGCCAGATCGACCAAGCAGCTTGGCGGGATGCCTATCTCGCCGAGCTTCAGCGCGCTGCGGATGAGACACCGGGGCGCGTGCTCAATGCCGTCTTTTTCGGCGGCGGCACGCCAAGTCTAATGGACCCCGATGTCGTCGCAGACATCATCAGCGCCATCCGGGGCCACTGGCCCACGGCAAACGATCTGGAAATCACCCTCGAAGCCAACCCCGGCTCAGTCGAAGCGGGCCGCTTTGCCGCCTACAGACAAGCCGGAGTGTCCCGCGTGTCGATGGGCATTCAGGCGCTGAACGATCCGGATCTCAAACGTTTGGGTCGTCTGCATACGGCAAAAGAAGCGATGACCGCCTTCGACATTGCCCGCAGTACCTTTGACCGCGTGAGCTTCGATCTAATCTATGGGCGGCAAGACCAATCCGCCACGGAATGGGAAGCCGAGTTAAAACAGGCTCTATCCCTCGCGATAGACCATATATCGCTCTATCAGCTCACGATCGAACAAGGCACCGCCTTTGGCGACCGTTACGCCCGCGGAAAACTTCGCGGCCTGCCTGACGAAGATCTCGGCGCGGATATGTTCACCCTGACCCAAGACATCTGCAATGACATGGGCATGCCTGCTTACGAGGTGTCAAACCACGCCCGGGATGGCGCCCAATCGCGTCACAACCTGATCTATTGGCGCTATGGGGACTATATCGGCATCGGCCCCGGCGCCCATGGGCGGCTGACGCTGGACGGGCAGAAATTCGCGACAGTTGCTTATAGCAATCCACAGCGGTGGCTCGACGGTGTCGCAAAAGGCGAAACGGAGAAACCCCGGACTGCCCTGAGCCGAAGCGAACAGGCGACCGAGTTTCTCCTGATGGGCCTGCGCCTAAAAGAAGGCGTCGACCTTAGCCGTTACGCCGATATTGCCGGGCATGAGATCGACGAAAAGGCCGTCAATCACCTGCAAGACATCGGCATGGCAACACGCGAGAAAGAAAGGTTAATCGTTTCAGATCAAGGCGTTATCGTCCTAAACGCCGTGATCGAAACGCTTCTGCCTTAAGAGCTGCCCAACAGGCGGCAGATCTCATCCAACTGGTCAAGCGTGGTATAGTGCAACGTCACCTTACCCGCTTCCTGACCCGGTTTATGGTCCAAACTAACCTTCATACCTAGGTTGGCTGACAGGTCGCCTTCAAGCGCCTGAGTATCGGCATCCTTCTCTGGCCGCTGCGAGAGACGCTCTTTATTTACCATATTGCCGCGCTCGCCAGCTTGATCTTTCTTGACCAAAGCCTCGGTCGCGCGCACGGAAAGGCCGCCTTTGATGACCTGCTGCGCCAGCTTCAGCGGATCCTTCGCCGGAATTAGCGCCCGCGCATGGCCCGCGCTTAGTTCATTCTGGCGCACCATCTCTTGCACCGGATCTGGCAGGTTCAGCAGACGCAATAGATTGGCAATATGGCTTCGGCTTTTCCCAAGGGCTTCGGCCATCTTCTCCTGAGTATGGCCGAACTTATCCATCAACTGACGATAACCCGCCGCTTCTTCGACCGAATTCAGATCTGCCCGCTGGATGTTCTCGATGATCGCGACTTCCAGGACTTCGACATCGGTGAACTCGCGCACGATCACCGGAAGGCTATGGACCTTCGCGATCTGCGATGCCCGCCAACGCCGTTCACCCGCGACGATCTCGAAATTGCCATCGGCCAAAGCGCGGACGATCAGAGGCTGAATGACCCCCTTTTCTTTGATTGAGGCCGCGAGATCATCAAGATGCTCTTGCTCAAACCGCTTACGAGGCTGATCCGGGTTCGGTTTGATCCGCTCGATCGGAACGAACTGCTCCGCCGCCGCGGCCCCCTTGGCGGCCACGCTCTCGGTCTTCGCTACATCCGCCATCAGTGCCGAAAGCCCCCGGCCAAGGCCCCGTTTCCGCTCTTGTTTGTCTGCCATACTGCCACCTTATTAACCATTGTTTCTTGTTAGCTCCGCCGCCAAATCGCGGTAGGCTTGGGCCCCTTTCGATGTGGGATCATAACTCAAAACGGGCATGGCAAAGCTCGGCGCTTCGCTGACCCGAACATTACGCGGAATTACGGTTTGGAACACCAGTTCACCAAGGTTCGCCCGTGCGTCATTCTCAACCTGCTGCGACAGATTATTGCGGCGATCATACATGGTCAGTAGAACGCCCTCAATCCGCAGGTCTTTATTTCCGCTTTGCCGGACCTCTCTTATCGTCAGCATAAGCTGGGAAAGCCCTTCCAGTGCGAAAAATTCGCTCTGCAAAGGCACCAAAACCGAATGCGCCGCGATCATCGCATTTACGGTCAATAGGTTGAGCGAAGGCGGGCAATCAATCAAGATGTAATCAAACTTAAACTGATCCATCTGGGTTTGCCTGAGTGCGTCGTGCAAAAGGAAACTTCTTTTCTCATTCGAAAAGAGTTCGATATCCGCGGAACTGAGGTCAACCGTCGCTGGAACGATGAGCAACCCTTCCGTTTCTGTCCGCTGGATAACATCCTGCGGAAGGCTATCGTCCAGCAAAAGATCATATGTCGTAAACTCGCGATCTTCGACTTCGATCCCGAGCCCCGTAGAGGCGTTGCCCTGCGGATCCAGATCAACCACCAGAATACGCTTTCCAGACTCCGCAAGCGCAGCGGCAAGATTGATCGTCGTCGTCGTTTTTCCAACGCCGCCCTTCTGGTTTGCAATGGCAATGATTTTCGGTCCATTTGGACGAGAAAGGTCAGACACGGGCGATTTCCTTAATCTTTAGAGTGGCAGCGTCCGAATTGGTCTTGCTGGTTACCGTCTCTAGGTCGTAAGTCCAATCCTGCCGCGCCTCTAGGTCTTCGCGCTGCCAGCTTTGACCTTTAGGGAAAAGTGCAATGCCTCCGCGTTTAAGATGCAACTCGGCGAACCCTAACAACTTCGTCAGATCGGCTAAAGCGCGGGCAGATAGCACGTCTGCTTCGAGACATTCGAGTTCTTCAATTCTCTCAGTTTTCACCTTTGCCGAAAGATCAAGTTCTCGAATGGCCGTCCGCAGGAAAGCTGATTTCCTTTGATCACTTTCAACCATGACTACATCGAAATTGCGTTCTTCTTGATTGAGGATCGAAATAACAATGCCCGGGAAACCTCCGCCGCTACCGAGGTCTATCCATTTCCCTCGGCCCGTAGCAAGCTCAAAGATTTGGACGGAATCCAGAATATGGCGAGACCACAGGTCGTCCAAGCTGCTCTTAGAAACCAAGTTAATCTTCGGATTCCATTTCCTCACGAGTTCGGCAAAGGCTTTCAGCTTTTCCAATGTTTCACGTGAAACATCGAGGTCATTTTCGGTGCTCATGCTGACTTCTTTCCGGCCCCGCGCTTCACACGAGCAAGTATCAAAGTCAGCGCGGCTGGTGTCATTCCATCAATGCGAGCCGCCTGTGCCATTGTTTCCGGACGCGCGGAAGATACCTTCGACTTCAGCTCGTTAGAAAGGCCTGCAAGATCATCGAAGGAAAAATCAGACGGTATACGAACGTTCTCGTCTTTCTTAAGCACATCGATCTCTTTCTGTTGTCGAGCGATGTAGGTTGCGTAGAGCGCGTCCCGTTCAATCTGTCGACGTATCTCGAATGGAGTTTCTTCCAGGCTGCGATCAAGCGGCAGCAAATCTTCAAACTCTACATCGGGAAACGCGAGAACCTGATAGCCGCTACGCTTTGAACCATCTTGGTTGACTTTGATACCGGCGCTCGCAAGCTCTTTCGGCGTGTACTCCGTACCTTCCAGCTTCGCTTTTGTCTCCTCTAGGGAGGAAACTTTCTTCTCGAAGCTATCTCGGCGCGCGTCAGAAATACAGCCTAATTGAATCGCCAAAGGAGTTAGTCGCTGATCCGCATTGTCCGCCCGTAGCGACAGGCGGAACTCGGCCCGCGATGTGAACATCCGGTAGGGTTCCGTAACGCCCCGGGTCGTCAGATCATCGACCATAACCCCAATATAGCTTTCGGAACGGGTAAATGTCATCGCATCCCGGCCCTGGGCGCTAAGAGCGGCATTCAAGCCTGCTACCAGTCCCTGCGCGGCTGCTTCCTCATAGCCCGTCGTACCATTGATCTGTCCGGCGAAATAGAGGCCGGGTACGGTACGGACCGAAAGCGTCGATGAGAGAGCGCGCGGATCGACGTAGTCGTATTCGATCGCGTAACCGGGTTGCAGAATAGTTACGTTCTCAAGGCCAACCATGCTCCGGACATAGGCTTCCTGAACATCTGCCGGGAGGGAGGTCGAAATGCCGTTTGGATAGACGGTATGATCATCCGCGCCCTCGGGCTCTAGGAAAACCTGATGCGACTCTTTATCGGCAAAACGGACGACCTTATCTTCGATCGAAGGGCAATAGCGCGGGCCTACGCCATCGATATGCCCGCCATACATTGCGGACCTATCGAGATTCTCTCTGATGATCTTATGAGTTTTCTCGTTCGTATGCGTGATACCGCAGGCGACCTGAGGGGCTGAAACCTTATCGGAGAGAAAGGAAAACAGGACGGGGTCATCGTCCCCGGGCTGCGCTTCCAATATATCCCAATTGATCGTGCGGCCATCCAGCCGGGGTGGTGTCCCCGTCTTTAGTCGGCCCATCGGGAGATTAAAGGAATCGATCCGTTCGGCCAGTTTAACCGACGCTTTATCGCCCATGCGGCCGCCTTCGTGCGATACGTCGCCGATATGAATGACACCACGGAGGAAGGTCCCCGTCGTAAGAACCACTGACGCCGATTTTATGGTCGTTCCGTCTGCCAAGACTACCCCGGTAACGACTTCGCCGTCCATCACGAAGTCGGTAACCTCTCCTTCAATGATGTTGAGGTTCGCTTGTGCGTTGATTTCGCGGAGCATCTCTGTCCGGTAGATTTTCCGATCAGCCTGCGCACGGGGGCCCTGAACCGCGGGGCCTTTCCGGCGGTTTAGCAGACGGAATTGAATGCCGGCCTTATCGGCAACGTGGCCCATGACGCCGTCCATCGCGTCAATCTCTCGTACCAGATGGCCCTTCCCCAGTCCGCCGATGGCCGGATTGCAGGACATGACGCCGATCCCATCGCGGCTCATCGTGACGAGTGCTGTTTGTGCGCCTAGCCGTGCCGAAGCGTGCGCTGCTTCCGCGCCCGCGTGGCCGCCACCGATCACGATCACATCAAAATGTTTCACGTGAAACACTCCATCATTTACCAACGCAAAAGCTGGTGAAGATCTCATCCAGCAGGTTCTCGACGTCTATGCGGCCCACTAGGGTTTCCAGCGCGCGAATGGCGAACCGAAGCTCCGCAGCGGCCAAATCATAGAAATCAGGTCCGCGAGTCAGGATAACATCTACTTCAGCCAAACACGAGACGGCTTGCTGCAAAGCGACGCGATGCCGCTCATGGGTCGCAAGTCCGATGCTTGAGCTGCGTTCCGAGAGCGTAGATTGAATGCGGTCGATCAGCTCTGACACGCCCTGCCCGGTCTTGCCTGAGATACCGTTCGCCTCCATACCAACGAGATCTGCTTTCGGCTGGAGAACAATATCCTCTTCCTCCGGTGTAAGGGCCAAGGCCTCACCCGGCGCCGCGAGGAACACCCGCAGATCCGCCGCCCCGGCGCGTTCGATTGCGCGCTCGATCCCGATGGCTTCAACTTTATCTTCGCTCTCACGCAGACCCGCCGTATCCAAAAGGGTGACCGGCAGCCCGCCGAGGTCCATTCGAACTTCGATTACGTCGCGGGTGGTGCCCGCGATTTCAGAGGTGATCGCTGCGTCGCGTCCCGCTAGCGCATTCAAGAGCGTCGACTTGCCTGCATTTGGCGCGCCGATGATCGCGACTTCGAAGCCGTTTCGAACCCGTTCGGCGACATAGGTGCCTTCCGCTTCGGCTTGCAATTCCTTACCGACCTTCGAGAGCAGCGCCTCCACCTCGGGGGTGACATCGACGGGTACCTCTTCATCCGCGAAGTCGATCGTGGCCTCCAGAAGCGCAGCGGCGCGTATCAAATCTTTCCGCCAATCTTCGACCCGTGCGCCGAGGTGGCCCGATAAAACGCGAATCGCTTGCTTTCGCTGTGCTTCTGTTTCGGCTTCGATGAGATCTGCCAGCCCTTCAACCTGCGCGAGATCCAGCTTTTCATTCTCTAGCGCACGGCGAGTGAACTCCCCCGCTTCGGCCATCCGAGTTTCGGGGAAGGTCGAGAGCAGGGAAAGCATCGCCCGAACCACGGCGATAGAACCATGCAATTGAAGCTCGACCACATCCTCGCCAGTGAAGGAGTTTGGCCCGGGGAAGCTCAGGACCAAAGCTTGGTCGATAACCTCTCCGCCCGTGCCGCGGAGGTTTCGCAACACGCTTTCGCGTCCTTCAGGACGTTTGCCGGAAATCTCCTGCGCGATCGCGAAGGACTGTGGGCCGGAAATGCGGATCACCGCAACCCCGGCACGGCCCGGCGCTGACGCTTGGGCGAATATCGTGTCCATATTTCACTAACCTATTGTTATTACGAAATAACTCAGGTGTTCATGGAGTCGAAGAAGTCAGAATTCGACTTAGTTTGCTTTAGCTTGCCGAGCAGGAATTCGATGGCATCGGTGGTGCCCATCGGGTTGAGGATGCGGCGCAGCACGAAGGTTTTCTGCAGGTCCACTTTGTCGACCAGAAGGTCCTCTTTCCGGGTGCCGGACTTGAGGATGTCGATCGCCGGGAAGACGCGTTTGTCGGCGATCTTGCGGTCCAGCACGATCTCGGAGTTGCCGGTGCCTTTGAACTCTTCAAAGATCACTTCGTCCATGCGGCTGCCGGTGTCGATCAGCGCGGTGGCGATAATGGTGAGCGAGCCGCCCTCTTCGATGTTCCGCGCGGCCCCGAAGAAACGCTTCGGCCGTTGCAGGGCATTAGCGTCGACACCACCGGTCAGGACCTTGCCAGAGGACGGCACCACGGTGTTGAAGGCGCGGCCCAGACGGGTGATCGAATCGAGCAGGATGACAACGTCGCGCTTGTGCTCGACGAGGCGCTTGGCCTTTTCGATAACCATCTCGGAAACGGCGACGTGGCGCGTGGCGGGCTCGTCGAAGGTGGAGGAGACGACCTCCCCCTTCACTGACCGCTGCATGTCGGTGACTTCCTCGGGCCGTTCGTCGATCAGCAGGACGATCAGGTAGCACTCCGGGTGGTTCTTTTCGATGCTGTTGGCGATGTTCTGCAGCAGCACGGTCTTACCGGTGCGCGGCGGGGCCACGATCAGCGAGCGCTGGCCCTTACCGATGGGTGAGACCAGATCGATGATCCGCGCGGAGCGGTCCTTGATCGTAGGGTCATCAACCTCCATCGTCAGACGCTCGTCGGGGTAAAGCGGCGTGAGGTTCTCGAAGGCAACCTTGTGGCGCGCCTTCTCGGGCGCCTCGAAGTTGATCTTGGTGACCTCGGTCAGCGCGAAATAGCGTTCGGTGTCATCGGGCGCCTTGATCAGCCCCTCGATAGTGTCCCCGGTGCGCAGCGACCATTTGCGGATCATGTCGGGCGAGACGTAGATGTCATCGGGGCCCGGCAGGTAGTTCGCCTCCGGCGAACGCAGGAAGCCGAATCCGTCCTGCAGCACTTCCAACACGCCGTCGCCCGAGATCTCCCAACCGTCATCCGCGCGTTCGCGGAGAATCTGGAACATCATCTCGCCTTTACGCATGGTCGAGGCGTTCTCGATCTCCAGCTCTTCGGCCATAGCGAGCAGGTTTTTCGGCGTCTGCGCCTTGAGATCAGCGAGGTTCAGCGTTTCGGTTGTCATGGAGCATCCTGTTCAGCCGCAGCAGAATGCGGGCTGGTCGATCATTTGAATGTGGCAAGCAGAAACCGCCCCGGACGGGACAGTGGCGCAGATATAGGCGGCAGCGCGGCTTGAGTCAATTGCCTCAGAATTTCACGACCACCGAGAAGACGATCACGATCATCAGCAGCGTCGGCACTTCGTTTAAAAGCCGGAACTGACGGCCCGTGACGGTACTGCAGCCGCTTTCGACGGATTTGACCTGTTTTTTCAGCCAAACATGGAAAACCGTCATGGCGATGACACTGGCCCCCTTGGTCCATGGCCAGATCATCGTCCAATCCACGATTCCGGGCGTCAGAACGAGGGCGAGGCCGAAAACCCATGTCGCCATCATCGCGGGCCGCATGATGAACTGAGCGAGCTTGAATTCCATCATCGCGAAAGTCTCGTGCATCCGCCCGGCGGAGCCCGCCTGTTCGACATGATGCACGAAGAGGCGCGGCATGTAGAAGAGCGCCGCCATCCAACTGATGACCGACACGATATGGAGCGCTTTGATCCATGGATAAGCGAGGCTGAGAAGATCGAACATGGGGAAGGCTCCGGTGTGCGTGCTTCTTTCTTAATAAATAAGAAAAGAGAAAAGATGTAGTTGATTGTAGGGCGCCTGAATCCTGTGGATTAATGATTTATACCGCCGCTTATCAACAGGTGAACAAACTTCGCGGCCCCCTGTGGATAAGCCGGCCCCGATTCGAGAATGTCGAACTTTCTCAAGATCTTGCTCGCGTATTTTCCGGGGGACAAAATGTATCAAAGCGGGGATAACCGGTGAAGTCTCGTGGTTATACGCACAAGCGGCTTATCCCTATTCATCGGGGTGGGAATCGGCGACAAAAACCGCGACTCGGGGCGAGATCTGCGGGCTTGTGCTGTCAACTTTTATCTCGCAGAACAAATCCTCAAGATTTGCGCCAGATCATCACAGGGTTATCCACATGCCGCAGAAAATCATCCTCGCCTCCGGCTCGGAGATCCGGGCGCAGCTTTTGGCGCAGGCCGCGATCCCGCATGAAGTGATCCCAGCCAAGATTGACGAAGAGATGATAACCGCCGCGCTGCGGGCCGAAGAGGCCAAGCCGCGCGACCTCGCCGATACCTTGGCTGAGATGAAAGCCCGCAAAGTGAGCGAGCGGCACCCCGGCGCGCTGGTTCTTGGCTGCGATCAGGTTTTGCAACATCGCGGAGAGATGCTGCACAAGCCGCATGATCGGGACGAGGCGATTGCGCAGCTTCACCGGCTGCGCGGGGATCGGCATTCGTTGCTCTCTGCCGCCGTGCTTTATGAAGACGGTGAACCGCTCTGGCGGCACGTCGGTCAGGTGCGGCTGCGCATGCGTGAGGCCAGCGACGCCTATATAGAAGACTACGTCGCGCGAAACTGGGAGAGCATTCGCCACGCGGTGGGCTGCTACAAGCTCGAAGAGGAAGGCGTGCGGCTCTTCACCCAGATTGAGGGGGATTACTTTCACGTCCTCGGTATGCCATTTCTTGAACTGCTGAATTACCTGACGCTGCGCGGAGACCTCACGACATGAGCCTGCCCAAAATCCCCCTCGCCGGTGTGATCGGATCGCCCATCGCGCATTCCAAATCCCCGCAGTTGCATCGCCATTGGCTGGAGACCTATGGCATCGCCGGTCATTACGTGCCGCTTGATGTCGCGCCCGACGATCTGGAAGAGGTGCTGAGAACGTTGCCCAAGATGGGTTTTGTCGGGGTGAACCTGACGATCCCCCATAAAGAAGCGGTGATGGAGATCGCGGATCTTATCACCGACCGTGCCACTCTGATCGGCGCGGCCAATACGTTGATCTTTCGCGCCGATGGCAAGATTCATGCGGATAATACGGATGGCTACGGCTTCATCGAAAACCTCAAGGCCGGTGCGCCGGATTGGGATCCGAAGGCCGGACCGGCGGCGGTCTTGGGCGCGGGGGGCGCCGCGCGGGCGGTTGTCTCGTCGCTTTTGGATGCTGGCGTGCCTGAGATCTGCCTGTCAAACCGCACCCGCGTCCGGGCAGAGCAGTTGCAGCGCGATTTCGGCGGCCGGGTCAAAGTCGTCGATTGGGTGCAAGCGGGCAATATGATCGATCACGCCAGTTTGTTGGTGAACACCACATCGCTTGGCATGATCGGCAAAGGCGCCTTGCGGGTGCCTCTGGATGGGCTGCGCTCCGGCACGGTGGTGACGGATCTCGTCTATGCCCCGCTGCGCACCCATCTGCTTGAAACGGCTGAGGATATGGGCTGCGTCACGGTCGACGGGCTGGGCATGTTGTTGCATCAGGCGGTCCCGGCGTTCGAGCGTTGGTTCGGCCAGCGGCCCGAGGTCGACCGCGCCACGCGAACGGCGGTGCTGCGCTGATGTTTCACCTCGGGCTCACCGGCTCCATCGGCATGGGCAAATCGACCACGGCAAAGATGTTTGCCGAGGAAGGCTGCGCCGTTTGGGACGCCGACGCGGCGGTGCACCGGCTTTATGCCCCGGGCGGGGCTGCCGCGGCGCCGATGCAGACGGCTTTCCCGGAGGCCATCGAGGGCGATGGCGTCTCTCGTGCCGCATTGAAAGAGATCATCGCCGCCGATCCGACCGCCCTGCCCCGGATTGAGGCCATCGTGCATCCGCTGGTGGCCAAAGACCGGGCGACGTTTCTGGCGCAGGCGGATAGCGACATCGCCGTGCTCGACATCCCGCTGCTGTTCGAAACCGGCGGCGAGGCTGCGATGGACGCCGTGGCCTGCGTGACGATCCCGGCAGAGGTGCAACGCGAGCGCGTACTGGCGCGTGGCACGATGACGGAGGCGCAATTCGACGCCATCCGCGCCAAGCAAATGCCCGCCGAAGAGAAGTGCGCCCGCTCGGACTATGTGATAGTGACCGACACGCTCGACCATGCCCGCGCGCAGGTGCGGGCGGTGATCCGCGACATCAGGGAAAGACTGCGCCATGCGTGAAATCGTGCTCGATACCGAAACCACCGGCTTTGACCCCGAAAGCGGCGACCGCATCGTCGAGATCGGCGCGGTCGAGTTGATGAACCATATGGCCACGGGCGAGACCTATCACCAATACATCAATCCCGAACGCTCCATGCCCGAGGAAGCCTTTCAGGTGCACGGGCTGGGCGATGACTTTTTGCGCGACAAGCCCAAGTTCGCGCAGATCGGGCGGCAGTTTCTCGACTTTATCGGCGATTCCAAGCTGATCATCCACAACGCCGCCTTCGACATCAAATTCCTGAACGCCGAACTGCGCTGGATGGGCCTGCCGCAAATCCCGTGGGAACAGGCGCTCGACACGCTTGAGATCGCGCGCAAACGCTTTCCGGGCTCACCCGCTTCGCTCGACGCTCTGTGCCGCCGCTTCGGCATCGACAACACCTCGCGGACGCTGCACGGCGCTCTGCTCGACAGTGAGATCTTGGCCGAAGTCTATCTGGAACTGATTGGGGGGCGGCAGCCGGATTTCGCGCTGTCCTCGGCGCCGGAGCGCAAGACGGGCGAGCCAGAGACGCGCTGGACCCCGAAACCGCGGCCCACGCCCCTGCCCTCGCGTCTGACAGAGGCCGAAGCCGCCGCCCATGCCGAATTTGTCGGCAAACTGGGCGACGACGCGCTGTGGAAACAGCTTAGCTGACGCTTAGGCGTCGGCTTTTGGCGGGTTTTCGGCCTGACGGCGTGCCACTTCGTTGCGATAGAGCGATAGGAAGTCGATGTTCTCAAGGTTCAGCGGCGGGAAGCCACCGTCACGCGTCACGTCGCTGACGATGCGGCGCAGGAAGGGGAAGATCATGCGCGGGCATTCGATCAGCAGATAGGGGTGCATCTGCTCTTCCGGCACGTTTTCGACTTGGAAGATACCGACATAGTCGATTTCCAGCACGAAAAGCGTCGCGTCGCCGTCTTTCGCCTTGGAGGTGATGTTCAGCTTGATCGCGGTCTCATACTGGTTGTCGCCCGAACGCTTTTTGGCGTCGAGGTTGACCTGAACCTGCACGTCGGGCTGTACATCCGCCGGGGCACCCTTTTGCGCCATGATGTTCTCGAACGACATGTCGCGGATGAACTGGCCCATCACGCGCATCTGCGGCTGCTTAGGTTGTGCGGTTTCGTTTTCTGCCATTTTCTGTGTCCTGTTGTGGTGAATTTCTTAAATCTACCCGGACTTAACAGGTCGGCACGGGCCGCTCAATCCTTAGTCCAGCCCGAGGGGCCCCTGGTCTGGCGCGGCTGTTCGGGAATTTCGTGAAAATCCCCGTCGATCACATCACCGCGCGGATCGCCGCGGCGTTGCGGCCCGGGCCGCGGCCCCATGCCGCCGGGGGTGCCAAAGCTTTGGACCTTCACCCGGTCGCGGATCGCGCGATAGGCGGCGGCGCGAAAGCGCGGCACCAGAAAGGCAAAGCCAACAGCATCGGTGAAGAACCCCGGCGTCAGCAGCAGCGCGCCGGAAAACAGGATCATCGCGCCATGCACCAAAGGCTCGGTCGGGTCGCGCAGATCATTGAAGGAACTGCGCAACTGCCCAAGCGCAAGCGCACCCTGAGACCGCACCAACCATGTGCCCAAAATGGCGGTCGAAACCACCACGGCCAGCGTCCAGCCAAGGCCGATGGCGCCACCGACTTGGATGAAAAGCGTGATCTCGATCAGAGGCACGGCGATAAATGCGATCAATAGCCACATGCGGCGGAGTCCTTTCGCTGGGGGCAGAGTGGACTTGCCCCGGTCGAACACCTACATAAGAGCTTAACTCGCATGTTTCCATGCCACCCCTGAATGAGGTTTCGATGAATTCTCCCCTGATACAGCTTCTGGTGCTTGCCGGTATCGCCGTATTCCTGATCCTGCGGCTGAAAAACGTGCTTGGCACGCGTGAGGGTTTTGAAAAGCCCCCGGTCACCGATCAAACGCCAACCGCCCGCAGCGGCCCCGCGTTCGAAGTGATCGAAGGTGGTCCGGATCTCGATATCACCGACCACGTTCCCGAAGACAGCCCCTCGGGCAAGGCCTTGGCCGAGATGAAGCGGGTCGAGCCGTCCTTTGGTGTCAGCGATTTCCTGCAAGGCGCGCGCGGCGCTTATGAGATGATCGTCATGGGCTATGAGCGGGGCGATTTGGCCGAAATTCAGCCGTTTCTGGCTGATGACGTCTATGAAAGCTTTGTTGACGGCGTCGCCGCGCGGGAGGACCAAGGTCTGACGATCGAGGCGACTTTCATCGGCGTGCGCGAGATGGAACTGATCGACGCCAAGATGGACGAGACCACGAAAGAAGCCGAACTCACCATCCGCTTCGTCGGCGAGCTGACCTCGGAGGTTCGCAACCGCGAGGGCGAGGTTGTCGAGGGCAGCAGCAAAGAAATCAAACGCCAAAAAGATACATGGGTTTTTGCCCGTGTCATGGGCTCGGATGATCCGAATTGGCTGTTGGTTTCCACAGACGGGTAGCGCGTGTGCTTGGCGCACTGGCGCTGTTGGGCGGTGTGTCGATGAACACGCCGTCCGCAGCAGAGGTGCATTATACCGTCATGGATTTCGACCAGCTTGAGGGCTGGGCCGAAGATGACCACGCCGCCGCCTTTGAGGTTTTCACCAGTACCTGCGGCGACATGAAAGACGTCGATTGGCGCGCGCTCTGTAAGCTGGCCAAGGATGGCCCCGACCCGCGGCAGTTTTTCGAATTGTTCTTTCGCCCCGTTCTGATGGAAGACGGCAAAGACGCGCTTTTCACTGGGTATTTCGAACCTGAGTTGGATGGTGATCTCTACCCCTCTGCCCGATTTCAATATCCCATCTACGCCATGCCCCCCGAGGCCGAGCAGATCCGCCCCTGGCTCACTAGACGCGAGATCCTAGATGGCGACGTGATGCGCGACCGCGGGCTTGAGATCGCTTGGGTCGATGACCCGGTTGAGCTTTTCTTTCTGCAAATTCAGGGTTCTGGCCGTATTCGCCTGCCCGATGGCAGCTATCTGCGGGTGGGCTATCGCGGCGCGAATGGTCATGATTACCGCTCGGTCGGGGTCGAATTGGTGCGGCGCGGGGTCTATGAGGCGCATCAGGTCAGCGCCGATGTCATCAAGAACTGGGTGCGTCGCAACCCCGAAGATGGCCGGGAACTGCTCTATCACAATCCCTCTTACGTATTCTTCCGCGAGGTCAGCCGCGTGCCCGCCGACAAGGGGCCGCTGGGGGCGATGAACCGATCCATCACCGCCATGCGCAGCATCGCGGTGGACCCGTCGCACGTGCCGCTCGGCGCGCCGGTCTGGATTGAGAAAGACGGGAAGAAACCCCTGCGCCGTCTGATGGTCGCGCAGGATACAGGCTCGGCCATTAAGGGCGCGCAGCGTGCGGATGTTTTCTTTGGCACCGGTGACAAAGCGGGCCGCGCGGCGGGCCGTCTGCGTGATCCGGGGCGGATGATGGTCTTGATGCCCATCCAACGCGCCTATGCTTTCCTGCCGGAGAGCGCGATATGAAACGGCGCCGCTTGAACGAAGACGATCTCGAACTTTGGCGCCGGGTGACCGAGCGGACCGAGAAGCTGGAGTTAAATAAGCTGTTCACGCCCGAGATCGACGCCCCCGCCCCTGCCCCGCCGCAGGTTCGGCGCGCCAAGATCGCCCTGCAGGGCAACAAGCCGCAGCCCAACATGAAAAAGCGCAGCAATGACCTGCGCCCGACGTTGGCCGAACAGATGAAAGCTGCGCCGGTTCAGATGGACCACAAGGCTTACGGAAAGCTCAAACGTGGCAAGCTGCGGCCCGAGGGCCGGATCGACCTACATGGCATGACCCTCGACCGGGCGCATCCGGCGCTCAATGGTTTCATCATGGATGCCCATGCCCGGGGTAAAAGGTTGGTGCTGGTGATCACCGGTAAGGGCAAGCGGCGCGACGACGGTGGCCCGATCCCCGTGCGCGACGGGGTGTTGCGCCATCAGGTTCCGCAATGGCTGTCGATGCCCCCGCTTAGCAGCCTCGTGCTTCAGATCGCGCAGGCCCATGTCAGCCACGGCGGCGGCGGGGCCTATTACGTTTACCTACGGCGCAACCGCTAGCCGCGCAGCAGCGGTTTGTAGTGCGCAATAGCCCATGCGGCCAAACCAGCCGCCAGCAGATAGTAAAGCGCAATTGGCAACATTTGCTGCGGGAAATCGACGCCCAAGTCGATAAACAGCCCCGTCACCCCCGGCCCGATGGCCGAGCCAAAGACCATCAGCGCGGCGGCGACCGCTTTAATCGACCCCACATGACGGGTGCCGAAATACTCGGCCCAAAAGGCCGCCGGGGCGGTGGATTGCATGCCTTGCCCCATGCCGAAAATCAGCAAACCGATCCCGGCCATCCAGAGCGTGTCGGCATAGGCCAGCACTGCGAATGACAGGGCAAAGGGCAGCATCATCACCGGCACCACGCGGCTGACGCCAAAGCGGTCAATCGCCCATCCCGAGAGGAAGGTCGAAGCCACGGCAGAGAGCGTATAGACCGGCATCAACGCCACGAATTCGACCAAGACCCAGCCCTTCACTCGGGTCAGATGCACCTGCTGAAAGAACAGAGCGGTGCCCCATGCGGCGGGGCCGATGGCCAGCGGAATGATCATCCAGAACAGGCCCGAGCGGAACATCTCTGCCCGGGTCCAATGTCGCCCTTTCATGCCCGCGCGCTGTGCCTGATCCGCCATGCTTTGCGGAGTGCGCTCTTGCCGCAGCAGCATCAGGATCACGGGGATCGTCAGCAACACCAGCACGGCGGCCAGCACCCAAAGGCTGCGCCAGTGAAAGCTGGCGAAAAGCGCCACGAAGATCACCGGCAAAAATGCCTGACCAGCGGCGAAACCCATCGAGGATAGGGAAAGCGCTTTGCCGCGTGAGGCTTCGAACCAGCGCACCATGGCGACCTGCCCAAGCTGAGACATCATCCCCTGCCCGGTCAGCCGCAAGGCGTAGATGACAAAGATCAGCGCAATCCAATTCGGCACCGCTGCCATCGCCAGACAAGCCCCCGCCAGCGCCAGCATCACGCCAAGGGCCAGCACCCGCACGCGAAAGCGGTCCGTCAGCACCCCGGCCCAGACCATGGTGATGGCCGAAAACGTCGTGCCGATGGTATAGATGCCGCCCCATTGGCCGTCGCTTAGGCCAAAGTCGCCCTTCACCGCCCCCGCAAAGAGCGAGATGAAATAGGTTTGCCCATAGGACGAGGTGAAGGTCAGCAGGAAACCGGCCAGTAGAAACAGCCAGTTGCGCTGCAGAAATGAGAGGTATTCCATGCCCCTTTCATCGCCGGGGCATGGAGGAAAGGAAAGCCCTAAAGAACGTAGCGGCTGAGATCGGTGGAGCGGGTCAGTTCGCCAAGGTTCTTTTCAACGAAATCGGCATCGACGGTGATCTCTTGCCCCGAGCGATCAGGCGCGTCGAAGGAGACTTCTTCGAAGACCCGTTCCATCACCGTGTAAAGCCGCCGCGCGCCAATATTCTCGACCGAGGTGTTGACCTCTGCCGCGATCTTGGCCAGCGCCGCGATGCCCTCTTCGGTGAAGGTCACGGTCAGTTCCTCGGTCCCCATCAGGGCGGTGTACTGCCGCGTCAGCGCATTGTCGGTTTCGGTCAGGATGCGGACAAAATCATCCTCGGTCAGCGCCCGCAGTTCGACGCGGATCGGCAGACGTCCCTGCAATTCGGGCAAAAGGTCCGAAGGCTTGGCGATATGGAACGCGCCCGAGGCGATGAAGAGGATATGGTCGGTCTTCACCGGGCCATATTTCGTCGAAACGACGGTGCCTTCGATCAGCGGCAGCAGGTCGCGCTGCACCCCTTCGCGGGAAACATCGCCACCGCGCGCGTCAGAACGGGCGCAGACCTTGTCGATCTCATCAAGGAAAACGATGCCGTTCTGCTCGACCGCTTCAATGGCGGCGCGGTTGACGGCTTCGTCGTCGAGCAGCTTGTCGGCCTCTTCGCCCACCAGCACGTCATAGCTATCGGCCACGGCCATGCGTTTTTTGGTGGTGCGGCCCCCCATGGCTTTGCCGAAAATATCGCCGAGGTTCATCATCCCCATGCCTTGCTGGCCGGGAATGTCCATCATCGGGAAGGGGCTGGAGGTATCGGCGACCTCAAGCTCGATCATCGTGTCGTCGAGTTCGCCTGCGCGGAGCTTCTTGCGGAACATCTCGCGCGTGCCGTCGCGGGCATCGGTGCCGGCGATGGCGTCGATGACACGATCCTCAGCGGCTTGTTCGGCCTTAGCTTTAACGTCTTCGCGCATGAACTCGCGGGTCATGGCGATAGAGCTGTCCACGAGATCGCGGATGATCTGTTCCACGTCGCGGCCAACATAGCCGACTTCCGTGAATTTCGTCGCCTCAATTTTAATGAAGGGCGCGCGGGCGAGCTTCGCCAAGCGGCGGCTGATCTCGGTCTTGCCGACGCCGGTGGGGCCGATCATCAGGATGTTCTTTGGGTAGACTTCGTCGCGCAGGTCATCGCTCAATTGCTTGCGGCGCCAGCGGTTTCGCAGGGCCACCGCCACGGCGCGTTTGGCGTCGTTCTGGCCGATGATATAGCGGTCCAGTTCGGATACGATCTCGCGGGGGGTCAGGTCGGTCATGCGGTGATTTTCTCCACGGTGAGTTTGCCGTTGGTGTAGACGCAGATGTCAGCGGCGATCGCCATGGCATCACGGGCAATGGTTTCGGCGTCCCGGTTGCTGTCCATCATGCCGCGCGCGGCGGCGAGGGCATAGTTCCCGCCCGATCCGATGGCGGCGACCTCATGTTCGGGCTCCAGCACATCGCCCGCGCCGGTGATGACCAGCAGGTCTTTCCCGTCGGTGACGATCAGCATCGCTTCGAGCTTTTGCAGGTATTTATCGGTGCGCCAGTCCTTGGCCAATTCGACACTGGCACGGGCCAATTGACCCGGTGTCGCTTCCAGTTTGGCCTCCAGCCGTTCCAGCAGGGTAAAGGCATCCGCGGTGGAGCCCGCGAACCCCGCCACCACGTCATAGCCGCCGGGGCTGAGCTTGCGCACCTTGCGCGCGGTGCCTTTGATCACGGTCTGGCCGAGGCTGACCTGTCCGTCACCGGCAATCACCACTTCGCCGCCTTTTTTGACGCCAATGATCGTGGTCCCGTGCCAACCGGGGAAATCGTCGTTCTGTGCCATGGGGCCTCCTGTCGCTTGGCGCTCTATATGGCCCCCGTGGCAGGGCAGGACAAGGGCAGCGCCGGTTGCGCGTGGGGCAGGGCTGCCGTTCGTGATGCGGGGGCACGCTTGCGGTGATGTGGCCAGAGGCTTTGCCCAAATGAAAAGGGCGCCCCGAAGGACGCCCGTTTTCGTAACTCAATGCCTAAGGCGTTAACCTTAGATGGATTCTTCGATCCAGCTTTGCAGGGCCGCCTTCGGGCGCGCGCCGGCGAGGTTGGACACGACCTGACCGTCCTTGAAGATGAACAGCGCCGGGATACCGCGCACGCCGACTTGGGCGGGCGAGTTCGGGTTTTCGTCGACGTTGACTTTGACGATCTTCACGCGACCGTTCATTTCATCCGACAGCTCTTCCAGCGAAGGGCCAATCTGTTTGCACGGGCCGCACCATTCGGCCCAGAAATCGACCAGAACCGGAATGTCCGAATTTTTGACTTCGGCGTCGAAAGTGTCGTCGGTGACTGCGACGGTTGCCATGATGCTCTCCTGACAGGAATGGGTTGAGGCCTGAACCTATGAATGCGCGGCAGTGGCGTCAAGATATGGCAGGGCACGCAGGGCATTTGTCACGATATCGTTGGGTAACACCATAAGCGCGGGGGTCGCGGTCCATAGAATGGCCGTCTCGATCCGCCGATCCGGGTAGATCTGGCGCAGCATATGAGCATAGGCCCCCATCTGGCGCAGCAGCCCGTCGGGGCAGGCCTCAGCCGTGCCGGGGACCACGCGGTTGGTCTTGAAATCGACAGCAAGGATGCGATCCTCGGCGATCACCAAACGGTCGATCGTGCCATGCAGGCGCTGGTCTCCGAGGCTGCCGGTCACGGGCACTTCGGCGAGGGTTGTCTCAGCGAACAGCGGGGCGAGGGCAGGGGTGTTCAGCACCGCTTCCGCCTCATCTTCCGCGCGGGCGATCATCTCGGCGGGGTGTGTGCGGGCCAACCGCTCTAGAAAGACTTCCCGGGCATCCGCGCCCATCAGTGGCAGATGTTCCAGCAACTCATGAACCAGCGTGCCATAGCTCAACGCAGTGTCCATATCGAGCCCGGCCTCACCCGCAAGCGCCTTGGCTCCGCCGAGATCCGAGGGCGACAGGGTCTTGTCCTCTCCCTTGGGGGAGGGGGCGGGGCGGGCGAAAACAGGGTCTAACCTGGGCGTTGTGACGGTTTTCTCTGGCGTCTCTATGATGTCGAGCGCATCCCAATCGCCCTGTTGATAGCGCAGCGTGCCATCGTCGCCCAAAGGCTCGGCCCGGAGCCGGGCCAGAGCGGCTGCGGTGATTTGATACCAAGAGGATTCATCTTTCGACAATTCCCCCGCCGCTGCCACGATCAGCCATTTTTCGGCCCGCGTCATGGCGACATAGAACAGGCGAAGTCGCTCTTGCAGCGCGGCCTCTTTCATCTCGTCCAGCCGGACGCGCATGGGCTGGGGCATGTCATCCGCCGGGGCTTTCCAGACGGGGGTGCCGTCAACGGTGATGATCTCATCCTTGATCGTCACATCGCGCCGCCCGGTGTCGGGCAGGATCACGATTGGCGCTTCCAGACCCTTGGCCCCGTGCACCGTCATCACCCGGATCTGGTTCGACGCGCTGTCGATCTGGCGTTTGATTTCCAGATCATCGGTCTGCATCCATTGCAAGAACCCGGTCAGGCTGGGCACCGTGCCGCGCTCGTAAGACAGCGCTTGGCTCAGCATCGCGTTGATCCCATCCTCGGCCTCTGGCCCCAACCGTGCCAGCAGTTTGCGGCGCCCATCGTGGCGGGTGAGGATGCGTTCGACCAGATCGTAGGGGCGTAGGTAATCGACCTGCCCGCGCAGGTCGCGCAGCACGGCGAGGGTGGCGGCGTGGGCCTCGGTCTGGTTGCGCAGCGCTTGCCAGAGGTGATCCTCCTTACGGTAATGGGCGAGGGTGAAAAGCTCTTGTTCCGACCAGCCGAAAAGTGGCGATTTCAGCGCGGTGGCTAGCGATAGATCGTCGTCCGGCGTTGCAAGGAACGACAGGATCGCCGCCAGATCGCGCACCGCCAGTTCGGCCCCAACCTTGAGCCTGTCGGCCCCGGCGATGGGCAATTCCGCCGCCTTGCAAGCGCGGATGATCTCGGAAAAGAGGGCCGAGCGGCGCTGCACGAGGATTAGAAAATCCCCCGGTTGGATGCGCCGCCGCGCTAACCCGCCCTTGCTGTCATCGGGGAGGTAATGCTCCTCGGTCGTCAACTCCTTGATGCGGCGCGCGATGCGTTCGGCCAGTTGCACCGTGTGATGCCGCGCGCTGCGTCGGTCGACGGGATCGGTCCAATCGCCTTCTTCGTCAGGGCCTGCCTTTTCGATGAAGGGCCAAAGATCGACGCGGCCGGGCAGGCGATCTTTGAAGGCCATATGGCCGTCATTGGTAAAGCCGGTCTGGATCGCGGGGTCGAAAACCCCATCGACCGCTTGCAAAATCGCCGAAGAGGAGCGGAAGGAATAGGCGAGGCTGCGGCGCTGGAAAAACTGCCCGGCCTCACCGATCTTTTGTTCGAATGTCGTGCCTTTGCGGTCCAGCTCTTCGGGGTCCGCGCCTTGGAAAGAGTAGATCGATTGCTTCTTATCGCCCACGACGAAGAGGGTGCGATCCACCTCGTTACGCGCCCCGGCGCCGGAGTAAAATTCATCCGTCAGCCGTTCGATCACGTCCCATTGCCGGGGCGAGGTGTCCTGCGCCTCGTCGACAAGGATATGGTCGATGCCGCCGTCGATGCGGAACAGCACCCAAGCGGCCACGGCCTTGTCGGTCAGCAATGCGCGGGCTTTGAGGATCAGATCGTCAAAGTCGAGCCAGCCGCGTTTTTGTTTCTCATCCGCGTAGCGTTCAAGAAAGCGGGCCGCGAAACGGTGCAGCACATAGGATTTGCGCGCCGCCTTTAGCGCCAGCCGCGCTTCGCGGGCATCTTCGACGCGTTGCATCAATTGCTCAAGCTGCGGCATCTGCTCGGCGATGACCTTTTGCGTCGGCTTGGTCGGGAAACTGCCGATCTTGGCGGTGAAGGGCGCCTTGGCGCCGCTGCCGGTCAAAAGGATGTTTTCAAGCTGGGGCAGGGCGGACAGATCATAGCGGTCGATCTCTTGCAGCGCCGCGCCCGCCTTGCCGTCATTGCCGCCTTTCGCCAGCAGATGGGGGATGATCTCGGCCATCATCGCCGCTTCGCTGCCAAGGAAGACCGAGGCCGCGATCTTGTCTTCGGTCAGGTCTTCGGGCTGGGCGAAAAGCGCTAGGATCTCGTGCCAAGAGCGGGGCGTGCTGAAGGCATCGCGCTGGCCTACGATGCTGCGGGTGAGGCTGGCGAAATCCTCGCCCGTGTAGTGCCGCGCAATCTCGGCAACCAGCGGGGCGTCTTCGCCTTCGGCCATCTCATCGACGATCTCGGCCCGCAGTAGATCAGCGGCGCGGTCTTCGATCTCGGTGAATTGCGGGCTGACCTGCGCCTCCAGCGGGAAGCGGCGCAGAAGGGCCGCGCAGAAAGAGTGGATGGTCTGAATTTTCAGCCCGCCGGGCGTCTCGATCGCGCGGGCAAAAAGGGTGCGGGCATTGCGCAGTTGCTCAGGCGTCAATTCGCCCTGAACGCCAAGATCGGCCAAGGCGCTGCGCAGTGCCGCGTCTTTCAGCATCGCCCATTCGCCCAAGCGTTTGAACAGGCGGTTCTGCATCTCCGAGGCCGCCGCCTTGGTATAGGTCAAGCAGAGGATGTGCTGCGGCTCCACGTCGTCGAGCAGCAGCCGCGCCACGCGGTCGGTCAGCACGCGGGTCTTGCCAGAGCCTGCGTTGGCCGTCAGCCAAGTGGAGGCATCGGGCCGCGCCGCTTCGATCTGGGCGCGGGTGGCATCGTTGAAATCACGCATCATTCCAGATCCTCCGGGCGGGCGGGGCTGGTGCCATCCCACTCCCCGAACCGCGCCAATTGGTCGAAGTTCCCGGCAAAGGCATCGCTTTGCACCATCCGCCGCGCGGTAAAGCCCTGCCCCTCATCAAGGTAGCGTGAGAGCAGCGCGTGCAGACCGGCCAGCACCTCTTGCGGGTTCTCTTCGTCCAGCGGGGCGGGGACTTCGACGGGTTTTGACCCCAACCCGATAAAGGCCGCATGGGCCACATGGGCCACGCCCACCTCGGGAAAGCCGCCCCGTTCGACCATCGCCGCTTCGATCAAGAGTTGCTTGTCGAAAAGCCGCTGTTCTTTTTTGCCGGGCGGGGTGCCGGTTTTGTAGTCGTAGATCAGCACATCGCCGTCATCGGTCTGGTCGATCCGGTCAGCAAAGCCGCTGAGTGTAAAACCGAGGTCGGCAAAGGTGTAGCTGCCCCGCGCGCCCTGTTCGAAGGCGACGGGGCTGGAGAATGCGGCGCGTTGGCTCTCGCGGGCGATGAACCAATCCGCGATCCGGTCGATACGGGCCAGCCACATGGCGCGGGCGGCGGGCCAGGGGGCTTCTTCCTCTAGCACCTCGGCGGCCACTTGCATCAGCGTGTCGCGGGTCAACCGCGCAGGATCGCGGGCCACCAGTTTGACGAAATCCTCCATGATGCGGTGCAGGACGATGCCGCGCACCGGCGCATCCGGCGATTGCACCAGCGGGTTGATCGGACGCAGTTTCAGGCTGTGTTTGGCATAGATCGCGTAAGGATCGCGGATCAGCGTCTTGATCTCGGTCACCGACAGTTTGCGGGGGCGCGCCGCGCGCGGCGGGCGGGGCGAGGGGCGCGTGGCCGGGGCGGTGCGCTCCACCGCTTCCAAGGCGCGCACCTGATCCAGCCAGTGGTTGCCGCGCTGCTGCATGGCCTTCCACGCCTCCGGCCCGCCGGTGTCGCCCAAGCCGCCCAGCAGGTTGCCCAAGCGGTTCAGCCAGCGTGATGGCACCATCTCGGCCTCGTCCGAGCGGATCGCGCGGGTGATCCAAACCTCGGGGCTGGCGATGGCCTGTTGATAGTCATGCGCCGACAGGCCGATACGCCGTTCGGGCAGCAGCAGCCCGGCCTTCTCGCGCATCTGACGGTTGAGCCATGGATCGGGCGGCGGTGCTTCGGGCCATGTGCCTTCGTTCAAACCGCCAAGGATGACCAGCTCGGCCCCCTGCACCCGCGCCTCCATCGTGCCCCAGATCATGATATCGGGATGGGGAGTATCGGCCTCGCGCACCTCTTCTTGGGCCAAGAGCGCGCCCAAGAGATCGGCATAATCGGCGGCGTTCATCGCCCCGCCGTGGGCCGCATGTTCCGTGAGGTTCGCCATCACCGCCTCGGCCGCGATGCCCGCGCCCTGCTGCCAAAGCAGGTGGTCGGGATCGGCGGATTGCCCGGCGGCGATCTTTTCGGCCAGCGCCAAATGCGCGGCGACGCATTCGGGCAGGGGCCGCTCTCCGGGGGTGTCATGGCCGGGAAAAACCTCGCCCAGCCAAGCGACCCAATCGCGGAAACCGCTGGGGTCTTCCATCCGCTTTGCGGCGCGCTCTGCAATCTCGGCCAAGCCTTCGGCGTCGGGGTAGGGCAGCCCATGGCGGCGGATCTCATCCTCCAAGCGCTGGGTATAGAGCTGGTGGAAATTCCGCCCCGCGCCGCTGTGGGTCAGCGGGTGTTTCAGCAGGGTCAGCAGCGCTTCGGCATCCAGTTTTCGGACAAACAGCGCCGCCACATGGCGTAAGAACCGCCCCGGCGGGGAGAGTTGCAGCGGCATCCCGGCGCTGTCGTCGGGCAGAATGCCCCACCGGTCGAGCGCTGCGGTGACCTGCCGGGTGAGCATCCGGTCGGGGGTGATCAAGGCGGCCTTCACGCCTTCCTCGGCAGCTTGGCGCAGGCGCAGCGCGATGGCCAAAGCCTCGACCCGGGGGGTGGGCGCTTCGATCAGGGTAATGTCGGCGGTGGCACCTTGCAGGTTTTCCAGCTTCGGCCCTTCGTTCAGCCAAGCATGGGTGACGGGCGCAGGCCGAAGCGAGAGCGACACCAGCTTGTTACGGGCGGCGGATACCGGGGGCATCTCGCACCACGGCGCGACCGCGCCGCGCGCCACGCCGAGCATATTCATCAGCTTGCGGAAGCGGTATTGCGGGTGATCCTCGGCCAGAAGCGCCTGATCCAACTCGTTCCAAACGGCGGTCGGCATTTCAAAATCGAACCCCGGCAGGATGATCGCGCCCTGCGGCAGGCGAGCCACGGCCTCCATCAACAGCGCGGTGGTCCCGCGCGAGCCGGTGGACCCGGCGAGGATCACCGGGTGCTGCGGTGGCGCGTCCTGCCAGCGGGCGATGATCCGGGCGACCAGCTGCCGCCGACGTGCCTCGGCATCCGGGCGGGTGGTGGTTTGGCCCAGATAGTCATGCGCGATGGCGAGGAACCGCTGCGCCCGCTCCCAATGGGCAGAGAGGTTGCCGACGTCCAGCCCGGCCACCGTCTCGGGCGAGACCCCTTCGCCCTGCATTTCGTCGATCAGCCCCGCCAGACTGTCCGACAGCGCATAGAGCGAGGCGCGCGGCGCGAGATCGGGTGCGGCATCCAGCAGGCGCGACACGAGTTGAATGAGTTCCAGCCGCCGTTGCAGCGGCGGTGTCGGGGCGGGGAGCGCGATGCCGGGGGCCAATGCATCAAGGTCGGTGATCAGCCGAATGCGCGGCAGAAATCCTGCCGGACCCGCGTCGAAATCATGGCGCAGCCGACGCGCCATGCGGTTGGTGTTGACCAGTAACTCGACACGGGCCATCGCCTCGGGTGGGCCATTCTCCAACCGGTCGCACAGCCCGCGCACCAATCCGCGCGGGAAATCGACACCGGGGGCAAGGCCAAAGACCCGGGGGCTGTCCTGCGGCTCAAACATCGGCACCGGCCAAGAGGCTTTCGGCAAGGCGGATGCCGCCGGGGTGCCCCACGTCGCACCAGCGCCCGCTATAGGGCAGGCCAAACAGCGTCCCGCGTGCCAGCATCATGTCCCACAACAGGTTGAGCGAGAATGCCTCGGCTTCGATATCGGCCAACAGGTCGGTCTTGATGATCTGCACCCCGCCATAGACCTCGCCCGGCCCCCGTTGCAGGCGGCCATCCGCGGTGCGGGTAAAGTCGCCCGTGCCGCCATGGCCAAGTGTGTTTTCCAACGGCACGGTCATCAAAAGCGCGTCCATCCGCGCCGGATCCCATGCGTTGCGGAGCATTTCGAGCGGGTTCGCCCCGGCCCAGATCGCGTCACTGTTCATGGTGAAAACGGGGCCCGTCCCCAACAGCGGCAACGCGTTGCGCAGCCCGCCGCCGGTGTCGAGAATCTGGGGCGTTTCGATCACCGTTTGCACATCCTGCGCTTTCAGATGTGCCTCCAACTGGTCGGGGAGGTAGTGGAGGTTCGCCACGATCCGCGCAGGGGATATTCCGCGGGCAAGATCGAGCGTATGGTCAATCAAGGGGCGGCCCGCGACCGGCACCATGGGCTTGGGTTGGTTCTGGGTGAGATGTTTCATACGCGTGCCGAACCCGGCCGCGAACATCATGATGGCGTCGGGATTGTCGCGCATTGGCTTTTCAGTTGCTCCAGAAATTCGGGGGTCGGCGGGGGCAGCACGCCTGCGATTGCCTCCGCCACATCGGCAAGCGCGGGATGGCGCAGGTTATGTTGCAGATGCTGCCAGACGCGGGGGATCAGATCGACGTAATGCGGTTTGCCATCGCGCAGACAGAGGCGCGCAAAGATCCCCAAGATGCGCAGATTGCGCTGGGCGCCGAGTAGCGCATAGGCGCGGCGGAAGGGGGTTTCCGCCTGTCCGGTTTGGGCAAGGTAATCGTCGATGATCTGCGCCTCCACCGCCCGGGGCACATCGCGGCGGGCGTCTTGCAGGATCGAGACGAGATCATAGGCCGGGTGGCCGAGCAGCGCGTCTTGAAAATCCAGCAAACCGACCCGCGCCGCCCCTTCGCGCTGCGGCAGCCAGAGCAGGTTCTCGGCATGATAATCGCGCAGGATCACGACCTTTGGGCTGTCATCCAGCGCAGCGGCGAGGGGGTGGAAAGCCTCAGCAAAAGCGGCGTTTGCCTCTCGTCCACCCGCGGGTGCGTAGTAGTCGAAGGCGGGGGCTGCCATATCCGTCAGCCAATCGGCATCGCAAATCGGCAGTTCCGGCAGGGGGGCGGCGTGCAGTTTCACCAGCACGTCGGCGGCGGCGCGGTAGAGGGGGAGTTCCCGAGCCGGATCCGCGGCCATGAGCCGCGCAAAGAGGTCATCGCCGAGGTCTTCGATCAGCAGCAGACCGTTGTCATTGTCCGCATGATAAATCTCGGGCGCGCTGAGGCCACAGTCTGCCAGATGCGCGGCGACATGACGGAAGGGTCGCACGTCTTCACCGCGTTCCGGTGGGGCGTCCATCAGAATGGCCCGCGCTCCATTCGCTTTGCGCAACCGGTCATACCGCCGGTTGGAGGCATCGCCCGCCAGCAGCTTGCGGGAGGCTTCGGCCCAGCCCGCGGTTTGCAAAAAACCTTTGATCAATGCGGCGCGTTCGGTCATTTGCGCCACGCCGCCAGCTTCTCGGCCCAATCGCCGCCGGACCATTCTGCGGTCAGCCTGCGGCTATCTTCTTCGGTGCCGGGGCTAAGGCTGATCTCTAGGGCATCGGCTGGCGCGAGCGGGCCCAGCCGATCCGGCCATTCCACCAAACAGATCGCATCGTGAAAGGCGTCGATCAGCCCGAGCTCCTCAATCTCATGGGTGGAGGTCAGCCGGTAGAGATCGGCGTGCCAGATCGCGCTGCTTGCCGTGTCATAGGTCTGCACCAAGGTGAAGGTGGGCGAGGGGATATCCTCGGGGTGGTCGAGCAATTCGGTGATCAGCGCGCGGGCGAAATGGGTCTTGCCCGCGCCGACATCGCCGCTGAGCAGGATGACATCGCCGGGAGACAGGCGGCGGGCCAGTTGCCGGGCGCGCCCAGCGGTGTCATAGGGGCCGCTGAGCAGGAGGGAAAGGGTATCGTCGGACATGCCCCATGCTTAGCGTCCCGACGCGCAGCCGCAAGATTAAAGCGGCTGGGAGTGACCTAGTTGGAGGGTTGCCGCCGGTCGGCCGCCGAAGGAGCGTTAGTAGGCTCCGACCGGTCCGCGCCGACGGGGATCGGACAAAAGCGTATGAGCGTGGCACCCGATGCGATGGCCGAGACCTCGCAAGAAAGCGGCGCGCCCTGATGCGGGTAGATGGGCATGTTCCAGCCCGCGCGGTCGCCCCTGCCCATGACGAATTCCACAACATCGGGCCAGAGTGGATTGGCCGCCGACATTTCCTGCCAGACCCGGATCGCATCGTTGATGGTGATCTCGGCAAAGCTTTTGTCCGGGTCCTGTTTCCACCGGGCGCGATAGGCGGCGTTGCAAAAGGTCAGCACGCCGGAGGCGGAGAAGACGGCGAAACCATCTTCGAGCGTGTCGAGCAGGCTTTGGCTCTGTTCAAGTTCGGCCCGAAAATTGCGGGTCAGGGTCACCTCGGCGGTGATGTCTTCGATCAGGAAAGCGGTGGCGCCATCGGGGTGGGGCCGGCCCCGGATGCTGTAGGTCTGGCCGTTCTCCAGCGACCAAGTCTCTTGATAGCGGCCATCGGTTGCGGCGGCGATAACTTCGGCGATTTCGTGACGCCAATTCTTGTAATTCTTCGGCTCCGGCATGCGGCGGCTTTCGCGCAATTGGTCGAAGAAAGAGACAATCGTAGGCCGGGCGCTGAGAAATGGGGCAGGCAGATCGGTCAGGTCGACCAGCGCGGGGTTAAACAGGGCCAATTGCCCGTTGCGGTCAAAAATCGCGAGCCCGATGGACAGATGCGCAAAGGTTTTGGCGAGGGTTTGGACAAAGTTGCGCTGCGCCTCTTCGGCGGCGACCACGGCATTGATGCAGGTGGCGTGGTAGACCTGCACATTATCCTCGGTCGTGGTGGTGAGCGCGTACCAATCGGGCTTTTCCCCATCGCTACGCCGCAAGCAGACGCGGTTGGGATGGTCGGGCGAGGGGGTGCTGAACAAGGCGGCGCCGCCGCAGTCCGGGTCGGGTTGGACTTTGCGTTTCAAGGCCCCGTAGGCCCGGTTGTGCCAGATGATACGGCCGCTCGCGTCGGTCTGCCACGCGGGGTTCGGGCTGGTTTCGCTGGCCCGGCGCAGTGCGGCGAGTTTCTGAAACGTCCCTTCCGTGATCTCTTCGGTCGCGCGGGTCTGGGGCAGGTGCAGCCAGCAGAGCGCGTCGCGCCATGTGATGCGCAGCTCTGACGGGCTGTCGCCATCCTCTGCCCTAAGGGTCAACTTGCCGGTGGCCCCATGCCGGGGCGTGCGGGGAAATTCGGGAAACCGCGACAGCAGCGCATCGCGAATATCTTCCCACTGGTGATAGCCGGGTGCGAGGGCAAAGCGGGTCAGCGCGTCGTTGGAGCCATGAACCAACTGGCCCTCTTCGAACAGCAGGCTCATATCATCGATGCCGGGGGGTGCCGCCGCCGGTCGCCCCGCAGCCGCGCCGAGCCACCAAAGAGCGGCCAGCGCGGTGACGGAGGCGGCGGCAAGCACGATGATGACATCCGGCAATGCCACGACGGAGACCCCTTTCGGCAAATGCGACGCCCTATTTTGAGCCCCAATGGTTAACGGTGGGTTAACAAACGCGCCAATCCCGCCCTCAAGCCGTCAGACGCTGGTTCTCGCCCATCACGCTGTCATCGGGGCCAAGGTCCAGCAGGCGGCGTGGCCAGACGACTTCGACCACAGCACCGCTGCCAGCGGGGGGCAGCCCGCGCAGCCAACCGCTGTCCGATCCATTGGCAAAGCGCAACCGCGCGCCGGAGCGTTCGAGGAAGGTCTTGGCGATGAACAGCCCCAGCCCCATGCCCTCATATTCAGGCCGCGCCGTCTCGTTCGATGCACCTCCTCGGCGGCGCAAAAACGGGTCGCCGATGCGGCCCAGATGCTGCGGCGGGAAGCCCGGCCCGTTGTCGATGATCCGCACCGAGATATCCTCGGCGGACCATTCGGTTTCGATCCAAACCGTGGTTTCGGCAAAATCCACGGCGTTCTGCACCAGATTGCGCAGCCCGTGGATGATCTCGGGCTTGCGCGGGATCGTCGGGGCGCGGGCCGGGTCTCGGGCCATCGGATTGTCGGAAAAAATCACCGTCTTGCCGCGCTCCAGATGCGGCTCGGCGGCCTCTTTCACCACGGCGGTCAGCTGCGCGCGCTGCATGTGCAGATCGTCTTTCCCGATGCGGCCCATGTCGCGCAGGATATCCCGGCAGCGGTCGGCCTGATCGCGGATCAGCGCTGCGTCTTCTGCCAGATCGGGACGGTCTTCCAGATCGCCCAGCAGCTCGGTGCTGGCCAATTTGATCGTGGCAAGCGGCGTTCCCAATTCATGGGCGGCGGCGGCAACGACGCCGCTGAGGTCCGAGAGCTTCTGCTCCCGTGCCAGCACCATCTGCGTGGCCGATAGTGCGTCGGCCATGGAGTGGACCTCGGTCGTAACGCGCCGGGAATAGGCACTGGTAAAGACGATGGCGATCAGCAGCGCCGCCCAATGGCCAAAGACGAAGATGCCGGGCTGTCGCAGCACATCGCCTGATTGCGTCACCAACGGCAGATGCCACAGCGCCAGCACCGAGGCCGCGATAATCGCGGTGCCGCCCAGAACCAGTGTCGAGCGCAGGCTGAGCGCGGTGGCCGAGATCGTCACCGGTGCCAGCAGCAGAAGTGCAAAGGGATTGTGTAGCCCGCCGGTCAGCGCCAAAAGCGCGGTAAGTTGCAGCAGGTCGAAGAGCACCATGGCGAGGTTCTCGCGCTCGGACAGGCGTTTGTTCTGCGGAAAGACGAAGGCCGCGACGAGGTTGCCCACCACCGAGGCCCCGATCGTCAGATAACAAAGGCCAAAAGCCAGTTGCAGCCCAAGCGCCCATTGCGCCACGGTGACGGCGGTCAACTGTCCGGCGATGGCGAACCAGCGCAGCAGGATCATCGTGCGCAGGCGGATCCAACTGGCGCGGGTGCGCCCATCGAGGGGCCGGATATTTGCCTGCGTCATCTTAGCCCCATCACTTTATTGCGTCTTGCATCACCTGCCATCTAGCGTAGGTCTGCGGCGAAACACGATCAAGACCGGCCAGCACGGCGGAGGACTGACATGAAACGAATGATTGCATTTGGCGCAGCTGGGGTTGCGGCGGTATTTCTGGCCGGGACGGCTTTCATGGTGCTGCGGGGCGAGGACGATCCCTATGCCACCTGCCGGTCGAGCCAAGTGGCGGGCGGTGATATCGGCGGGCCGTTCGAGCTGGTCAACAGCGCGGGCGAAACCGTGACCGATGCCGATGTCATCAAAGAGCCAGCCTTGCTTTATTTCGGCTATACTTCCTGCCCCGATGTCTGCCCGCTGGACGTGGACCGCAACGCGGCAGCGACCGAAATTCTGGATGAGCGCGGCCAGAGCATCACGCCGGTCTTCATCACCGTTGACCCTGCGCGCGACACGCCAGAAGTGGTCGGTGATTTTGCCGAGGTGATGCACCCGCGTATGGTCGGGCTGACCGGCTCGCCCGAGCAAATCAAAGCCGCCAGCCAAGCCTACCGCACCTATTACAAAGTGCACCCCGAAGACGAGAATGGCGAATACCTCGTCGATCACTCGACCTTCAGCTATCTGGTCATGCCCGAAGAAGGCGTTGTCGACTTTTTCCGCCGCGAAGTGCGCCCCGAAGAGATGGCCGACAGCATCGGTTGTTTTCTGGATCAACGCTGAAATTGACCCGCCGCCTTGGCCGCCCCATATTAGCCTTTGAGAGGGGATGTTGATGCAGGATATTTGTGACTTAGGCGCGGACCGCAGCTTGCTTTTGGTCGATGACGATGAGCCGTTTCTGCGCCGTTTGGCCAAGGCGATGGAGAAACGCGGCTTTGAGGTGGAAACCGCAGGGTCCGTCGCGGCGGGCAAAGCCATCGCCACGGCGCGCCCCCCGGCCTTCGCCGTGGTCGATCTTCGGCTTCAGGATGGCAATGGGCTCGACGTGGTCGAAGTGCTGCGCGACAAACGCGCCGATGCGCGGGTCGTCGTGCTGACGGGCTATGGTGCGATTGCCACGGCAGTGGCAGCGGTGAAATCCGGGGCTACGGATTACCTGTCGAAACCCGCCGACGCCAATGACATCGTGAATGCGCTTTTGGCCACCGGAGGAGACCTGCCCGAACCGCCGGAAAACCCGATGAGTGCGGATCGCGTGCGGTGGGAGCATATCCAGCGGGTCTATGAACTCTGTGACCGAAACGTCTCGGAAACCGCGCGGCGGCTGAACATGCACCGGCGGACCTTGCAGCGCATCTTGGCAAAACGCTCGCCGCGCTAAAGCTCGAACCGTTTCCAGATTTTATCAACGCGGGTGCCATCGGCCAATGTGCAGTTTGGCAGCCGTTTGAAATCCTCGAAGCCGCGGCTTTGGTAATAGGCCAGCCCGCCCTGATTGTCGGCGCGGATGATGGCGTGGATATGGGCATAGCCTAGATCACGCGCGGCCTGTTTGGTCTGTTCGAACAGGGCCGAGCCGATGCCAAACCCCGTCTCTCCCAACCGTACGAAAGTTGCGACATCCACACCGCCTTCGGGCAGGTCAGGGTGGGGTTCGATGTACTGAAAGCCTTTGATCTCACCGCGCACATCTTCCGCCAGATGCCACGCGCTGTCGGGCGCGGCCATCCAACCTTGCAACTCGCGCGGGGTGACGGGGCTGACCATGGCGGTGGTCCCGCCCTTGGCGATGATCGCGTTCAGCAATTCGGCCAAGGCGCGGGTATCGAGCGCTCCGGCGCGGCGGATGTGGATCACGCCATTTCGCGCAGCAGCGCCGTGTGGCGTTCGGTGAACTCGGCCCGTACCTCAACCGGCGGGCGCAGCAGGATGCTCAGCCCTTCCATCAGCGCCGCATCGGGGCGGCCAAAGAAACGGGTCGCCTCGGCCTCGGAAAAGCCTGCGATCTGGCTGGCCTCCATCCAAGCGCTGACGCGGTCGGCTTTCTTGATCTGCTGCTTGACCCGCGCGGGCAAG
Organism: Sulfitobacter sp. 1A13679; assembly: GCF_043557115.1. NCBI lineage: Bacteria > Pseudomonadati > Pseudomonadota > Alphaproteobacteria > Rhodobacterales > Roseobacteraceae > Sulfitobacter > Sulfitobacter sp. 1A13679. Next base: position 89,748 of record NZ_JBIFFO010000003.1, read on the forward strand.
CTGGCGGGGAGGCCGAAGCGGACATGCACGGCAGTGGTCAAGCGCTCATCCAAAGCGCGATAATCCGGCCCGACGGCGGCCTTTACGGGTGAGATCATGTCGCCGATCACATATTCCGGCGCATCATGCAGCAACGCGGCCAGACGCCATTTCGCAGGCGCGCGGGGGGCGATGCGGGCGAAAATCGTTTCCACCAGCAGCGAATGTTCGGCCACCGAATAGGCATAGTCGCCCCGTGTCTGCCCGTTCCAGCGCGCGACAAAGGCCAGACCATGGGCGATGTCTTCGATCTCGACATCGACCGGCGTGGGGTCGAGCAGGTCAAGCCGCCGACCTGACAGCATCCTTTGCCATGCGCGTGGTTTCTGCGCCATTCGCGGGGGTCCTTACCTCGTGAGCCTTGGGAACAAATCCCTGTCAAACCTGTTCATCCCACGAAGGAGATGATCATGAAACCCGTTTTTTCCGGTACGATAGTTGCAGTTACCTTGGCCACCCTCGCCGGTGCTGCACAGGCAGAAGAAGTCTGCATGCCCGCCAAGGAAATGAAGTCTGCCTTGATTGATTGGTACGGCGAAGAGCCGGTGCCGGGTCAGCGTGAGGACAACAACCAGCTTTGGGCATCGGATCAGTCGGGGACATGGACCTTGGTCAAGACTTTGGCCGATGGCAATGCCTGCGTGCTGGCTCAAGGCGATGATTGGATGGCGGGCCTGTCGGGTGATAAGCAACTGGCCGCTCTTCAGGAGTGATCCGGCGCGGCTTTCCCCCATTCACGTTGAGAATTCGCGGCGAAGGTGCTAACCGCCCTGCAACACTTCAAACAGGAGCGCCGCATGGCCCACGACTATATTGTTAAGGATATCAATCTGGCGGCCTACGGGCGTAAAGAGCTGGACATCGCCGAGACCGAAATGCCGGGCCTGATGGCGCTGCGCGATGAATACGGTGACAGCAAGCCGCTGAAAGGCGCGCGGATCGTCGGCTCTTTGCATATGACCATCCAGACCGCCGTTCTGATCGAAACACTGGTCGCCCTTGGCGCCGATGTGCGTTGGGCATCTTGCAACATCTTCTCGACCCAAGACCACGCGGCCGCGGCCATCGCCGAAGCGGGCGTGCCGGTTTTCGCCATCAAAGGCCAGTCATTGGTTGAGCATTGGGATTACCTCGACAAATCCTTCATGTTCCCCGAAGGGCCGAACCTGATCCTCGACGATGGCGGCGATGCGACGCTCTACATCCTTCTCGGCGCGCGCGTGGAAAATGGCGAAGACGAGCTGATCGCCGTGCCGAAGTCCGAAGAGGAAGAGGCGATCTTTGCCCAGATCAAGAAGCGTATGGCCGAAAGCCCCGGCTGGTTCACCAAGATGCGCGACCAGATCAAGGGTGTCTCCGAAGAGACCACGACGGGCGTGCATCGTCTTTATGACCTCGTGAAACAGGGGCAGCTGCCCTTCCCCGCGATCAATGTGAACGACTCTGTCACAAAGTCGAAGTTCGACAACAAATACGGCTGTAAAGAGAGCCTCGTCGACGGTATCCGCCGAGCCACCGATACGATGATGGCGGGCAAGGTCGCCGTTGTCATGGGCTATGGTGACGTGGGCAAAGGCTCCGCCGCGTCTCTGCGCGGTGCGGGTGCCCGCGTGAAGGTCACCGAAGTCGACCCGATCTGCGCGCTGCAGGCCGCGATGGACGGCTTTGAGGTCGTGCTGCTGGAAGACGTGGTCGCGACCGCCGATATCTTTATCACCACCACCGGCAACAAGGACGTGATCCGCATCGAGCACATGCGCGAGATGAAGGACATGGCGATCGTCGGCAACATCGGCCACTTCGACAATGAAATCCAAGTCGCCGCGCTGAAGAACCACAAGTGGACCAACATCAAAGAGCAGGTGGACATGATCGAGATGCCGAATGGCAATCGTCTGATCCTGCTCTCTGAGGGTCGCCTGCTGAACCTTGGTAACGCCACTGGGCACCCGTCTTTCGTGATGTCTGCATCCTTTACCAACCAAGTGCTGGCGCAGATCGAACTGTGGGAAAACACCGACAAATACGAGAATGACGTCTACATCCTGCCCAAGCATCTGGATGAAAAAGTCGCCCGCCTGCACCTCGACCGGATCGGCGTAAAACTGTCGAAGCTGAACCCGGAGCAGGCTGCCTATATCGGCGTGACGCCCGAGGGGCCGTTCAAGCCCGAGCATTACCGCTACTAAGCCGCGAAGAGTTCCCTCTTTCAGCAATTTTCAGCGCCGTCCCGGAGATCACCGGGGCGGCGTTTTTGTGTTAAGTGACTGAAATAAATATTAAAATCAGATCAATCGGCGGATTCAAGCACATATCTGCCAGGGGCGGAGGACGGGCGGAACATAGTCAATCGGGCGGTGTTTCATCCCCAGACCATTCAAAAGGAGTATCGAAGATGAAACGTACATTCCTGAAGTCCACCGTCGCCGCCCTCGCTCTGACCGCGGGCACCGCATTCGCTCAGACCGCCGACACCGATGCGGGTGCCGCCGCGGAAGCCGAGGCCACCATCTCGGGCGAGAACGTCACCAACACGGCCAACGATCTGACCGCCACTGTTGAGCAGCAGGCCGAGCGAACCGCTGAGATGTCGCGCGAAAATTCCGACGACTACGAGGGGACCAACGACCCCAACACCACCGATGAAATCCTGACCGCTCCGACACAGGGCGCAGAGTTCGAAGGTGATACCGAAGTCGACAACGAAGCGGAACTGACCGCCGAGACCGATGGCGTGACGCCGACAACCGATGCCGAAGCGGATCTGGCCGGAAACGCCGATTCAGAGTCGAATTCGACCCTGAGCACCGACACCAGCGGCACCGTCACCACCGAGACTGACACCGATCTGGCCGCCGACGAAGATGCCGATTTCGACAATGAAACCACAGCCGAGATCGAAGGCGAAGCCGAAACCGATCTGGATGAGAATGTCGCTTCCAACACCGAAGCGGACATGGAAACAGATGTGACACGCACCGACACCGGCATGAGCAACGCATTTTCCGGCATGGTCGTGGGTGATCTGGTCGGCCTGACCGTGGTCGAAGCCGATGGCGACAGCATTGGTGATGTCGACTATGTCATCAAGACCGACGATGGCTATGCCGCTGTTGTTGGCGTGGGCGGCTTCCTTGGCCTTGGCGAGCACACCGTCGCCGTACCGCTTGAGGAAATCTCCATGGCAGCCGAGAACGACCTGAAGCTGAGCTCCTGGACCAAAGCCGAGCTGGAAGCCCAGCCGGAAGTCGATGAAGACAACATCGAAGGTCTGGAAGACGACGTCCGCCTTGACGACGCCTCCTAAGCGACAGCCGATATCCTGACTGAGAGGCGCCCAATTCGGGCGCCTCTTTTTCTGGCGGCTCCGGGGTCAGCCCACCGCCCCCGAAATAAATCTTTTGCAATACAGGGATATGGCCTTAGGCTCCGGTCTCAGGAACCCCTGACGGGCCGAAGACACTATTGGGAGAGATTTTATGGGCAAGCGTGACGAATGGATCGCCAAATACGCCGAAGACCTGAAGAACAAATGCGGCATGGAGCCGGATATGGACCTTTTGACCAAGGTGACCATCGGCTGCGGTCCGTCGATCTATAACGCCGACGCGCAGACGGTATCTTCCAGCGATACGGCTGAGTTGAACACCGTAAAGGACAACTTCCTGATCAAGAAACTCGGCCTGCCGGATGATGAGCATCTTATGGGCGGCATTCAAAAAGTGGTCGAGACCTATGGCCGGTCCGAGCGGAACAAGTACCGCGCGGTGGTCTATTACATGCTGGTCAAACACTTCGGCAAAGAGTCCGTCTACGCCTGAAGGGCGGTGGGAAACCCTACCAAAACCTTACCTGAGACGCGCGCTTGGTTAAGCGCGCGTTTCGTTTTTGCGCGGGCTTTGACACAGTCGAAAGTTGAGTAAATCACCGGTTTCTGCTATCTCTCTTATATCGGCCAGATCGGCTGGTAAGAGTTACGAACATGTGTGGTGGTTATGGGAGCACATGGGGTGAGAAGGGTTCTGGCGGGGTGCCGGAACCCTTTTTCGTTTTTCCGATGGCCGCGCCGGAATTAGGGCGCGGTCTTGCCCAGGGCGCAGATAAGCTGCCATTCCGCTTCGGTCACGGGCTGCACCGATAGGCGCGAATTCTTCACCAGAACCATGTCCTCCAGCCTTGGGTCCGCTTTGATCGTATCCAAACTGACCGGCTGGTTGAACGACCGCACCGCTTTGATATCCACACATTCCCAACGCGGGTCATCGGTGCTGTTGTCGGGATGAGCCTCGGCGCAGACTTCGACGATGCCGACGATCTCACGATCTTTCTGCGAGTGGTAAAAGAACCCGAGGTCGCCAACCTTCATCTCACGCATGAAATTGCGGGCCTGATAGTTGCGCACGCCGTCCCATTCCTCGCCCGCGTCGCCCTTGCCCTTTTGGTCGGCCCAGCTCCAAGTTGCGGGTTCGGATTTGAACAACCAATAGGCCATCAGCCGATCACCCGGTTCCAATGGGTCAGGGTCACGCTTTGGAACAAGCCGGCCTTGGCATAGGGGTCATTCGCGGCCCAATCCTCGGCCGCGGCCATATCGGGCACCTCCAGAATGATGAGCGAACCGATCATGCCGCCTTCGGCATCCAAAAGCGGCCCAGCCTGTGCCACGGCATCACTGGACTTTAGATAGGCCAAATGGTCGGGCCGGTTTTCCTGACGGATCGGCAGGCCATCGGCTTTGTCATGGGCGATCAGGGCAACAAACATATCATTCTTCCTTTAGGGGGCGGGTCAGCAAAGATTTCATGGCACCAGCCACATCTAACTGGTTGTCGAGCAATCCGGCAACCGCGCGGGTGATCGGCATATCAAGCGCCGCTTCGCGCGCCAGCGCATCGACGGCGCGGGCGGTCGCGGCCCCTTCGACCGTGGTCGATGGGTCAAAGGGGGTGCCTTGGCCCAGCGATTGTCCCAAACGGTAGTTGCGCGATTGCTCGGAGGTGCAGGTCAGCGTGAGATCACCAAAGCCCGAAAGCCCGGCCAGCGTTGTCGGCTCAGCCTTCAGATGGGCGGCGAGGCGCTGCATTTCGGCATAGCCGCGGGTCATCAGCGCGGCGCGGGCGCTTTCGCCCAATCCGGCCCCTATCGCGGCCCCGCTAGCGATGGCGACGACATTTTTCAGCGCCCCGCCCAATTCCGCGCCGGTGGTATCCGTGGTGCGGTAAAGCCGCAGGTTCGCCGTGGTGAGTTCCGCTTGCAGCTGTTCGCCCGCCGCAGGGTCTGCACAGGCCAAGGTGAGCGCGGTGGGCAGGCCCCGCGCGATATCGGCGGCAAAGCTCGGCCCTGTCAGGATCGCGGCGGTTGCTTGGGGAATGGTCTCTTCGATCACGCTGACCGGCCCCACGCCGCTGCTGAGTTCGATGCCTTTGCAGCAGGCGACCAAATGTTTCCCGTGAAGCGCCGCGCGATGTTCCTTTAACACGCTGCGCAGCTTTTGCATCGGCACGGCAAGCAAAAGGGTCTCGGCTTCAGCCGCTTGGGCGAGGCTTTCGGTCACGCTGAGCGTCTCGGGGAAAGGGCAGCCGGGGAGGCGTTTGGCGTTCTCGCGCCGCGCGGCCATGTCCCCCGCGTCACGCGCCCAGAGTGTTACCGGCCCTTTGCCCGCAAGCGAAATGGCCAGTGCCGTGCCGAATGCCCCTGCGCCGAGGACGGAAACGCTCATGCCTTGGCCCCCTTCTTGCCGCTGCCCAGCATCGACGGGCGCGCGGTATCCAGCGGCCAGCGGGGCCTTGCGGCGAGGGTCAGGTCATCGGCGTCCCGCAGGGCGGCCTGCTCTCCCGCCGCGAAGGCGATCATCGCGGCGTTGTCAGTGCAAAGCGCCAGGGGCGGCGCCACAAAGGTGGCCTCTTGCGCTGCCGCAACAGTCTCTAACGCAGCGCGGATGGACTTGTTTGCCGCCACGCCCCCCGCCACGCAAAGGCTCCGCGCATCCTCTGCCGGGTACTCTGCAAAGGCGCGGCGCGTTTTATGGGCCAGCACATCGACCACGGCAGCTTGGAACCCCGCGGCGAGGTCCGCTTGATCCTGTCGCGTCAGCCCGCCACGCTCTGCCACGCATTTGTCGCGGGCGCGCAGCACGGCGGTTTTCAAACCCGAGAAGGACATGTCGCAGCCCTCGCGATCCAGCAGAGGGCGCGGCAGGGCAAAGCGTTTCACATCGCCCTCTTGGGCGCATTTTTCAATCGACGGTCCGCCCGGCTGGGGCAGGCCCAACAGCCGCGCGACCTTGTCAAAGGCCTCACCCGGGGCATCGTCGATGGTACCGCCGAGACGGTCGAAACTTTCCGGCCCGCGCACCAGTAGAAACTGACAATGTCCGCCCGAGACCAGAAGCATCAGATAGGGATAGGGCACATCATCGGTCAGCCGCGGGGTCAGCGCGTGACCTGCGAGGTGGTTCACCCCGTAAAGCGGTTTGCCCGTCGCCGCCGAGAGCCCCTTGGCGCACATCACGCCCGACACCACGCCGCCGATCAGCCCCGGCCCGGCGGTCACTGCGATGGCGTCGATCTGCGGCAGGCCGATACCAGCTTCGGCCAAGGCATCCTCGACACAGTGGTCCAATTTCTCGGCATGGGCGCGGGCGGCGATTTCAGGAACAACGCCGCCAAAGTCGGCGTGCAGCTCGGTCTGGCCCGCCACGACCGAGGCCAGCACCTTGCCGCGCCCGTCCTCCTCCATGCGCACCACGGCGGCGGCGGTATCGTCGCAACTGCTTTCCAAACCAAGGATCAAGCGGGTCTGAGACTGGGTAGAGGGCATGGGGGCTTTCCGTTGCAAGGCACCTGTACCGCAGGTAACACCGCTCTCACGCGCAAACAATGCCGGAGCCTTGCGATGCCGCAGCCAAGATTGCTTCTGACACGTCCCCAGCCCGGTGCCGCGCAGTTTCTGGATCGGCTTTCGCCTGCGCTGCGCGACGGGGCCGTGATCTCTCCGCTGATCGAGATTACCGCGACGGGTGAGCCTGTCGATCTTTCGCCCTATGCCGGGGTGATCTTTACCTCGGCGAATGCCGTGGCCCATGCGCCGCCGGGGGAGGGGCGGCCTGCCTATTGCGTCGGCCCGCAGACCACGGCGGCGGCGGGCAAAGCGGGCTGGCAGGCGCAAATGATCGGGCTGGATGCCGAGGCGCTGATTGCGACCCTGTCGGAACGCCCTCGGATCGGCCCGCTCTTGCACCTTGCCGGGCGGCACCGGCGGGCAGATATTGCCGGAATTTTAAGCGCCGCAGGTCTAAAAGTGGAAACCGCCACGGTCTATGACCAGACCCTTCTGCCGCTCTCCACCGCCGCGCAGACCCTTCTAAAGGGCCCTAACCCTGTCATCGTGCCGCTGTTTTCCCCGCGCAGCGCACAGCATTTCGCCCGCGAAGCAAGCTCGACGGAACGGGTCATCGCCCTGTCGATCAGCCGCGCCGCCGCTCAGGCGCTTGAAGCTCTGCCGCTCTATGCGCATGATGTCGCCACAGAACCCACCGGCGAGGCCATGGCAGAGGCCGTTGAAAAACTATTCCGCTGCACCACCTTGCCTTGAGGGGCATAGGTATGCCGGGTAAGCTCGCCATTGCGAGTGAATGACAGGTTCAGAATCGAAAGGCGTGAGGCGTGGCAAAACCCAAAAAGACGGTCAGCAAAAACGAAGCGGACAAGACCACAGCCGATCAGACGCCTCCCGCGGCGGATAAGGCGACCACGGCAGAGAAGGCCGAGGCCGCGAAACCCAGCCAGACCGATGGTAAGGGGGCGGAGACGGCAAAACCCGACACGCCAAAAAACGAGGATGCCCTGCCCGACGCGCCGAAAACCGAAACGGGCAAGGCCGACTCGTTGAAGACATCCAGCACCACGCCCACAACGGATAAAGCAACGGCGAAGCCCGCCACTGCAGCCAAGCCGGACGACAAAGCCCCGGCCAAGTCCGAAAGCGCAACGCCGGCGAAAGAGACGAAGCCCCAGACGGCTTCGCCCAAGGACGATACCAAGACAAGCGCCACCAGCGCTGCACCCAAGGACAAACCAGTGCCCAAAGACAAACCGGCCGCTGATCCCGCGCCCTCGCGCGCCTCGGCGGCTGCGTCTAAGCCGAGCGGTAGCTCAGCCAAACCCGCGCCGGAAAAGGCTGAAAAGCCGAGCGTTGCCACGTCCAAACCGATGTCCCCACCCGCCTCGACCCCGGCGCCTGAGCCCGCCTCGAAAGAGCGCAAGCGTGGCGTGTTCTTCCCCATGCTGCTCGGCGGTGCCATCGCTGCGGGCCTCGGCTTTGCCGCATCGGAATATGACGTCTTGGGCACCCGGGCACAAAGCGCGGCAGAATTGAAGAGCGCGATGGAAGCGCAGCAGGCCCGCATCGCGGAACTGGAAGCCCGCATCGAAGAGCCTGCCACCCTGCCGGAAAGCCTGCCGCAGGTCGACGCGCTGCGCGAAGAACTGACCGCCAGCCGCGAGGCCCTCTCGGCGCTGCAAAGCCAATTGGGCGAGATCGACAGCCGCCTCACCACGGTTGAAAAGCAACCCGCAACCGGCGGTGACAACCAAGTCGCGGTCGCGGCTTTTGAGCGTGAGATGGAAGCCCTGCGCGCCTCCGTCGCCGAACAGCGCAGCGAGATCGAGAGCCTGCTGGAAAACGCCCAGACCGCCGAAGAGGCAACAGCCGCCGCGGCGGAAGCGGCCCGTGCCCAGACCGCGATGACCCAGATGAACGCTGCAATCGGCGCCGGGCGCCCCTTCGAAGCGCCGTTGGCCGAGTTGCAGCAGGCCGGGGTCGAGGACATACCCGAAACCCTGCGTGAAAGCGCCGCGGGCGGTGTCGTCACCCTCGCCAATCTCCAAGCGCGCTATCCCGATGCCGCGCGGCAGGCGCTGGCCACCGCCCGTGCCGCCGTGCCGGAAGAGGGCGAAGGTGGATTTAGCAACTTCCTGAAACGTCAACTGGGTGCCCGCTCGGTTGCGCCGCGCGAAGGGACGGATGCCGATGCAGTCCTGTCTCGCGCCGAAGCGGCGGTGCGCGATGGCCGTTTGACCGATGCGCTGGCTGAGATCGACACGCTGCCAGCCCCCGCGCAGGATGCGATGGCGGAATGGCTCGCCGATGCCCGCGGGCGTCAGGCGGCTGAAACCGCCGCCAATGAACTCTCCCAACGCCTGACGGCCAACTGAGGAACGAAAAATGCTCTGGTCTCTTATTAAAATCGTTCTTTTTGTCGTGTTGGTCGCCGCTCTGGCTTGGGGTGCAGGCTTCCTGTTGGAAAGCGAAGGTGGCATTCAGCTGACCGTGGCGGGCACGGAATATACCCTTGGGCCGCTGCAATCGGTGATCGCCGTTTTGCTGCTGATGCTTGCGGTTTGGGTGTTGCTCAAGATCGTGTCGCTGCTCTCGGCAGTCTGGCATTTCCTGAATGGCGATGAGACGGCGCTGTCGCGCTACTTTGACCGCAACCGCGAGCGTAAGGGCTATGAGGCGCTGTCGGACGGGTTGATGGCGCTGGCCAGCGGCGAGGGTCAGGTCGCGATGGCCAAGGCCGCCAAGGCTGACCGCTATCTCAAACGCCCGGCACTGACCAATCTGCTGACCGCGCAGGCGGCGGAGCTGGCGGGGGACCGTCGCAAGGCCGAACGGACCTATCGCAAGCTGGTCGAAGACGAAAAGACCCGTTTCGTCGGCGTGCGCGGTATCATGAAGCAGAAGCTGGCCGACGGAGATACCGAAACGGCGCTGAAACTGGCCGAGAAAGCCTTCGCGCTGAAGCCCAAACATGAGGAAACCGGCGACACGCTCCTGAAGTTGCAGGCCGAGAAACATGATTGGACCGGTGCGCGTGGCACTCTGCAGGCCAAGTATAAAAACGGCCATCTGCCGCGCGATGTGCACAAGCGCCGCGACGCGGTTCTGGCACTCTCCGAGGCGCGCGAGGTTATCGACGAGGGCAACAGTGTCGAGGCCCGCGAGGCCGCGATCGAAGCCAACCGCCTGTCGCCCGATCTGGTGCCCGCCGCCGTGATGGCCGCGCGCAGCTATATCGCGCAGGACAAGCCCCGCAATGCTTCCAAAGTGCTGCAAAAAGCGTGGAGCGTGCAACCGCACCCCGATCTTGCCGCCGCCTTTGCCGAGATTCAGCCGGATGAGACACCGCCCCAGCGGATCAAACGGTTCCGCGCGCTGACCAAATCTCAGCCCGACCATCCCGAGACCAAGATGCTGCTGGCCGAACTGCACATCGCCAACGAAGACTTCCCCGAAGCGCGCCGGGCGCTTGGCAATCTGGTTGAGACCGATCCCTCGGCCCGGTCCGTCACCCTGATGGCGGCGATCGAGCGGGGCGAGGGCGCGCCGGACACCGTGGTCAAAGGCTGGCTGACACGCGCGCTGAACGTCTCACGCGGGCCGCAGTGGATTTGCGAGAACTGCCACCACATCCATGCCGAATGGGTGCCGATCTGCGAAAACTGCAAGAGCTTTGACACACTGGAATGGAAGACGCCGCCGCTGTCGGAGGTGGCCATGCCGAGCGGAGTTCAGATGCTGCCCCTGATCGTCGGCGCGCCGGAAACGACCCCGACAGAGGGGGCGTTGACCAAGCGGACGGAGGATATCGAAGATGCGGAACTGGTGACCGAACCGGAAAAGCCGACCGATCCTGAGGCGCCCAAGAAAGCGCCGGACCCTACAGCTTGATGTCGTAGGTGACCCAGTTGGTCCGGGTGGCCAGCCTGTCATAAACACCACGGCCGCGGTAGTTATCCTCGGCCGTGATCCAGCGGACGAGGCTCCAACCGCGTTTCTCGGCGATCTTTTTCACCTCTCCGATCAGCGCATCGGCAGCCCCGCTGCCGCGGGCTTCGGGGGCCACGAAAAGATCGTCGAGGAAACAGCCCGTCGCCGCAGCGAGCGGGCGGGCGAAATGCCGAAAATGGGTGAGTCCGATCACCCGTCCTTCGGCATCTTCGCAGACCAGCCCTTCGACCTCGGTCAGCGGATCATGCAGCCAAGACCAGACCCGCGCGCGCATCTCCGGCGTCTGCTCGACTTTATAGAATTCGGCATAGCCTTGATAAAGCCGCTCCCAATCGGCGCGGTCATGGTCTCTCACGGTTCGGATGGTAAGGTCGGACATGGCGGGCTCCCTTCGCTGGCTGCGCGATCTTTGCCCCAGTTGGTTCAGAAATCCAGCCCAAGGTCCAGCGTTGTCGCAGAATGTGTCAGCGCGCCCATAGAGATATAGTGCACCCCCGTCGCCGCGACCTCGGCCAAGCGCGGCAGGGTCATGTTGCCCGAAGCCTCCAGCACGATGCGCCCTTGCGCCATTTCGACCGCTTGCGAGAGCGTTGGCGTGTCCATATTATCCAACAGCACCACATCCGCGCCGCCTTCGTCCAAGACCTCTTGAAGCTGCGCCAGCGTGTCGACCTCGATCTCGACCCGGATCATATGCGAGGCATTGGCCTTGACCGCCTGCAACACAGGCCGGATGCCCCCGGCGGCGGCGATGTGGTTGTCCTTGATCAGGATCGCGTCAGAGAGGGAGAAGCGGTGGTTGAACCCGCCGCCATGCAGCACCGCTTGCTTCTCGACCATGCGCAGCCCCGGCGTGGTTTTGCGGGTGCAGGTGATCCGGGTCTCGGTCCCCTTCGTCTCGGCCACACAGGCCGCGGTGAGGGTGGCAATGCCCGAGAGCCGCCCGGCGAAATTCAGCGCCACACGTTCCGCCGAGAGGATCGCGGCGGCGGAGCCTTCGATCTCCATCAGCGTGTCGCCTTTGGCGATTTCGCTGCCGTCTTCTTTTAGCGTGCGCACCTCAAGCGTAGGGTCGACAAGGTGGAAGGCCAGCCGCGCGATCTGCATGCCAGAGACGACCCCCTCGGCGCGGGCGCGCAGCCGGGCGGTATAGGTCGTGCCCTCGGGAATTACGCTGCGGGTCGTGACGTCACCATAGGTGCCGAGGTCTTCCATCAAGGCGGCGCGGACCAGCGGCTCAAGGATCAGGTCGGGCAGGGCGGTGGTCATCTTCAGGCGTCCTCGGGGTTGGAGCGGCGGGCGGTGGCCTCGGCCAATGTCATGAAGCTGCGGGCGGCTTCGGGGAGTGTTTCGGGATAGTCCGTGCGGCAATGCGCGCCCCGGCTTTCGCGGCGGGCGAGGGCCGCGGCGGCGATGAGCGTCGCGGTGGCGGTCATGTTTTGCAACTGGGCGCAATCGGGCTGCGCCGCTTCGATCTCGGCGATGGCCGTTAAGGCGCGGTGCAAGCCCGCCGCATCCCGCAGCACGCCGACCTCTGCGGTCATGGTTTGGCGCAGGCGGGTGACGAGGGTCTCGTTCGGTGCCTCGCCAGCAGACAACTCCGGCAGCTGTACGGCGTCATCGTCGCCCGCTTCGCATTCCTCAAGCATGTCCTGCGCTGCGCGGCGGGCAAAGACCAGCGCTTCAAGCAGCCCGTTTGACGCCAGACGGTTCGCGCCGTGCAGCCCAGTCGAAGACGCCTCTCCGCAGACCCAGAGCCCGGCGAGGCTTGAGCGGCCATGCGCATCCGTCGCGACACCGCCCATATGGTAATGCGCCGCGGCGGCGACGGGGATGGGCTGGGTCACCGGGTCGATGCCATTGCGCGCGCAGGCGGCTGCGACGGCGGGGTAGTCGGTCAGCACCGCCGCGCCCAAGGCCGCGCGGGTGTCCAGCATGGGGCGCAGCCCCGTCTGGGTCTGGGCAAAGATGGCGCGGGCCACGACATCGCGCGGGGCAAGCTCGGCAAGGGGGTGAACCGCCTCCATAAAGCGCGCGCCTTCGCGGTTGATCAGATGCGCCCCGGCCCCGCGCAGTGCTTCGGTCGCCAAGGGCGCGGGGTCTTCGCCGCAATCGATGGCGGTGGGGTGAAATTGCACGAATTCCGCATCGGCAATGAGCGCGCCCGCCCGGGCGGCCATGCCGATCACCTGCCCGCGAATGCGGGCCGGGTTGGTGGTCAGCGCATAAAGCCCGCCAGACCCGCCGCCCGCCAGCAAGACCCCCGCGCCGCGCAGCATTACGGGGGCGGAGCCTTCGGGCCGGGCCAGTTCGACCTCGACCCCGGTGACCTTGGTGCCGTCACTTTCCAAACCGCGGGCCAGCACCCCTTCGAGCACTTGGATCGAGGGTGTTTCGCGCACCTTTTCGATCAGCGCGCGCATGATCTCGGCCCCCGCTTGATCGCCTTGCACGCGCACGACGCGGGCAAAGCTATGCGCCGCCTCGCGCGACATGACGTAGCCACCATCGGCGCTGCGGTCGAAGGCAGTGCCGAAATCGGTCAGGGCGAGGATATGGGCGCGGGCCTCATCCGTTACGGTGGCGGCGACGCGCGGCTCGACCGTGCCCGCCCCGGCTTTGATGGTGTCGAGCGCATGGGCCTCGGGGCTGTCGGCCTGCGCCATCGCGGCGGCCACGCCGCCCTGCGCCCAAGCGGAACTGGCCCCAGACCCCAAAGGATCGGGCGAGATCAGCAAAACCGGGCGCGGCGAAAGACAAAGAGCGGCATAGAGCGCGCCCAGACCGGCCCCAACGATGATGATCCTGCCGGTTGTGATCTGCTCCACGCGCGCGCCCTTCAGAGGCCGAGTTCGCGGGAGAGGTCGATCATCCGTTGCACGGCCACCCGCGCCTTGCTGGCAACCTCGGTCTCCACTTCGACGGCGCCGGACATCGTGTGCAGCGACCAGAGCACCTTTTCCATCGTGATCTTCTTCATGTAGGGGCACATGTTGCAAGGGCCGACGAAATCGACCTCGGGCAATTCATCGGCGATGTTCGACGCCATGGAACATTCGGTGACCAGCATCGCTTTGGCCGGTTTTTCGCGGTGCACATAGTCAAGGATGCCGCTAGTCGAGCCGGAAAAATCCGCCTCCGCCACCACGTCGGGCGGGCATTCCGGATGCGCGATGATGCGGGTGTCGGGGTTCCACTCGCGGTAGTCGGCGATGTCCTTGGCGGTGTAGCGTTCGTGCACGATGCAGGCGCCGTCCCACCAGACGATGCGCTTTTGCGGCACCTGTTTGGCGATGTTCTGGGCGAGGTATTTGTCCGGCGTCATGATGATCGTCTCTGCCTCAAGCGCAGCCACGATCTGCGCCGCGTTCGACGAGGTGCAGCAGATGTCCGACGCCGCCTTCACCTCGGCCGTGGTGTTGACGTAAGTGACAACCGGCGCGCCGGGATATTGCGCGCGCATCTGTGCCACGCCCTCGGCGGTGATGCTTTCGGCCAGCGAGCAACCCGCTTCCATGTCGGGGATCAGCACGGTTTTTGCGGGGTTCAGGATTTTCGAAGTCTCGGCCATGAAATGCACGCCGCATTGCACGATGACATCGGCCTCAACCTCGGTCGCCTTAATGGCGAGTTGCAGGCTGTCGCCGACGAAATCCGCGATGCCATGGTAGATGTCGGGCGTCATGTAATTATGCGCAAGGATGACCGCGTTGCGCTCTTTCTTGAGCTTGTTGATCGCGGCGACATAGGGCGCATGAATGGCCCAATCGGGGGGCGAGACGACACGATCCATCTTGGCGTAGATATCGGCCATTTCAGCCGCCAGCGCTGGCGATGGCGCGAGGTCATAATGGCGCTCAAGCTCGCTGGGCGAAAAGATTTCATCACGCATGGTCGGTCCCCCTCCGGCCTTGGCGCGTGTCACGGCACCGCGCTGGACACCACACCCGGCGTGCTGGCCATAGACGACTGGCGGGGTTTGGGCAAGCCAATACCCTTTATGACAAGGCGTTGCTTGCTGAGGGCGTTAGGTGAATTTGCGGAACAAACGGGTCTGGTCGAACATGTCTTCCAGCCGTTCGGCGCGGTCCTTTGTATCGGCCCAGTTGATGTCTTGCATGGCCGAGATCACGCTTTCTACCAGCAGCAGCGTGGCCGCCGCGCTGTCCCAAGCTGAGGGCGCGACGATCCGGCTGGAGAAACAGATATCGGCAAGGCTATGCACAGGAGAGCGCCATTGGTCGGTGAAGAGGATGATCTTGGCCCCCCGCGCATGGGCCATTTCCGCCAGTTTCAGCGTGTTGTTCTCATAGCGCCGCACGTCGAAAATGACGAAGACATCGCCTTCGCCCACGTCCAGCAGGTAATGCGGCCAAGCGTTTGATGTGGATTGAATATGTGTCACTCGTGGGCGGATGATCTGGGCGTGGAGGAACAGATACTCGGCCATCACATGGGTAATGCGCCCGCCCACGATATAGAGCGGGTGCGCGGTGTCGGCGATCATCGCGCAGGCACGGTCAAAGGTGGCCGGTTCGATCTGGCCGAGGGTGTGGCGGATGTTGTCTATCACCGCGTCGGTGAACCGGTTCAGCACATGGCCCGAGGGTGCGCCTTCAGCCCATGTGTCATGTTTGGCGATGGGGTTCTTGGCCTTGGCTTTAAGCTCTTCGCGCAGCTCGTTCTGAAACTCGGGATAGCCCTTGAACCCCAGCTTTTGCACCATCCGCGCCACGGTGGGGGTCGAGACATTGGCATCCTTCGCCAGCGCCGTCAGCGGGCCGAGGCCAGAGGCGGGGTAGTTTTCCAGAATCGAATGGGCGAGTTGCCGTTCCGCACGGGTCAGCCGGTCCAGCTCCTGCTGGATACGGTCGGAAATGGTCAGTGTCGGTTCAGCCATGGATGCCCCTCTTTTGACGAGTAATAACACAAACTGAACCGCGTTGTAATAAATTTGACATTATTCTGTTGACAGAAGCCCCCCGCCCGAATGAGGTTTGAACTAACTGAGGGGGACAGGGTGTCAGAACAGTCAGATCTTTCGAATGAAGCCGTCGAGGTGATCAATGCCGGGGCCAAGGCCCCGCTGGTGTTGGTCTGCGAACATGCGGCGCGTGAGATACCGGCCTGCTACGACGGTCTGGGGCTGGATGCCGCGGCCCGCGAAAGCCATGTGGCTTGGGATCCCGGTGCCTTGGGCGTGGCCCGGGCCATGGCGCAGGATCTGGATGCGGTGCTGGTGGCGGGGCGCGTCTCGCGTCTGGTCTACGATTGCAACCGCCCGCCCGAAGCCCCGGGCGCGATGCCAGCGCAGAGCGAGATTTTCGCGATCCCCGGCAATGCCACGCTTGATGACGCAGGCCGGGCCGAGCGGGTGACGCGCTATTACGAGCCTTTCCGCAAGACTTTGGCCGCGACGATCAAGCGGGTCGAGGCGCCTGCGATCGTCACGGTGCATAGTTTCACGCCCATCTACCACGGCAAACCGCGCAGCGTAGAGATCGGGATCCTACACGACAGCGATACGCGCCTTGCCGATGCGATGCTGGCCGTGGCGGCGGAGTTCACAGATCTGAAGGTTGAGCGTAACGAACCCTACGGCCCGCAGGACGGGGTGACCCATACGCTGAAAGAACATGGGCTCGCCCATGGTCATCCGCATGTCATGCTAGAGATCCGTAATGACCTCATCACGACCGAAGCCGAACAGCGGCAGATGGCCGAGATGATCAGCAATTGGCTCCGTGCCGCCATGGCTCGGCCCGAGATGGAGGAGGTCAAACCATGAGGTTCATCCGGGGCTATATCCGAGGCATCGACGCGATGAACCGGCGGATCGGGCGGATCATGATGTATGGCATCTTTGTCCTGATGGGGGTGCTGTTGTGGTCCACCGTCAGCAAAGCCTTCTTCGTCCCCTCGCTTTGGACGCTGGAAATCGCGCAGTTCGTCATGGTGGGCTATTACATTCTGGGCGGTCCCTATTCGATCCAACTGGGGTCGAACGTGCGGATGGACCTGCTCTATGGCGATTGGTCGCTGCGCCGCAAAGCGTGGTTTGACCTCTTCACCGTCTTCTTCCTGATCTTCTATCTCTGCGTGCTGCTCTATGGCGCAGTAAGCTCTACCGCCTATTCGCTGGGCTACTGGGGGACCGAGCCGTTCAGCTTTTTCGGTGGCCTGATCACCGGTAGTGAAGAGGTTGGCCATATGGAGCAATCCAGTTCCGCATGGCGTCCCTATCTCTGGCCGATCAAGGTCGTGATGATCGTCGGCATCTTTCTGATGCTGCTGCAATGTCTGTCCGAGCTCGCGAAAGACGTGCTGCGGCTCAAGGGTGAGGCCATCTGATGTCCTATGAAATGATTGCGACATTGATGTTCTCGTCAATGATGCTGATGCTACTGACCGGCCAGCGGGTGTTTGGCGCCATCGGCTTTATCGCCGTGGTTTCGGCGCTGCTGCTCTGGGGTGACAAAGGCGGCTATGACATCGGTTTCGCCGCCGCGATGAAGCTGATGAAATGGTATCCGCTGCTGACGCTGCCGATGTTCATCTTCATGGGCTATGTCCTCAGCGAGAGCCGCATTGCCGATGACCTTTACCGCATGTTCCACGTCTGGATGGGCGGGGTGCGCGGCGGGCTGGCGATTGGCACGATTGGCCTGATGGTGCTGATCTCGGCGATGAATGGGCTCAGCGTGGCGGGTATGGCGATTGGCTCGACCATTGCGCTCCCGGAACTGCTGAAACGTGGCTATGACAAAAGGATGGTCACGGGGGTGATCCAAGCAGGGTCCAGCCTTGGCATCCTCGTGCCGCCTTCGGTGGTGCTGGTGCTTTACGCGATGATCGCGCGGCAGCCGGTGGGGCAGTTGTGGCTGGCCGGGGTTATCCCGGGGTTGATGATGGCAGCGATGTTCATCGCCTATATCGTCATCCGCTGCCGGATGAATCCCGAACTTGGTCCCATCCTCTCAGCCGAGGATCGCGACATTCCCCGTGCCGAGAAACTGCGCCTTCTGCGGGCGGGCATCCTGCCGCTGGTGATCTTTGCGGTGATGATGGTGCCTTTCGTCAACGGTTGGACCAGCTTGGTCGAAAGCTCGGCCATCGGGGCTGCGGCGGCATTTTTTGCAGCGGTGCTCAAGGGCCGCATGACCCGCGAGGTTTTCGAGAACTCCGTCCGCAACACCTTGGGCATCACCTGCATGTTCATGTGGATCATCCTCGCCGCCCTCGCCTTTGGCGCGGTCTTTGACGGGCTGGGCGCGGTAAAGGCGATTGAGAGCCTGTTTACCGAGAAGATGAACCTCAGCCCCTGGATGATCCTGATCATGATGCAGCTTAGCTTCATCATCATGGGCACCTTCCTTGATGATACGGCGATGCTGGTCATCGTGGCGCCGCTCTATGTGCCCTTGGTTGGTGCGCTGGGCTTTGATCTGATCTGGTATGGTATCCTTTATACGATCACCACGCAGATCGCCTATATGACGCCGCCCTTTGGCTATAACCTGTTCCTGATGCGCGCCATGGCCCCGCCAGAGATCACGCTGCGCGACATCTATGCGTCGATCACGCCCTTTGTGCTGGTGATGGTCTTGGCGCTGATACTCGTCATGGTCTTCCCGGAGATCGCGACATGGCTGCCCGATTACATCTACGACAAATAACAATGAGAGCCGCGCAAAGACGGCCTGACATTTCAACAAAGGAGAGACGTATGACCACTCGCAGAAAGTTTCTATCCGGGGCCGCCGTCGCCGCCCCTGCGGCCCTCGCCGCGCCCTCCATCGTGCATGCCCAAGCGCCGATCAAATGGCGCATGCAGACCTATGCCGGCGCCGCTCTGGGTGAGCAGGTGACCAAACCGGCGGTCGATTACATCAACGCCGCCGCCAATGGCGAGATGGAGATCGAACTGTTCTACGCCGACCAGATCGTCCCCACCGGTGAGCTGTTCCAAGCCATGCAGCGCGGCACCATCGACATGGTGCATTCGGATGACGATTCCATGGCCTCGCCCACGCCGCTGCAACAATTCGGCGGCTACTTCCCCTTCGCCACCAAGCACATTCTCGACGTGCCGGTGCTGTTCAACCAGTACGGTTTGGCCGAAATCTGGAAAGAGGAATATGCCAAGGTCGGTGTTGAATGGCTGTCGGCTGCGGGCCAAGACCCCTGTAACTTCAACACCACCAAAGAGATCAAATCGGTCGCCGATCTGGACGGTCTGAAGCTCTACACCTTCCCCACCGCGGGCCGCTTCCTGTCGAAGTTCGGTGTGGTGCCGGTGAACATTCCTTACGAGGACGCAGAAGTCGCCGTGCAGACCGGCGAGCTCGACGGCATGGCGTGGTCCGGCATCACCGAAGACTACACCGTCGGCTGGGCCGATGTGACCGACTACTTCCTGACCAACAACATCTCGGGTGCTTGGATCGGGTCGTTCTTCGTCAACCAGCAGCAGTGGGCCGATTTGCCGGATCACCTCAAGCAGCTGGTCATGGCGGGGATCGAAGCGGGCCACACCTACCGTAACCAGTGGTACTGGGGCGGCGAGGCGCGTCTGCGGGCGCAGGGCGACAAGCTTAAGCTCAGCACCGTGCCTGCCGACGAATGGGCCGAGGTTGAAAACGCGGCCAAGGACTTCTGGACAGAGATCGCCGAGGAAGGCGAAGTGCACGCCAAGATCGTGCAGATCTTCCGCGACTATAACGAAGTCATCAACAAAGCCGGTCCGCCCTACACCAACGGCTGAACCGACAACCGGGGGCGCGCTGTCTGCGCCCCCGCCTTACCCCCTGAAGTGGACAGAACATGCCCGGCACACTGACATTCGACGCGCTGAAAAAACTGGTCAAAGAAGGATCCGTCGATACGGTTCTTGCGTGCCTTGTGGACATGCAAGGCCGGTTGATGGGCAAGCGCTTCCATGCCGTCAACTTCGTCGAGACCTCTTATAAAGAAACCCATTGCTGCAACTACCTGCTGGCCACCGACCTTGAGATGGCCACGCCCGAGGGCTTTGCCTCCACTTCGTGGGAGACGGGTTACGGCGACTATGTGATGCAGCCCGACCTCGACACGATCCGCCCGGTGCCGTGGCTGGAGGGCACGGTGATGGTGCTTTGCGACGTGCTGGATCACGATACGCACCAGCCGGTGCCGCATTCCCCGCGCGCCATGCTGAAGAAGCAGATCGCGCGGCTGAAGGAACTGGGTTTCGACGCCATGATGGCGACCGAGCTGGAGTTCTTCCTTTTCGAGCAGAGCTTTGACACAATCCGCAAGGGCGGCTACCGCGACCTCACGCCGATCAGCGGCTATAACGAAGACTACAACATCCTTCAGACCACCAAGGAAGAGAACGTGATGCGCCCGCTGCGCAACCATCTCTTCGCTGCCGGTCTGCCGATTGAGAACTCCAAGGGCGAGGCCGAGGCCGGTCAGGAAGAGCTCAACATCCGCTATTCACAGGCGCTTAATTGCGCCGATTATCACACGATTGCCAAACATGCGGTCAAGGAGATCGCGTGGCAGCAGGGCCATGCGGCAAGCTTCCTGCCCAAGTGGCACAAGGACCGCGTCGGCTCTTCCAGTCACGTCCATCAGTCGCTGTGGAAAGACGGCGAAGCGGCATTCTATGACAGCGAGGGTGAGTTGGGCATGTCCGACTTGATGCGCCACTATATGGCCGGTCTGATCGCCTATGCGCCGGAATATACCTATTTCCTCGCCCCCTATGTGAACAGCTACAAACGCTTCGCCAAAGGCACCTTCGCCCCGACCAAGACCGTCTGGTCCGTCGACAACCGCACCGCGGGGTTCCGCCTCTGCGGGGCAGGGACAAAGGGCGTGCGGGTCGAATGCCGTATTGGCGGATCGGACCTAAACCCTTATCTGGCGCAGACGGTCATGCTGGCTGCCGGAATCAAAGGGATCGAAGACAAGATGGAGCTTGCCCCGCCCACACGCGGCGATGCTTATGGCGAGTCCGACGCTGTCGATATCCCCCAGACCCTGCGGGCAGCAACCGAGACCCTGCGCGGCTCGACGTTCCTGCGCGAGGTCTTGGGCGACGATGTAGTGACCCATTACACCCGCGCGGCGGAATGGGAGCAGGAAGAATATGACCGGGTGGTGACCGATTGGGAAATCGCCCGCGGCTTTGAAAGGGCCTGAGAATGACGACGGTAAAATGTATCTCTCCGATTGACGGTTCGGTCTATGCGGAGCGCGAAACCCTGAGCACGCAGGCAGCGCAAGACGCTGTCGCCCGCGCGCGCCGCGCGCAAAAGGCATGGGCCGCGCGGCCCTTGCAGGAGCGTGTCGATCTGGTGATGGCTGCGCTGAAAGAGATTGAGAATTCCACCGACCGGATGACCGAGGAGCTGGCCCACCAGATGGGCCGCCCGGTGCGCTATGGCGGTGAGTTTGGTGGCTTGCAGGAGCGCACCAGCCACATGGCCAAGATCGCCCCCGATGCGCTGGCGCCCAAGGTGATTGAAGACAGCGACGCCTTCAGCCGCAAGATTATGCGTGAGCCGCATGGCGTGGTTTTCGTCGTCGCGCCGTGGAACTACCCCTATATGACCGCGAACAACACCATCGCGCCTGCGCTGATCGCGGGCAATTCGGTGATCCTGAAGCACGCCTCGCAGACCATTCTGGTCGGTGAACACCTCGCCGATGCCTACCGCGCCGCGGGCGTGCCGGAGGATGTGTTCCAAAACGTCGTGCTGAGCCATGACACCACCTCGGCGCTGATCGCCGACAACGCCTTTGATTTCGTCAACTTCACCGGCTCTGTTGGCGGTGGTCAGGCGATGGAACGCGCCGCGGCGGGCACTTTCACCGGTGTCGCCACCGAGCTTGGCGGCAAAGACCCCGCCTATGTCCGGGCCGATGCCAACCTCGACGCGGCAGTCGATGGCGTGATGGACGGGGCGATGTTCAACGCGGGCCAGTGCTGCTGTGGGATCGAGCGGATCTATGTGCACGAAAGCCTCTATGACGCCTTTGTCGAAAAGGCCGTGGCATGGGTGAATAACCTCAACCTCGGCAATCCGCTGGATCAGGCCACGACGCTTGGGCCGATGGCCAATGTACGTTTCGCCAATGAGGTTCGCGCGCAGATTGATGAGGCCGTGGCGGCAGGTGCCAAGGCGCATATCGATAGAATGCCCGCCGACGATGGCGGTGCCTATCTGACGCCGCAGGTGCTGACCGATGTGACCCACGAGATGCGCGTCATGCGTGACGAAAGCTTTGGCCCCGTTGTCGGCATCATGCCGGTCAAGGACGATGAAGAGGCCATTGCGCTGATGAACGACAGCCAATTCGGTCTGACCGCCGCGATCTTTACCGCCGATGCCGAGGCTGCCGAGGCCATCGGCCAGCGGTTGGAAACCGGCACCGTCTTCATGAACCGTGCCGACTATCTGGACCCGGCGCTGTGCTGGACCGGCTGCAAGCAAACCGGGCGCGGCGCGGGCCTGTCTGAACTGGGCTATCACGCGCTGACACGCCCCAAATCCTACCACCTCAAGAAAGCCTGAGACATGTCCCTGACTGCCAATTGGTCTTACCCCACCGCCATCCGTTTCGGCGCGGGCCGGATTAAAGAGATTGCCGAGGCCTGCGCCGCTGCGGGCATCAAGAAGCCGCTGCTGGTCACCGACAAGGGGCTGGCCTATCTGCCCATCACCCAGGCCACGCTGGACCTGATGGAGGCCGAAGGTCTGGGCCGCGCGATGTTTTCGGACGTTGACCCGAACCCGACCGAGATGAACGCCGAGGCGGGCATCAAGGTCTACCGCGACGGCGGCCATGACGGTGTGATCGCCTTTGGCGGTGGCTCCGGTCTCGATCTGGGCAAGGTCATCGCCTTCATGGCGGGCCAAACCCGCCCCCTGTGGGATTTCGAGGATATCGGCGATTGGTGGACCCGCGCCGACGCAGACGGCATTGCGCCCATCGTGGCCGTGCCGACGACCGCAGGCACCGGGTCGGAAGTGGGGCGTGCCAGCGTCATCACCAACTCCCAGACCCATGAGAAAAAGATCATCTTCCACCCCAAGATGCTCCCCGCTGTCGTGATCTGCGACCCGGAACTGACCGTCGGCATGCCGCCGATGATCACCGCAGGCACTGGGATGGATGCTTTCGCCCATTGTCTCGAAGCCTTCTGCTCACCGCATTACCACCCGATGAGCCAAGGCATGGCGCTGGAAGGGATGCGTCTGGTCAAGGAATACCTGCCCCGCGCCTATGCCGATGGCAGTGATCTTGAGGCGCGCGGCCATATGATGTCTGCCGCTGCCATGGGCGCCACAGCGTTCCAAAAGGGTCTGGGCGCCATCCATGCCATCAGCCACCCGATCGGCGCGGTGCATCACACCCATCACGGCACCACCAACGCCGTGGTCATGCAGCCGGTTCTGCGCATGAACCGCCCCGCAATCGAAGAGCGTCTGGCCAAGGCGGCGGCCTATCTCGATATCGTCGGCGGCTTTGACGGGTTCTACGATTTCGTCGGTAAGCTGAACGAAGAGTTGAACATTCCCAGCTCGCTGACTGCCCTTGGGGTGACCGACCCCGACATCGACGCGCTGGTGGCCTCGGCCCTGCAAGACCCAAGCTGCGGCGGCAACCCCATTGAGCTTACCAAAGAAAACGTCACGCAGCTGCTGCGCGACTGCTTCTGATCTGAAACAAAAAGGGGGGCCAGATGGCCCCCCTTTCGCATTGCGCTGAATGCGCGAATTACTCGGTTGCCTCTGCCGCCGCTTCGGTTTCGGTCACTTCCGGCCCGACGGAGACCAGATAGGCCCATACGTCTTTCGCGTCTTCTTCGTCTCTCAGACGGTAAGACATTTTCGACTTGGCCCGTTTCGTATCAAGATACTCGGCCAGAAACCCCTTGGGGTCGGCGACGTAGCCTGTGAAACTCTCTTCGTCCCATGTCAGCCCGGCCTCGCCCGCAGCCACGATGGAATCGCCATAGCGGTAGTCTTCGACGGAACCCGCCACGCGGTTGTAGATCCCATAAAGGTTCGGCCCCGTACGGCCCCCTTTTTGGATATCGTTGCCCTCATCATCCGAGATCATGTGGCAGCTTTTGCATTTACGAAAGACCTTTTCCCCGGCTTCGGCGTCACTGGAGGCATGGCTTTCCGCCCAAAGGGGGGTGGCCCCGAGGCAGATGGCGAAGATCGACGCGATACGCATGTTCATTGTGAGTTCCTTTGTCTGTCTGGCTTGAAACTAGCGTTTGGGGCGAAGGGGTAAAGGATGTTCACTGCGCCAAAAGGTAGCACGGGCGCAGGGCGGGCCGGTTAGCGGTTGAGACTAGGGGGAAATCCCCCGATAACTGCCGGTGAATTTCTTCTGCGCCGAGGGTGAGATGAACACAACGGTAAGCCGCATCTGATGGAGATCATGGTCCCCGCCTGGGTCGACGGCACCCTGCAACCGGTCGAAAAGCTTGCCGCGCATGAACGCGGTTTGCGGCATATGGCGGTTTCGGTCTTTGTCATCTCCGACGGCAAGCTGCTGATGCAGCAGCGCGCGCTTGGCAAATATCACACCCCCGGACTATGGGCGAACACCTGCTGCACGCATCCGCATTGGGATGAGCCGCCCGAGGACTGCGCCGCGCGGCGTTTGGACGAAGAGTTGGGGATCACCGGGCTGGCCTTGCAGCACCGGGGCCGGGTCGAATACCGCGCCGATGTCGGCGGCGGGCTGATCGAACATGAGGTGGTCGAGGTCTATCTCGCCCATGCCGCGCCGGATCTGACGATTACGGAAAACCCTGACGAAGTGATGGCGACCCGCTGGATCACCCTTGGCGATTTACATGCCGACCTCGCGCAGCATCCCGATGCATATACGCCTTGGCTGCGGATCTACATGGCCGAACACGAAGGTCTGATCCTTGGCGGCGGGGCGATGGAATAACAGAAAGGCGGGCCAGAGATGACCGACGACATGCAAGACCAAAAGACACGCGCGGCGGATTGGTTCCGCAAGCTTCGCGATGATATCGTTCAGGCGTTCCACGACATCGAAGCGCGTCATGTGGGCGAGGAAGAGGCCGGGCGTTTCGTGGTCAGCAACACCACCCGCACTGCCCCCGATGGATCGGACGCAGGTGGCGGTGAGATGTCCGTCATGCGCGGGGGCCGTGTGTTCGAGAAGGTGGGTGTGAATATCTCCACCGTCTACGGCGAGTTGGGCGAGCGGGCGCAGGCCGCCATGGCCGCGCGCAAGGGGCTGCCCGGCATGGCCGAAGACCCGCGTTTCTGGGCCTCGGGCATCAGTCTGGTGGCACATATGCAAAACCCACATGTGCCTGCGGTGCATATGAACACCCGCATGTTCTGGACCCCGCATGCATGGTGGTTCGGCGGCGGCGCGGATCTGAACCCTTGTATCGAGTATGACGAGGACACCGACCATTTCCATGCCGAGATGAAGGCCGCCTGCGACCCGCATGGGGCCACGCTCTATGATGAGTTGAAGGCTTGGGCGGATGAGTATTTCTACATCCCCCATCGCAAACGCGCGCGGGGTGTGGGGGGCATCTTTTACGATGACCGCAACAGCGGCGACTGGGAGGCGGATTTTGCGCTGACGCAGGATGTGGGTCGCGCGTTCCTGCCCGCCTATGTGCCCGTGGTCGACAAACGGCGCGAGATGCCGTGGAACATGGACGACAAGGACGTGCAGCTGCGGCACCGGGGAATTTATGCTGAGTATAACCTCGTCTACGACCGGGGGACAAAGTTTGGGTTGGAGACGGGGCATGATCCGGATGCGGTTCTGATGAGCCTGCCGCCGATGGCGAAGTGGGTTTGAGCTAACCACCCCGGCCCGGAATCAAGCCGCAGGCGCCGGGCCATCGCCTGCCCGCCCGGACGGGTAGGCGATTTGGTGATGCTGGGCGTGACCTCGCGAGCGCACATCATGGTTGCCCCATAAAGTGGCTTTGACAGCCTCCGGTACGCCAACCCGCGGTCAGGCGCTGACCCTTCGGTGACGGTTACCATCCCGGCCCGGAGTCAAGCCGCAGGCGCCGGGCCATCGCCTGCCCGCCCCACCGGGTAGGCGATTTGGTATGGCTTGGCGTGACCTCGAGGGCGCACATCAAGGCTGATACATAAAGTGGCTATAACAGCCGTCAGATCGCCCACCCGCGGGCAGGCGATGGCCCTCGATCTAAACTTTGGGCGTTGGATTGTTACCCCCGCATCCCGCGAACGGTATCAATCATCAACTGCACATTCTCCGGATCCGCATCCGGCGTGATCCCATGCCCCAGATTGAAGATATGCGGCCCCTTCGACAGCGCATCGCAAATCGCCCGGGTCTCCTGCACCAGCGCATCCCCGCCCGTCACCATATGCGAGGACTTCAGGTTGCCCTGCACACAGCCATGCGGCTGCACATGTTCGGCCACCCACTCTGCACTCACGCCGTCGTCGACGGCGATACAGTCCGCCCCGGTGGCGGCATGTAGATTGGCGAAACGCGCTCCGGCTCCACGCGGGAAGGCGATCACCGGCACGCCCGGATGACGCGCCTTCAGCGCGCTGATGATCTGGCGCAGCGGCTCTGTCGAATAGCGGTCGAAATCCGTGCCTTCCAGCGATCCGGCCCAGCTGTCGAAGAGCTTTACCACCTCGGCCCCCGCCTTGATCTGCATGTCGAGGTATTCGATCGTCGCCAGCGTGATCCGCTCCATCAGCTCATCGAACACCTCGGGGTTCTCGTCCTTTAGCGCATGGGCTGGCCCCTGATCCGGCGTGCCCTTGCCCGCGATCATATAGGTCGCCACCGTCCAAGGCGCGCCTGCGAAACCGATGAGCGTCGTCTCTTCGGGCAGTTCGCGCGACAGGATGCGCACGGTCTCGTAAATCGGGGCGAGGTGGTCGTGAATGGCGTCCGCTGGTTTCAGCGCTTCCATCTCGGCCTTGGTGGTGATCGTCGACAGACGCGGCCCCTCACCAGTGACGAACCACAGATCGGCGCCAAGCGCCTGCGGCACCAGCAGGATGTCGGCGAAAAGGATCGAAGCGTCGAAACCATAGCGGCTGATCGGTTGCAACGTCACCTCGGCGGCCAGTTCCGGGTTGTAGCACAGCGACAGGAAATCCCCCGCTTCGGCCCGCGTCGCGCGGTACTCGGGCAGATAGCGCCCGGCTTGGCGCATCATCCAGATCGGCGGCGTCGGCAGGGTTTCGCCCGCAAGGGCGCGCAGGATGGTCTTATTCGCAGTCATTATGGCGTTCCTATTTGTGGCAAACCCGTAGGTAGCGCAGGTACAGCAGTTGTCAGTTCATGTCGACGGGGGTAGGGATGCGTCATGACGTATCAGCTTCCCACCCCGGCCCGGCCTCTCAACATCGGCACACGCGGATCGCTTCTGGCGCTCGCGCAGGCGAATGAGGTGCGCGACCGGCTCGCCGCCGCCTTCGATCTGCCGTTCGAGGCTTTCACCATCGTCGTGATCAAGACCACGGGCGACAAGATCATCGACCGCCCGCTGAAAGAGATCGGCGGCAAGGGGCTGTTCACCCGCGAGATCGAGGCCGCGCTGCTCGACGACTCCATCGACATCGCGGTGCATTCGATGAAGGACATGCCGACGCTGCAACCCGAGGGGCTGTTGATCGACACCTATCTGCCGCGCGAGGATTGCCGCGATGCTTTCATCTCGCCGCATCTGAAATCCATCGCCGAGTTGCCCGAAGGCGCGGTCGTCGGCACCTCCAGTCTGCGCCGCCGGGCGCAAGTGAAACTGCGGCGGCCTGATCTGGAAGTGGTCGAGTTTCGTGGCAACTTGCAGACTCGTTTGAAAAAACTTGATGACGGTGTGGCCGAAGCGACCTTCCTCGCCATGGCCGGGCTGAACCGCTTGCAAATGGACGACGTGCCACAGGCTGCCGTTCACCCTGACGACATGCTGCCTGCCATCGCGCAGGGGGCCATTGGGGTTGAGCGGCGCGAGGACGACAGCCGCGCCGCCGAGATGCTTTCGGCGATCCATGACCGCAAGACTGGCGAACAGCTTGCCGCCGAACGCGCGTTCCTCGCCACCCTAGATGGCTCTTGCGAGACACCCATCGCCGGTCTGGCCGAACTCAACGGCAGCGAGATGCGCCTGCGCGGTCAGGTGCTGCGCCCCGACGGGTCTGATGCCATCGGCGATGACGTGACCTGCGCCATTTCCGACGGCGCCGCGGCGGGTGAGGCGATGGCCCGCAAGCTTCTGGCCGAGGCCGGACCGGGATTCTTTGACTGGCGCGAATGATCGGCAATCTCTTCACGCTGAAACAGCTTGAAGCGCTGATCTGGGTCGCTGATCTTGGTAGTTTCCGCCGCGCCGCTGCGCATCTGAACACGACACAGCCCAATATCTCGGCCCGGATTTCCGGGCTGGAGGCAACCTTGGGCGTCACCCTGATGCAGCGCGATGCCGGGTCGATCCGGCTCACCGAAAAGGGCACCGCACTGCTGGCCCAAGCCCGCCGCGTCCTGCGCGAAGCCGAAGCACTGGTCGAGACCGCCGCGCGGCCCGACCTGATCGACGACAGCCTCCGCCTTGGGGTGACCGAAGTGGTTGCCAGCACATGGCTGCGCCCCTTTCTGCGCGCGCTGGCCGATGCCTATCCCAATCTCACTGTCGAACTTACCGTCGATCTCTCGCGCGATCTGGATCAGGAGCTTGCCGCTCATGCGCTCGACCTGACCCTGCAAACCGCACCCTTCTCGACCCCGGCGAGCGGGCAGCTGGACTTGGCGACCTATGACTACATCTGGGTGGCCGCGCCGGAATTGGCCGCGCAGATCGGCCCCGCGCCCGACTTCGCCGCCATGCTGCGCCATCCGGTGCTAGGCCATGCGCGGCATACGCAGGCCCATTCCGATCTCATCGGCCATTTCGACGGCACGACCGCCCCCAAGGCCCGTTTGGTGCCCTCCAGCAGCCTGTCGGCGGCGATGAACATGGTGCTCGACGGGATGGGTGTGGCGGTGATGCCACGTGTGATGGTGGCAGGCGCGCTGGCCGATGGGGCGCTGCGGATTCTGCCCGCCGCGTGGCACCCGCGCCCGCTGCAAGTCGCCGCGCGTTATCACGCGGATCGCACGCCCGCCTATGTCGCCCGCGCCGCTGAACTGGCCCGCGAATGCGCCCGAAGCTTCGATGTCGAGGATCGAAAAAACCTTTCACACCCATAGAATATAATAATTTGCACCGATGCTGTGCCCACCCCTATCCTGCGTCCAAACAGGAGTGAGACATGGCATCAACCATCCGACTGGGCGTAGACATCGGCGGCACCTTCACCGACGTGGTGCTGGAAAAGGGCGGCGAGAGTTTCTCGACCAAGGTGCTGACCACCTATGCCGCGCCCGAGAACGCGATCATCGACGGGATGCATCAGGTCTGCGCCAAGGCCGGGATCACGCCCGCCGACCTCACGCAGATCATTCACGGCACCACGCTGGCGACCAACGCGCTGATCGAACGGCGCGGGGCCAAGACCGCGCTGATCACCACCCAAGGCTTCCGTGACGTGATCGAAATGCGCACCGAAAGCCGGTTTGAGCAATATGACCTCAACCTCAATCTCCCCGAGCCGCTGCTGCCGCGCCAGATGCGCTACACGGTGGAAGAGCGTGTCGATGCCACGGGGGCGGTTCTGCACCCGCTCGACCGCGCCGAGGTCGAGGCGCTGGCGGACCGCATCGCCGACGCGGGTTATGAAAGCGTCGCGGTCGGGCTGATCCATTCCTATCTGAACGACGCGCATGAGCGCATGGTCCGCGAGGTGTTGGAAGAGAAGCTGCCGGGCGTCATGGTCTCGATCTCCTCCGAGGTCTCGCCGCAGATGCGCGAATATGAGCGCTTCAACACCGTGGTTGCCAATGCCTATATCAAGCCGCTGATGAAGAGTTACCTCGGACGGCTCGAAGGGCGCCTGCAGGAGGAGGGCGTCTCCTGCAACATCTTCCTGATGCATTCGGGCGGCGGCATCATCTCGATCGAAAGCGCCGCCGAATTTCCGGTGCGGCTGGTGGAATCCGGCCCGGCGGGTGGTGCGGTCTTTGCCGCCAACATCGCCGCGCGCTATGGGCTCGACAAGGTGCTGAGCTTCGACATGGGCGGCACCACGGCCAAGATTTGCTTGATCAAGAACCAGACGCCCAAGACCAGCCGGGTCTTCGAAGTGGCGCGGACATACCGGTTCAAGAAAGGCTCCGGCATGCCGATTTCGATCCCGGTGATCGACATGGTCGAGATTGGCGCGGGCGGCGGCAGCCTTGCCCATGTGGACGCCATGCGGCAAATCCGGGTGGGGCCGGAAAGCGCGGGCTCCGAGCCGGGGCCGGCCTGTTATGGCCGGGGCGGCGCGAAGCCTGCGGTGACCGATGCCGATCTGGTGCTTGGCAAACTCGATCCCGACAATTTTGCCGGCGGTTCGATCCGGCTCGAGACCGGCAACTCCGAGACGGCGCTGAGCCAAGCGATCGGTCAGGAACTCGACATGGACGCCGCCACCGCCGCCTTTGGTCTGGCCGAGGTGGTGGACGAGAACATGGCCAACGCCGCGCGGGTCCATGCGGTTGAGAACGGCGAAGACCTCAGCGACTACACGATGATCGCCTTCGGCGGCGCGGCGCCGCTGCATGCCGGGCGGCTGTGTGAGAAGCTGGGGGTCGAGCGCCTGCTGGTGCCGCCCGGGGCCGGGGTCGGCTCGGCCATCGGTTTCCTGCGTGCGCCTTTCAGCTTCGAGGCCAACCGCTCGGTCTACATGAAGCTGTCGGACTTCGACGCGACCCGCATCAAGACGCTGCTGGCGGAACTGCGCGACGAGGCCACCGGCTTTGTGCGCAACTGCGATGCCGGGGCCAAGATCCTGTCGGAATACAAGGTCTACATGCGCTACAGCGGGCAGGGCTGGGAGATCCCCATCGTGCTGGACGAAGCGGACGCGCTAAACCCCGATGCCGCGCGTTTCGAGGCTTTGTTCGAGGCCGATTACGCCAAGCTTTTCGGCGGCACCGTCGAGGGCTTGGACATCGAGATCACGGTTTGGTCGGTCAATGCCAGCACTCCGCCCGAAGAGGTCGCGCGCACCGCAGAGCAGTCCCCGGGTGCGGCGGCGGATGTGGCTCTAACACGGCGCATTTTCGACCCGGCGCGTTCTGAGTACTGCGAGGCCGATGTGGTCCTGCGCGACCAGATGGCCCCGGGCCAGACCGCCCAAGGCCCCGCCGCGATCGCCGAGGATGAGACCACGATCATCCTGCCCGCCTCGCGCCGGGCGATCTGCCAGCCCGACGGCTGCATCGACATCACTGTGAAAGGGTAAGCCCATGGCACAGACACATTCCAACGTTGCCTATCAGGTCATGTGGAACCGCCTCATCTCGGTGGTCGAGGAACAGGCGCAGGCACTGGTGCGCACCGCTTTTTCGACCTCGGTGCGCGAGGCAGGCGACCTCTCGGCCGGGGTCTATGACACCGACGGTCAGATGCTGGCCCAAGCGGTCACCGGCACGCCCGGACACGTCAACGCCATGGCCGACGCGGTGGCGCATTTCATCCGACGCATCGGGCGGCAGAACATCCTCGAAGGGGATATCTATATCACCAACGACCCTTGGGAGGGCACCGGCCACCTGCATGACATCACCATGGTCACGCCCTCCTTCCACCGCGGCAAGCTGGTCGGCTTTTTTGCCTGTACCGCGCATATCGTCGACATCGGCGGGCGCGGGTTTGGCGCGGATGCGGCGAGCGTCTATGAAGAAGGGCTCTATCTGCCGATCATGAAGTTCGCCGATGCGGGAAAGGTCGATGAGACGCTGGTGCGGATCATCCGTGGCAACGTGCGCGAGCCGGATCAGCTGATTGGCGACATCTACGCGTTGACCACCTGCAACGAGATCGGCCACCGCCGCCTCATCGACATGATGGAGGAATTCGACCTCGACGATCTCACCGGCATCGCGGCCTTCATCCTCGACAACTCGCGCCGCGCCACGTTGGAGCGCATCGCCGCCCTGCCGCGCCAGCGGGCGACCGGCGAGATGACCATCGACGGGTTCGACACGCCGATCACGTTGAAGGTCACTGTGAGCATTGCCGAGGATCACATCCTGTCGGATTTCGCAGGCACCAGCGGGATCGACAAGAAGGGCATCAACTGCCCGCTGGTCTATACCAAGGCCTATGCCTGCTACGCGCTGAAATGCGCCATCGCGCCGGAGATCCCGAACAACGCCGCTTCGCTGGAGCCGTTCCGGATCACCGCGCCCGAAGATACCATCGTCAACGCGGTGCACCCCGCACCGGTGGCGCTGCGGCATATCGTGGGTCACTTCGTGCCCGACACGGTCTATGCCGCGCTCGATCAGATCCTGCCGAACCTCGTGCCGGCCGAGGGAGCGGGGTGTCTATGTAACTTCCAAGTCAGCCTGCGCCCCCGCACCGATGCAAAAGCGCCCGCAGGCGCGCGCCGGGCCGAGGTGCTGACCTTCAACTCCGGCGGTTCGGGCGCGCGACCCGAGCACGACGGGCTCAATGCCACGGCCTTCCCCTCGGGCGTGATGACCATGCCGGTGGAGGCCACGGAACATGCCGGTCCCGTGGTGATCTGGCGCAAGGAATTGCGCCCCGACAGCGGCGGCGCGGGTCGCCAGCGCGGCGGGCTGGGGCAATATATGGAAGTCGGTGCGCGCGAGGGGCATGAGTTCGACATGCAGGCGATGTTCGACCGCGTCGATCACCCCGCACGCGGGCGGCAGGGCGGCAAGCCCGGCGCGCCCACCACCATCGCCCGCGATGACGGCACGCCGATGCGCGGCAAGGGCAAGCAGTTCGTGCCGCATGGGGCGAAGGTGATGATGGCCTTTCCGGGTGGCGCCGGCTACGGCCCCGCCGAGGAACGCCCCAAGGCGCAGGTCAAACGCGACCTTCTGCGCGGCTACATCAGCGCCGAGGTGGCGGCGGCGGATTATGGGCTGAGCGCCGAGGAGATCGCCGAGGTGCAAGAGGCCATCCGCAAAGGCGCCGAACTGTGAAAGAGTGGCCGCTCAAAGGCTTATAAGCGCGAGGGGTCATTGACTGTTACAAAGCGCGGGTGTTCCTTGGCGGCATTATGCCAAAAGGAACACCCGTGATGTATGTGATTGATCCCCCCAAGCAAAGCAGCCTTGCCGTTCAAGGCACCAGCGACCGTTTCCCGGTGCGCCGTGTCTTTTGCGTGGGCCGCAACTATGAGGCGCATGTGCTTGAGATGGGCAATGACATGCGCGACCCGCCGTTCTTTTTCACCAAACCTGCCGATGCCACGCTCGATACGCCTTGCACCGTGCCCTATCCGCCGCTGACGGAGGATTTCCACTTCGAGGCAGAGCTTGTCATCGCCATCGGCAAGGGCGGCGCGAATATCGCGGAAGCGGATGTGATGGATCACATTTGGGGCGCATCCGTGGGCATTGATTTCACCCGCCGTGACCTTCAGGCGCAGGCCAAAAAGATGGGCCGCCCGTGGGACTGGTCCAAGGCCTTTGACAATTCCGCGCCCATTGCGCCGATCCTGCCCATGGCCGATGTTCCCTCGGTCGAGAAGGGTCGCCTATGGCTCGCGGTGAACGGCGAGATGAAGCAGGAGGCCGATCTGTCGCAGATGATCTGGTCGGTGCGAGAGCATACCGCCACCCTGTCGCAGGCCGTGACCTTGGCTCCGGGTGACATCATCATGACCGGCACGCCGGCCGGTGTCGCGGCGGTGCAGCCCGGCGATGTGATCACCGGGGGGGTCGACGGCATCTCCGAGTTCGAAGTCACCGTCGGCCCGCGCGCCTAAAGCGCGTCGCCCGGTCTAGGCCCCGGCCAGCGTGCGTTCGGCCCGCGCGCGGGCTTGGGCCGCCAGATCGGGCAGACCGGTCTTTTCATAGACCTCGCCCAGCATCAGGTTCAGCGGCACGCCATCGGGGTCATAGGTCCGGCGCATCTCAAGCACCTGCTGCGCGGCAGAGGCCCGTCCATCGCGCACCAGCGCGTCGAGGTGGATTTGCTCGAACAGGTCCCGCTGCGCATGGCTGCCGCCACATTCGGCCATGCGGGGCAGGGCCATGCCAAGCTCGCGGATCGCCGTGGCCCACTCCCCCTTGGCATGGGCGGCGATGCCCCGGGCGGCGGGCAGCGCGACTTCTGCCCATGCGGCGTGGTCATGGGCGGCAATCTCACTCGCACGACCTTCAATCGCGGTGAGCATCTCCGCCGCCTCGGTCCGCCCGGTGCGGCAAAGGGCATAGAGATATTGCAGCGTGAGGAAGGGGCTCACCGTATCCGCCCCCCGCGCCGCCACATGGTCGGCCACATCGCCCCAACGGTCGCCCACATCGACGCCCGCGAATTCCATCCGCGCCAGCAGGGACACGGCGCCGACTTGGTCTTGGGAATAGTCCTTTTCCAGCCCCCAGATATGCTGGTCATAGGCGGCGCGCACATCGTCGTGACGGCCCTGCGACAGGTAGAACAGCGCCAGATGCCACCAATTGTGGCTCCGCATGAAGGAGTTCAGATCGCTCCACGTCTCGGCCACGCTTTCCATGAAACGCGCGCCTTCGGCGACGCGGCCTTGCGTTAGCATCACATGGGCCAGCGCGTGATGCGCCCAAGGCTCATCATGGCGCAATTCCATCGCCCGGCGGGCAGCAGCCTCGGCCCGGTCGAGCAGATGGCATTGCTCATAACCAAAGGCGATCATGCCGTGGGTATAGGCGATGTCTTCGGCCTCGGGCAGGGATTTCAACGCTAGGCGCAACATGCCTGCGGCATCGCCGGTGTTGAACAGGTGGTATTGCGCCAGTTTCAGCATCGCCAGATCGCGCGGCCATTTATCGGTAATGGCATCACAGGCGGCGACGAGGGCGGGCACATCGCCGTCGATCCAATGCCCAACGGCGCGGATCACTTCTTGTTCGCGAGCATTCGCGCCGGGGGCTGCCTTGGCGCGGTCCAGATAGGGGCGGGCTTTCTCGGGCGCGATCGGGTGTTCGAGGAACATCCACAAGAGCGCGGCATAGGCATTGACCAGCGGCCCGTTGGGGTCGGCATCGGCGGCGGCGATGATGCCCGCGGCCTTGGGTTGGTAGGACAGGAAGCCGTGGATGAAGTCATTGATCGCCTGCAAGGTTTCCGGGCGGTCGGTAGAGGTTTCCAATCCGTAAAGGTCTTGTGTCATCTCGGGTCTCCGGCGGTGTCGTGGAATTGGCGCAGATGTTGGGCGACGGCCTCGGCGGCGTCCCAATGGATCGAATGGCCCGCCTCGGGCAGGGTGGTCTGGGTCACATTTGG
The DNA here is from genome assembly GCF_043557115.1 of Sulfitobacter sp. 1A13679. Lineage (NCBI taxonomy): Bacteria > Pseudomonadati > Pseudomonadota > Alphaproteobacteria > Rhodobacterales > Roseobacteraceae > Sulfitobacter > Sulfitobacter sp. 1A13679. The sequence goes on from NZ_JBIFFO010000003.1 coordinate 124,966, forward strand.
GATCTCCGCAAAAGCCTCCTCGGCGGCGGCGCGGGGGATCAGCAGGTCTTCGGCCCCGTGGAGCACTTGGGTCGGGCAGGTCAGATCAGCGGGCCGTACCGTGGGGCGGAAACCGCGCAGCGCTTCGAGTTGATGGGCCATGGCATCCGCGCTCTGCGCATGGGGATAGGCCAGTGCTGCGGCGAGGGCGGCCTCGGTATTGTCAGGATCGGTGAAGAAACCGGGGGCGAAAATCCAAGGGTAGAGCGCGCGCAGCCAAAGCTGCTCCCCTTCCGGCGCGCGACGCACGGCGAGCAGCGCATCGAAGACTGCCATGGTCCGGGGTGCGCGAACCGGGGCAGAGGCGAGAACGCTCAGCGCTTGGATGCGATCCGGCGCGAGGCCAAAAAGCTCCATCGCCATCAGCCCACCCATCGAATGGCCGACAACGTGAAAGGTGTCATGCCCCAGATGATCCATCAGCGCCAGCGCATCCCGAGCCATCTGCGCGACAGAGGTTTCGGCATCCCAAGGGGTCGTGCGCCCGGTGCTGCGGTTGTCGGGCCGGATCAGGGTGAAGTGATCGGAAAGCAGCGGGGCCAAAGCGCCCCAACTCGCGCTGTCGCTCAGCATCCCGGCCAGCATCAAAAGCGGCGGGCCGCGCCCGTCGACCTCATAATGAAGTGAAATATCGGAGAGGGGCAGATCAGGCATTCAACGTGCTCCAACAAGGCAAAAGATCCCCATCGGCGGGGGTGGCCGCATAGATGGCGCGGGCGATGGCGCGCGACAGGCAGAGGGCCGCGGCATGGCCGATCAGCGCCACATCCCCCGCAGGCCGCGCCGCGGTCGAGAGAGAGAAGACCAGATCGCCGTCATTGGGCTTATGTGCAGGCACCACGGCACGGGCGATGCCGTCATGGGCCGCCACGGCGACGCGCTGGCATTCGGCCTTGGTCAGCGTGGCGTCGGTGGCGACGATGGCGATGGTGGTATTGGCGCGGGCCGACATGGCCGCCATCTTGCGGCTCTCGAAGCTCAGCCCCAACCCGGCGGATGGGTCCGGCCCCAGCCCGCCGAACTCTCCGTCGATCTCAAAGGGGGCGGCGTGGAAATAGCGGTCACCGGGGGTGGTAACGGCGCCCACCGGATTGGCCCCGACAAGCGCGCCGACCGTGCTGCCATCTGGCAATTGCAAACTGGCGGAGCCGAGGCCCCCTTTAACCATCGCGCTCAGCGCCCCGGTGCCCGCACCGACCGAGCCGATTTGAAAATCTTCGCCCGCCGCTTCCAAGGCTTGGCGGCCAAGATCGGCATAGGGGTTCTGCGCCCAATCCTTATCGCCGCCGTTCAGCAGATCGAAGAGGATCGCGCCGGGCACCAGCGGGATCAGCGCGTCGCCCACGCGAAAGCCGCGGCCCTGCGCGCGCAGGGCATCGACCACGCCCGAACAGGCATCCAGCCCATAGGCAGAGCCGCCCGAGAGCACCAGCGCATCGACCGCCGCGACGGTTTTGTCGGGGGCCAGCAGGTCTGTCTCGCGCGTGCCGGGCGCGCCGCCCATGACGTGGACAGAGGTGGTGAAGGGCGCATCGCCGATCAGCACGGTGCTGCCGGATTTCAGCCGCGCATCCTGCGCATTGCCCACCTTCAGCCCTGCCACATCGGTGATCAGGTTGCGCGGGCCGGGACGCATTGGCGCGCTCATGGCAGGCTCTTCACGTGAAACATCCCCGTAAGGGTGCGCATGGGGCAGGGGGCTAACAAGGGCATCATCACTCCGGCGTTGATTTCGGGCGGAGTTTGCGCGCTTCCCCGGCGGATGCCAAGGGCCGAGGTGGGACAGGATGCCCCCGCCGGAGGGACGCCACAAAAATGGGCGCGCAGATTGCCCCGCGCGCCCGATCCATCCGGTGTGACTGTTTGGTTTACTTCTGCTCTTCGGCGACAGCGGCGGCGACGGCCTCTTCGAAGATAGCGAGCCCCTCTTCGACGATGGCGTCGGAGGCTGTCAGCGGGACCATCACGCGCACGGCGTTGCCATACATGCCACAGCTCAGCAGCAGCAGGCCGCGCTTCAGCGCATGGGCGATGACCCGTTTGGTGAAGTCGGCATCGGGCTTGGCGCTGTCGAAGTCGGTCACGAACTCAACGGCGACCATGGCCCCAAGGCCACGGATGTCCCAGAACCGGAAGGGGGCGGAACGCTCGCCAATCTCGGCAAAGCGGGCTTTGAGCGTGTCGCCCATCGCGGTCGAGCGGGCCAGAAGACCTTCGTCTTCGATCACCTCGATGGCTGCCAATGCCGCAGCGCAGGCCACCGGGTTGCCGCCATAGGTGCCGCCCAAGCCGCCGGGGGCCATCGCGTCCATCACATCGGCGCGGCCAATGACACCGGCCAGCGGATAGCCACCTGCCATGGATTTCGCCACGGTGATCAGGTCTGGCACCACGCCGGAATGCTCGATTGCGAACCATGTGCCGGTGCGGCCAAAGCCCGCCTGCACTTCGTCAGCGATCAAGAGAATGCCATGCTGGTCACAGATCGTGCGCAGCTCTTGCATCATTTCGAAGGGCACGGGGGTGTAGCCGCCTTCGCCAAGCACCGGCTCGATGATGATCGCGGCAACACGCTCGGGCTGGGCATCGGTGAGGAAGAGGTTCTTCAGCCCGGTCAGCGCGTCCTGCACGGTGATCCCGTCGCGCACAGAAGGGAAAGGCGCGCGAAAAACATCCGCGGGGAAGGGGCCGACGTCTTTCTTGTAGGGCGTGACCTTGCCGGTCATACCAAGCGTCAGCAGGGTACGGCCGTGGTAGCCGCCGGTGAAGGCGATGACGCCCGGGCGGCCGGTGGCGGCGCGGGCGATTTTCACGGCGTTCTCAACGGCTTCGGCGCCGGTGGTGACCAGCAGCGTCTTCTTGGGCGCGTCACCGGGGGCGAGCGCGTTCAGCTTCTCGGCCAGTTCGACGTAAGGCCCGTAGGGCACGACCTGAAAGCTGGTGTGGGTGTAGTGGTCTTCCTGCGCCTTGGCGGCCTCGACCACCTTGGGGTGACGGTGCCCGGTGTTCAGCACGCCGATGCCGCCGACGAAGTCGATGTAGCGGTTGCCTTCCACGTCCCATAGCTCGGCGTTCTCGGCATATTTCGCGTAGATCGGCGCGGCGGAGGCGACGCCGCGCGGCACGGCGGCATCGCGGCGCGCGATGAGATCGGCGTTGGTCTGACCGTCGGGCTGGGTCGCGGGGTTGGTTTCGACCACGGAGATCTGCGGCGCGGCTTTGGCTTTGGCCGCGGATTTCCGGGGTGATTTCTTGACGGTGCTGGACATGGAACAGATACCTTATTGCGAAAGAGAGAGGGCAGTGACGTGTCGTTTAAAAAATCCATATTCCGTTTAATATAATTGTCAATCGCGATCGCAGCCTCTATCTAACAATTCCCGTGACCCCCCGGTTGACCCAAGGCCGTGCCCCGTAGCGGCGGCGCGGGGGCCTACAAAGGACAAGCCATTGAACGTCGGCGATAAACTCAGAGCGATCCGCAAGAAACACGGGCTCTCCCAACGGGAGCTTGCGGCCAAGGCCGGGCTGACCAATGGCACGATATCGCTGATCGAAAAGAACCGAACCAGCCCCTCGGTCGCGTCGCTCAAAAGCCTGTTGGACGCGATTCCCATCAGCATGGCCGAATTTTTCGCGATTTTAGAAGAAGACGACAGCGCCAAAGTCTTCTACCGCGCGGAGGAGTTGACCGAGATTTCACCAAGTCATCAGGGCGGCGTATCCCTGCGTCAGCTGGGCAGTGCCGCGCATCACGCGCTTCAGGTTTTGCATGAAACCTATGAGCCCGGCGCCGATACCGGACCTGAGTTTCTGAGCCATGAGGGCGAAGAGGCGGGGGTCGTGGTGCGCGGGAGCATCGAAGTAACGGTGGATGGCGCGGTCAGCTTGCTTCATGCCGGGGACGGATATCTGTTCGACAGCCGCCTGCCGCATCGGTTCCGCAACACCGGGTCCGAAAGTTGCGAGATCGTCAGCGCCTGTACCCCGCCCAGTTTTTAAAAAAAGGTGCCCCATAAATATCGACCGCCCCGAGCATTCTGCTCGGGGCGGTCGATAGGGGGTGTCAGGTCTTAGTAGTCTGACCGGTAGTTCGACCTTTGGGTCTCCGGTTGCTGTTTTTCGCGCCCGGTGCGGTCCTCATCCGGGTGAAGTTCCCTTCGGCCCGTGGTGAGGGCAAGGATGATGACCGCCGCTAAGGTCAGGATGGTCAGACCGCCGAGAAAAAGCTCCGTGGTCATCTCCGTGTTCCTTTTTAGCACTGCGTTTCAGGTGCTCAACCGCGCGCAGGCCAAAGGGTTCCGACAAATTTTTCGCCTATGACGAGTCTGTGATCGGTCCGCCACGTTTTGGGCCAGATTCCATTGGGGCTTTGGGGCCTTAGTAATCGTAGATCATTTTACTGTCGGTCGGGACGTGGAAGTTCACCCGGATCTGATAGATGTCGTCGTTGGTTTCGACCTCGACCTGGCCGTTCAACTGGCGGGTAAAGGCAAGGATCAGGCGCGAGCCTAGCCCGGTGCCGGACTTCACCTCTTCGGGGTTGCCGATGGTGTTGCGCACTTCGAGCATCGCCTGCTCTGGCCCGGTTTGGATCAATTTGAGCGAAATAAAGCCTTTGCCATGTTCGACCGTCGAGACGTATTTAAGCGCATTGGTCAGCGCCTCGGAGACCAGCAGGGTCAGCGGCGCGGCATCGTCGGCGTCGATCTTGATCGGCTCGAAGGACTGCTCAACCTTCACGCCAGAGCCGGATGGCAAGCCGACTGAGAGCATCTGGCCCACGATCTCGGTCAGTAATTCACTGGCATTGACGCGGACCAGATCGTCATTCTGATAGAGGTTCTTATGCACCGTGGCGAGGCTGAGGATACGGTCTTGCAACCGGCGCAGCACGAAACGCGCATCTTCGCTTTTGGCCTGCCGGATCTGCATGTTCATGATCGAAGAAATCAGTTGCAGGTTGTTCTTAACCCGGTGGTGCACCTCTTTCAGCAGGATGTTCTTCTGCCGAAGGCTGTCTTCCAACGTCGCCTCGTCCCGCAGGATGGATTCCGCCATGCCAACAAAAGCAGCCTCCATCTCGACCAATTCGGTGGGGACCGAGGGGCCGAGCGTCCCACGCGGGAGAGTACGGTTCAGCGCAAAGCGCCGCATCTGCCGCCCGAGTTTGCGAATATGGTTGATCGCCAGACGGTTCAGCGCCCAGAAGGCCACGATAAGGCTCGCCAGCCACATAACGATGGGCAAAAGCGCGCTGAGGCGGGTCGAAACGCCAGTATCCAAAAACGGGGTGTTGCTGGGCCAAACGCTGAGCGCGAAGACCGTGTCGGGCACAATCGGCACGATCACATAGGCGCGTTCTTGGCCATCGGAATTTTGCGAAAGAAAGACATTGGGCTCTTTGGTGGTCAGCAGCGACAGGGCGACATCGTTGGGATATTCCGTCTTGGCCACCTCAAGCCCGTTTTCGGTGGTAAGGATATGACCCATCTTATTGAGGGTCATCATCGCAACGCTGCTGTGTTTGGTCTTGGGCTCGCGGATCGCGTTGATGGCATCCTCGGGGATGCTAAGCGCCATGAAGCCGATCAACTCGCGCTCTTCGTAGACCGGCGCGTTGATCAGCGTGACCACTTGGTTGCTGACCGCCCCCTGCAACACTGGCATCGCGCGGCGGACGGGGTTTTCCAGCAGGGTCTGGAAATTCTCATCCTGCGAAAAGTCATGATCCTGCCCCGTGGAGGAGCAGGTCATTTGTCCGTCTAGCCCGATGAAACCCACAAGCGAATAAATGTCTGACGCCTGTTTGTATTCCCTAAGGAAGGCCGTGCATTCCTCAGGATCTTCCCGCCTGAGCCGCACGATGGCGGTGAGAGCTTCTGCCGCGCCAAAGGCCTCTTGGATCACCCGGCGTTCCGCCGCGGAGGCTTGTTCCGTCACGGCGATCAGCGATAGCTCCGCGCTTTGGCGACTCTGATCCGCGATCTGCCGTGTCTGTACAACCGCGATCAGCCCGATGGGCAAAAGCGCGAGAGACAGAAACAGCAGGATACGGATCGTCAGCCCACGCATCAGATCACCGCTGAAGAAGCCAGATGTCATATTTAAAAAGAGGAAACTTTAGATGCGGATAGGACAGACATTGTTGCGTCATCGGTCATTTCAAGCGACTCGTCGTCATGGTGACCCAGCAGTTCGGCAAGGCGGGCACGCGCCCGGTTGGTGCGGCTCTTGATGGTGCCGACAGCGACCCCACACATTTCCGCAGCTTCTTCGTAAGAGAAACCGGAGGCCCCGACAAGAAGCAGCGCTTCGCGTTGTTCGTCCTTCAAAAGAGCCAGTGCCTTGCGGAAGTCGGTCATCTGCATGTGGCCGTCGTGTGCGGGCTTTTCGGCCAGCCCATCGGTCAGCACGCCATCCACGTCCGAGACTTCGCGCTTCGCCTTACGGCGCGAGGAATAGTAGGTGTTACGCAGGATCGTGAAGAGCCAAGCACGCATATTCGTGCCTTCTTGGAACTTTTCGATGTTGGTCCACGCCTTGACCAAGGTGTCCTGCACCATGTCGTCTGCCGTGGCACCATTGCGTGTCAGGCTGATGGCAAAGGCCCGCATGGCCGGCAGATGTTCTACCAGCTCGTCGCGCGGATCGGGACGGGTCATCATGACGTTCCTTTTTCTGAATCCTGTTCCTTCAACTTCTGAAGCAGATCCTTGAAACGATCAGGGATGCCTTCTTCGAGCGTCTCATCGAAGACCCGTTTGAGGTTGTCGTCGATGACGCGCTCGCGCTCGTCCTTGTTTCCTGAATTCACTAACATCACCTCTGGCATCGTCGTCTCGTTTGAATAATTATGCATGCATACTGGAACCAAACACAATGTCGACGTGTTTGGTTCCAAGAAAAGTAAAAAGGATTCGACTAGATGAACGATGCGACACAAAAGACCAGCATCAGCGATGAACTGGGAGCCAACATCCCCTACCTTCGCCGGTTCGCGCGGGCGATGACAGGCAGCCAGACCAGTGGCGACACCTTTGCCGCGGCAGCCCTCGAAGCCATCTTGGTTGATCGCTCGGTGCTCGATGGAGTAGATACAAAGACGGGTCTTTTCAAGGTTTTGTACGGTATTTGGGCCAGCGCAGGTGCCCCGGTCGAAGAGGGCGAAAGCGGCCCGCGGGCCAAGGCACAACGCCATCTTTCCAGCCTCACGAACAACAGCCGTGAAGCGCTTTTGCTGCACACGATCGAAGGCTTCTCTCACGGGGAAATCGCCAAGATCATCGGTGTGGATGAGGCCGAAGCGGGCGAGTTGATCCAGATCGCCCATCGTGAGATGGCCGACAGCACCTCGGGTTCGGTGATGATCATCGAAGACGAAGCCATCATCGCGATGGACATTGAATCCATCGTGGCCGAGATGGGCCACCGGGTGACCGGCATCGCCCGCACCCGCGAAGAGGCGGTGAAACTGGGCAAGGCCGACGTGCCGGACCTGATCCTCGCCGACATTCAACTGGCCGACAACTCTTCGGGCATCGACGCGGTGAACGACCTGCTGAACGAGCTGGGCATGCGTCCGGTGATCTTCATCACGGCCTTCCCCGAACGTCTGCTGACCGGCGACAAGCCCGAGCCTGCCTTCCTGATTTCCAAGCCCTATTCGGTGGATCAGGTCGTCTCAGCCGTGTCGCAAGCGATGTTCTTTTCCTCCACGGAAACGCTCAACGCCTGAAGCTGAGCCGCGAAAACAGGGTTCCCCGCGCGCAACGTCGCGCCGGGAACCCTTTGCACTAAAAGCATGTGCCGCCTAACATCACCCAAACATTCAGGAGGCCCGCATGGCCAAGACCACAACCGCTGCCGCAAAAGAGGTGACGATTGACGATCTGTCGGATCAGATCGCACTTCTCAAAAAAGACATCGCATCGCTGACCGAAACCCTGGGCGACTATGGCAAGGCCAGGTCGGAAGAGATGCGGGACAATGCTCGCAATGCGGCGAATGATTTCGCCGATACGGGGCGTCTCAAGGCGATGGAAGTTCAGCAACAGGCCGAGGAATTCCTCAAGACTCAGCCCGGAACCGCTTTGGGGATTGCCGCAGGCATCGGTTTCCTCGTTGGTCTTGTGACGGCCCGCCGCTAAATGCTGTCTTCGGTGATGCAACATCTGCGCGGCTCCCTGCGACGGGCGCTGCGCACGGCCATGCTCAGCGCCGGGGCCGCGCTTTTTCTGCTGATCGGCCTGCTGTTTCTGACGCTGGCGGCATGGCTTTACCTCATCACCGTCACCACCGCGCTCACCGCCGCGCTGATCCTCGGCGCGGTTTACTTCGGTATGGGCTTTCTCTTGCTCGCCATCGCCGGGTCAGATGGTGAGGCTGCGGCGCAGCCGTCCCGGCAAGAGGACCCCGCCGCCTCCGATCATGATGGCTTGAAGAACCTGGTCATGGCATTTCTGGCTGGCATAACCGCGGGTCAGAAAGCGCGCCGTTAACCGCGGCCAGCAGGTTGCTGCTGGAAAACGGGCGGGTGATGAATTTCAACCGCTCGCCCACCTTCGCCAGCCGTGGCGTATCGTTCATGATGCAGATGATCGGAAACCACTCCTGCAAGTTCGACAGTTCCGACAAATGCTGATGCAACTGTTCGCGCCGCAGCGACAGGACCGCGAATTCCGTGTCGTTGACGTTGTCCACCAAGGCGCTGAGGTCAAAGCTTTCCAATACTTCAATTTGAGATTGCGGAAACGCGGCAGAAAGCGTTTCATTTATGTCTGAACAGACCAATGGGTCCGGTTCGTAGATCAAGATCGACATGGTCTTCCCCCGGGTAAGCAAAGTCGTCGGTGTAGGGGGTGCGCAAAACACGCGCATTAAACTAAGACATATGAAGGCAAATTTTATCTAATGACGACACACTGCCGCTATTGTCCCCTTCGGCGCAAGGATGCTTTCCTGCCGATGTCGAAAGAAGAAGTGAGCTTCATGGAGAAGTTCAAGTCGGGTGAGCTGACCGTCGAACCGGGCACGCCGATCCTGATGGAAGGGTCGAACTCGCCCCAGCTTTACACGGCGCTCACCGGAATGGGCATCCGCGACAAGACGCTGGAGAACGGCAGCCGGCAGGTCATCAGCTTTGTCTTCCCCGGCGATTTCATCGGGCTACAGGCTGGCATCATGGGCGAAATGGGCCATTCCGTCGAAGCCCGGACCCATATGCGGCTCTGCGTTTTCAACCGCAGTGAGTTCTGGAACTTCTTCAAATCCCACCCCGAACGCGCTTTTGACATCACTTGGCTGGCCGCCATCGAAGAGCATTTCATGGGCGAAGTCCTCGCCACCATCGGCCAACGCACCGCGATGCAGGCCATCGCTTGGGCGATGGTCAAGATTTTCGAACGCGGCCAGTCGCTCGGGATGGTCACCCACAACCAGATGCTGCTGCCCTATTCGCAACGCGATCTGGCCGATGCGCTTGGCCTCTCAGTGGTGCACACCAACAAGACCCTCGGCGCTCTGAAAGAACGTCAGTTGCTGTCGTGGTCCGACAGGGTGCTGCAAATCAACGATCTTGCCGCCTTGGCGAAAGAGGGGATGACCGATCCGGAAAGCCGCCAAAAACGCCCGCTGCTCTAACCGTCAGTCCTGCGCGACATCGATATAGGTATCCGCCGCCTCCGCCCCGCGTTGCCCGCGCGGCTTGGCCGGGCCAACGGTGCTGTCAGGCCGCGTCCGCCGCTCCACCTGCGCGTTCAACGCGGCCCCAAACAAGATCAGAAAGCTGCTGATCCAAAGCCAGATTAACATCGCGATCACCGCCCCGATCGAGCCATAGACCTGATTGTAATTGCCGAAATTGGCCACATAATAGGAAAAACCGATGGAAAGCACCGCCCAAGACAGCACCGCCAAGATCGCCCCGCTGCTGAGCCACGGAAGCCGCGCCGCCCGCCGGTTTGGGCCAAAGCGGTAAAGCACCCCAACCCCGGCAAACAAAACCACCGTCGCCACGGTCCAACGCAAAAGGTCGGCCACCGCATTGCCAAAGGGGCCAAGCGGGATGAAGGCCAGAATGATCGGCGCGATCACTACCGCCAGCAGCGCCACGATGCCGACCGCCACAAGGCTCACCGTCAGAAGCAGGGCATGAAGGTAGTGTTTCGCGGCATTGCGGTTGCGCTCATTGTAGACGGCGTTCAATCCGATCACCATCGCCCCCACCCCGGCCCGGGCGGACCAAAGCGCCACCAGCAATGACACGATACCGGCCCAACCCAGCGTATCGGCCCGCGCAGTGACCAAGCCGGTCACCTGCGTATTAATGATGTCATAGACATCATCCGGCAGCAGCCCGCGCACTTCCTCCAATTGGGCGACGACGACGACAGGGTCCGAAATCAGCCCCAAAAGCGCGATCAATGCCGCCAGCGCCGGAAACAGCGACAACATGGCGAAAAACGCCACCCCGGCCGAGATCAGCGCAAGGTTGTCCTCCGCCGCCTGTTTCAGGCTCGCCTTGAAAGCATCCCAATAGATCGCCGGTCGGGTCGGGGGTCTGCGCAACACCAATGCCATTCCTCTCAATTCGGCCCCGCCATTGATCGGGACCGCTTTGCCTCAACTGTCCTCCACATCGTCGCGGACCTGGCCCCAAGCAACAAGGGTGAAGACCACCGTGCCGCCAATGATGTTGCCCACAAGCACCGGCAGGAAGAAGCCAAAGATCGCCTGACCGACCCCCAAGCCGCCATGCAGGATCAGCGCGGCCATCTCGACCGAACCCGCGACGATATGCGTGAAATCCCCCGCCGCAATCAGCCAAGTGAAGGTCAGGATCAGGAAAAAAGCGGTCTCGTCCGCCTGCGGAAGCATCCAAACGATCAGCGCCACGATCACGCCCGCCGGAATGCCGCGCCAAAATGCTTCTGACAGCCCCATGCCGGTGGCGTGTTCCGAAAGGCTGATGATGGCGGGTAGAATGTTTTCAGGGATGGCGGGCGTATAGATAAACAGTGCCGCCGCCGCAAAGGCCCCGACGACATTCGCCCCCAATACAACACCCCAAAGCCGCAACAGGCTGCACAAAACACCCAAACTACGCTCCTGCATCAATGGCAAGACGGTGGTAATGGTGTTCTCGGTAAACAACTGCATCCGGCCCATGATGACCGCGATGAAACCCAAGGAATAGCCAAGGTTCTCTAGCAAAAACCGCCACTCCGCATCCGGCAGATAGGTCCGGAAAATTGCCTCGCCCAAGACAGAAAGACTGATCAGCATCCCCGCAGAAATCCCCGACCAGATCAATGACCGGTTGGTGCGGTTCAACTCATCGCGCCCCTCGCGGCGGATCACCTCATAGATCAGCTTGGGCGACAGCGCCGCCGCATCACTGACAGAGCGTTCTTCCGCCTCCTCCTGCACAGCAGAGGTCGGGGGTTTCTTCTGGATCAGTGGGGCCATGCGCGTTCTTCCTAAAAACTATGGACATAATGAACATAGCCCGCCGCAGCCTTCTGCACAGTAAAAAGACCACAGCCCCACGCCGCACCACCAGCGGCCCTGTCGAGCCTCCGCCCTTCACCTTCATCCTTTCTCAAATACCGATCCCGCGCTCTCAACCAGCCGGATCAGCCGCGTTCATCCCCACCGGCCCGCAAGGCCAACCCCTCAACAATCGCCGTCAGCGCCGCCCCCCGATGCAGTTCCGCCCTTGGAAAGCGCGCCCGCATCTCGTCTTCGACCACCGCCATCAGGCTCGACCCGCCGACAAAGATCAGCCGGTCCACTGCCTCAGGCGCGAGGCCTGCCTTCTGCGCCGTCGCTTCTGCCGCGTCCCCCATCTGCACGGCGAGTTTCGACAGCCGCTTGCGCATCCAATCGCGGGGCAGGGGCAAGGTCGCGCGGGGTTTGAGCATCGACACGTCGATCACCGGATCAGTATCCCCCGCGCCCCCCGCACCATTGGCGCGGATTTTCCCCGCTTCGACAGCAAAGGCGAGGTCATGGCCAAGCTCTTCGTCAAGCACTTTGACCAGGCGGGCCAGACGTTTGGGATGTTCGGCGAACTTATGGAGTTCCGCCGCCGCCTTGCGGGTCTCCGGCCCATAGAGAAACGGAATTTTCGCCCAAGTGGCCAGATCGTTAAAGATCGCATTGGGCGCGATATGGGTGTCACCCCCGAAAGCGTGGCGAATTTCGCTGCCCATGCCAAGCTGCGGCATCACCCGCCCGATCGACAGGGACCGGTCGAAATCGGTCCCGCCCAGCCGAATGCCGTGGCTTTCCAGAATGTCGATCTCATCATTTCCGCGCTGCCGGAACAGCGTGAAATCCGAGGTGCCGCCGCCAATATCGATGACCAGCCCCAGATCCCCCGGACGCAAGGCCGCTTGATTGGCAATCGCGGCGGCTTCGGGTTCGTTCATGAAGTCCACATGATCGAAACCCGCCCGGCCATAGGCCTCGCGCAGGTCTGTCAGGGCTTGGGCATCGCGGGCGTCATCGGCTGAGTAAAAGCGCACGGGGCGTCCCGAGAGCGCCCTGTCGAAGTGCAGCCCCGTGGCGGCCTCGGCCTGCGTTTTGACCCGCGCAAGAAACCGCGCCACGATGTCGATAAAGTCGAGCCTTTCGCCCAAAAGCACCCTTCGTTCGCGCATCAGCCGGGTGCCAAGCAGGCTTTTCAATCCGCGCATATACCGGCCTTCGGCCCCGGCCAGCAGCGCGTCGGATGCCGCGGCACCGATCCGCATTTCCCGTGCTTCGAAATCAAAGAAGACCGCCGTCGGAAGGGTCTGCGCCTCGGCCTCCAGCGGGATCAGACGCGGCATGCCGTCAACGGCGATGCCCGCCGCGGTGTTGGAGGTTCCGAAATCAATCCCCAGCGTGGCCATGATGTTCTCCTGATGCCTTTTCACGGTCGCCCCGATGCGCGGCGCGCCCGTGCAAAGCACCCGCGATACCCTTCTCGCGCGTGCTTGGCAACGAAGGCTGGCGTGCCGCGTGGCTTTTGGCTAGCCTCGCAAAAAAATACGCCAATATGGGAGACTTTCATGAACCGTTTGAACCGCTTGATGACCGGTGTGGCCAGCGCTGCATTGGCCGTTGCCGCCACGACGGCCCTTGCCAAGGACGACATCACCGTCGCCATGCAGCTTGAGCCGCCGCATCTTGATCCGACCTCCGCCGCTGCTGGGGCCATCGACTCGGTGCTTTATACCAATGTCTTCGAAGGGCTGACCCGCTTCATGGGCGACGGCTCTGTCGTGCCGGGGCTGGCTGAATCTTGGGAGATTTCCGAAGACGGGCTGACCTATACTTTCAAGCTGCGCGAGGGGGTCACCTTTCACGATGGCACCACGATGGATGCCGAGGATGTGAAATTCACTCTCGACCGGATCAATGCCGAAGACAGCGCCAACGCGCAAAAGGCACTTTATTCCGCAATCTCCGAGGTGAATGTCATCGATCCCCAGACCGTTGAGGTCAAACTGAGCGAGCCGAACGGCAACATGCTTTTCAACCTCGCCTGGGGCGATGCGGTGATCGTGGCGCCGGAATCGGTCGAGACGATCAAACAGACCCCAATCGGCACCGGCGCTTTCAAATTTGAGAACTGGAACCAAGGCGACAAGATCACCCTGACCCGGAATGAAGACTATTGGGGCGAAGCGCCCGCCCTGGCCAGCGCGACGTTCAAATTCATCTCGGACCCGACAGCGGCTTTCGCCTCCGTCATGGCCGAGGATGTCGATGTTTTCACTGGCTTCCCCGCGCCTGAGAATATCCCCCAGTTCGAAGCCGATCCGCGGTTTCAGGTTCTGATCGGTTCGACCGAGGGGGAAACGATCCTGTCGATCAACAATCAGCGCGAACCTTTCGATAACGTTAAAGTGCGTGAGGCCGTTGCCCATGCCATCGACCGGCAGGCGATCATCGACGGCGCGATGTTTGGCTATGGCACGCCCATCGGCACCCATTTCGCACCGCATAACCCAGACTACGTCGACCTGACGGAGATGAGCAGCTACGATCCCGAGAAATCGAAGGCGCTGCTGGCCGAGGCCGGTTTCCCCGATGGGTTCGAGACGACATTGCACCTGCCGCCCCCCTCCTACGCCCGCCGCGGGGGTGAGATCATCGCCGCGCAGTTGGCCGAGGTTGGCATCAAGGCGCAGATCACCAATGTCGAATGGGCGCAGTGGCTGGAAACCGTGTTCAAAGGCAAAGATTTCGGCCTGTCGATCGTCAGTCATACAGAGCCGATGGACATCAACATCTATGCCAACCCGGACTATTACTTCCAGTATGACAATGCCGAGTTCCAGTCTCTGATGACCGAGTTCAACAAGACGGCCGACCCCGCCGCGCGGAGCGAGATGCTGGCCAAGGCGCAGCGCATCATCGCCGAAGACTATGTGAACGGTTACCTGTTCCAGCTCGCCTTCCCGACGATTGCCAAGGCCGGTGTTGAAGGGCTTTGGGTGAACGCACCGACACAGGCGACCGATCTGACCGGCGTCAGCTGGGCGGAGTGATCTGAAAGGATCATGTTGAGACACTAAAAAAGGGCGCGCCGTGAGGCGCGCCCTTTATAATTAGATGCGAAGACCTATTAGTCTTTGCCACGCATGCCAGCAGCGGCTTCGCTTACCAGCGCGTCGGGGTTCTGGTTGCAGACGACCATGAAGTCTTCCATTTCCTGCTGCATGTCCGTGTCGGCCATCACATCGGCGTCTTCGGAATCTTCAACGGCTTTGGTGTTGTCGATCAGGGAATCTTCGGTCTCTTCGGAATCTGTCGCTTCTTCAGCGGAGATGTCGCTCGGTTCGGAACCGTCGCTCTTGGTTTCGGTGATCAGGGAGCCACCGTGGCCGCCATCTTCCAGCTCGGCGATTGCCATGGAAGCGACTTTCATTTTGTCGTCATCGCTCAGTTCTTGGTACTGGGCGCAGGTCATGGTGGCCATGTCCATGTGAGCGGCGGCAAATGCGGGTGCGGAAACGGTGCCCAGAAGGCCGGCGATCGCAAGTGTTTTCAAAGTCGTTTTCATTTTCATTCTCCAGTTTTGTCTGTTCTCCCGAAAACAACACCGCATAACGGATATGGTTCCAGCGCATAGCAATAAGGCACAGGAAAATGGCGTACTGAGTGTGTAAGGATTTGTTATTGAAGGGTTCTTTCGGTAGCGATCCAGCGCGGGAATCATGAGGGCACCAAAAAATCAGCATTTTTGTCCTTCTTGCCGGGGAAACTGCACGCGGGCTCTGGACCCTCCCGCGCGTGCCGCCTAACCTCCGCGCTATGTTGCGCTATGCGTTGAAAAGATTTCTCTCCTTGCTCATCAGTCTCGCGGTTGCGTCGCTGGTGATTTTCATGGTGATCGAGGTCGCCCCCGGCGATCCGGCGTCCTTTATGCTGGGCTTGAATGCCCAGCCCGAAACGCTGGCCGCGCTGCGCAGTGAACTGGGGCTCGATCAGTCCCGTCCAGAGCGTTATTTGGAATGGGTCGGTGGCATGTTGCAGGGGGATTTCGGCACCTCCTACACCTATCGGACCCCGGTGACCGAGATGATCGGCGACCGGCTTTGGGTCTCTGTGCCCTTGGCGCTTTATGCGCTTTTCCTCTCTGTCATCGTGGCTTTTCCGGCGGGCATCTATGCCGCCTCGCGCCGTGGGCGGGCGGGGGATGTGGGCGTGATGGGGGCGACACAATTGGGCGTGGCGGTGCCGAACTTCTGGTTCGCCATGATCCTCGTGCTGATCTTTTCGATCAATTTGCGCTGGTTTTCGGCAGGCGGTTTCGTCGGCTGGGACAAGGGGCTTTTCGCCGGGCTGCACGCGCTGACCCTGCCTGCCATCGCGCTGGCTTTGCCGCAGGCGGCGATCCTCGCACGGGTCATGCGCTCGGCCCTGCTGGATGTGCTGGGCGAAGATTTCATGCGCACCGCGCGGGCCAAGGGGCTGACGGCGCGGCAGGCGCTTTGGCGGCACGGGCTGCGCAATGCGCTGATCCCGGTGCTGACCATCATCGGCCTGCAGTTCTCCTTCCTGCTGGCCGGGTCGATCATTATTGAGCAGGTCTTTTATCTGCCGGGCCTTGGGCGGCTGGTGTTTCAGTCGATCTCGGCACGAGACCTGATCGTCGTCGAGTCGGTCGTGATGCTCTTGGTCTTTTCGGTGATCTTGGTGAACTTCCTTGTCGATCTGGCCTATGCCGCTGTCGATCCCCGGTTGAGGGCCCGCACATGAACCGCAACCTGATCCTTGGGGCGGTGCTGACCTCGGTCTTTCTGCTGGCCGCGCTGATCTCCTTTGTCTGGACGCCCTATGACTATGCCGGACTTGATATCGCGAACAAGCTGCACAGCCCGTCGCTGGCCCATCCGATGGGGACGGATCACTTTGGCCGTGACATCCTGAGCATGATCATGGTCGGCGCGCGCACCTCTATCGCCGTGGCGCTGGTGGCGGTGGGCATTGGCATGGGCGTGGGTGTGCCGCTAGGGCTTTGGGCTGCGGCACGGCGCGGCAGCCTTGTGGATGAGGTCATCATGCGCGGCAATGATCTGGTCTTTGCCTTTCCGGCCATTGTCATCGCCATTCTGATTACGGCGGTCTTTGGCGCCGGGGCGATCAATGCGATCATCGCCATCGGCATCTTCAACATTCCCGTTTTCGCCCGGATCACCCGCGGTGCGGCGCTGTCGTTGTGGCAGCGGGAGTTCATCATGGCGGCACGGGTAGCGGGCAAATCCGCGGCGCGTATCTCGTTCGAGCATATCCTGCCCAATGTCGCCAACCTGCTGATCGTGCAGGGGACCATCCAGTTCTCTCTCGGCATCCTTGCCGAAGCGGGGCTGAGCTATGTCGGCCTCGGCGCGCAGCCGCCGGTGCCGTCTTGGGGCCGGATGCTGGCCGATGCGCAGACCATGGTCAGCATCGCGCCGCATATGGCCCTGATGCCGGGTTTCGCAATCATCCTGACGGTGTTGGGGCTGAACCTGATGGGTGACGGGCTGCGCGACCTGCTTGATCCCCGCCTGAGGGTGGCACGCACATGACGCTTCTTTCTGTCTCCAACCTTTCGCTATCTATCCACGGGCTGCGCATCCTCGACGGGGTGACCTTTTCCGTCGCACCGGGAGAGATCGTGGCCGTGACCGGGGAAAGCGGCTCGGGCAAGTCGATGACCGCGCTGGCGGCGATGCAGCTGCTGCCCAAGGGCGCGACGACGACCGGGCATATCATGCTGGGCGAGGACGATCTGACCCAGATGGACGAGGCAGCGCTTTGCGATATGCGCGGCAATGACATCGGCATGGTGTTCCAAGAGCCGATGACCGCGCTCAACCCGGTGCAAAGCATCGGTCGCCAAGTGGCTGAGACCATCCGGGTGCATGAACCCAGCGTCTCGCGGGCCGAGGCCGAGGCCCGAGCCGCCGATACGCTGACCCGCGTGGGCTTGCCCCAAGACCGCTTTCCCCTATCGCGCTATCCGCATGAGCTAAGCGGCGGGCAGCGCCAGCGGGTGGTGATCGCCATCGCCATCGCCCTGCGCCCCCGTCTGCTGATCGCGGACGAGCCGACCACCGCGCTGGATGTCACCACGCAGGCGCAGATCCTCGCCCTGCTGACCCGCTTGGCGCGCGAAGACGGCATGGGGCTGTTGATGATTACCCATGACCTTGCCGTCGTGGCGGATATGGCCGACCGGATCATCGTCATGCGCAAGGGGCAGATCGTCGAACAGGGGGAGACACAAGCTCTGCTGCACAACATGCAGCACCCCTATACCAAAATGCTTTTCGACGCCTCACGCCATGAGGTGAACCTGCCCGCGCCGCCCGCGCCTAAGCCTCTGTTAGAAGTCAAAGGCGTCTGTCGCGATTACCATCTGCCGCGCAAGACACTCTTCGGCGCGCCCGGCACGTTCCGCGCGGTGGACAACCTCAGCTTTACCCTGAACCGGGGGGAGCGGCTGGGGCTGGTCGGGGAATCCGGTTGCGGGAAATCGACCCTGACCCGGGCGATTTTGGGGCTGGAGCCGGTGCAAGAGGGCAGCATCACTGTCGATGGCCAGCCGGTCTTTACCGGGACGCAGCCGAACCTTGCCGTGCGCCGCAAGATGCAGGTGGTGTTTCAAGACCCTTTCGGCAGTTTCAACCCGCGCCACCGGGTCGACCGTTTGGTGACCGAGCCTTTCCACCTGCTCGACACCCCGCCGCAGGGGGTCGAACGGACCCGCGCGATTGACGAGGCCCTGACCGCTGTGGGGCTGCGCCCGGCGGATGCACGGAAATACATCCACGAATTCTCCGGCGGGCAGCGGCAGCGGATCGCCATCGCCCGGGCGCTGATCATCCGGCCCGAGTTGATCCTTTTCGATGAGGCGGTCAGCGCGCTGGATGTCTCGGTCCGGGCGCAGATCCTTGATCTGCTGGCCGATCTTTGCAGCCATTATGACCTGACCTATCTCTTCATCTCGCATGACCTATCGGTGGTGCGCACGGTGACGGACCGGGTGCTGGTGATGCAGTCTGGTAAGATCGTAGAGGCCGGAGAGACAGCGCAGGTCTTTGACGCGCCGCAGCACGCCTATACTAAATCGCTGATCGCCGCTGCCCCGGTTCTGCCCGACTTGCCCCAGCCCGTCGGGTAGGCTTTGCGGCCCTTCGTGTCAGCCGCATTGATTGCGATGAAAAACCGACCTAACGTGAAATCGGGGATTCCCGCCACAGGGGCATGTCTGCTCGCGGTCTGAATGGCGTGTGAAGAATTTCCTAGCCCAGTCAATTGCCTGAAGGCTGCGGCGCTCTACTTGTGCATGCAATGGTGTCCGCCTAAAGGGTGGTCCGCCAATTATAACAATGGGAGACATCTTATGAAAATGTTCAAAATGCTCGCGATGACCGGTGCCATGGTGGCCGGCACTGCGGCCATGGCTCAGGAAAAGTTCATCACCATCGGCACCGGTGGTCAGACAGGCGTTTACTTTGTCGTCGGTCAGTCGATCTGCCGTCTGGTGAACCGCGGCACAGCGGATCACAACCTGAAATGCACCGCGCCGTCGACCGGCGGATCGATCGCCAACATCAACGCCATCAAAGCGGGCGACATGGACATGGGCGTGGCCCAGTCCGACTGGCAGTTCCACGCCTACAACGGCTCCTCCCAGTTCGAGGGTGACAAGTTCGACAACCTGCGCGCGGTCTTCTCCGTGCATGGTGAGCCGTTCAACGTCATCGCCCGTGCCGACAGCGGCATCGAGTCCTTCGACGACCTCAAAGGCAAGCGCGTCAACATCGGCAACCCCGGTTCCGGTCAGCGCGCCACCATGGAAGTCGTGATGGACGCCAAAGGCTGGACGCTGGACGATTTCGCACTGGCGTCCGAGCTGAAACCGGCTGAGCAAGCCGCCGCTCTGGGCGACAACAAGGTGGACGCGATCATCTACACCGTGGGCCACCCCAACGGTTCGATCCAAGAAGCCGTGTCGACCGTCGACGCTAAGCTGATCCCCGTGGACGGTGATGCGATCCAAGGTCTGATCGACGACAACCCCTATTATGCCGAGGCCACCGTGCCGGGCGGCATGTACAAGGGCACCGACGAAGACGTGAAAACCTTCGGCGTGAAAGCCACCTTCGTGACCTCCGCCGATGTTGACGACGAAGTCGTCTATCAGGTGGTCAAAGCGGTTTTCGACAATTTCGACCGTTTCAAGCGTCTGCACCCTGCCTTTGAGAACCTGACCCAAGAGGAAATGATCTCGGGCGGTCTTTCCGCGCCGCTGCACCCCGGCGCCGAGAAGTATTACAAAGAGCAAGGTTGGCTCGAGTAATCTATCCGTGACATGATAGCTCTGGCGGCGGTACGCTGCCGTCAGAGACCCGAAAAACAATATGCGCATCCGCCCCAAGGTGGAGCCGACAGGGGGACGATATGTCTGAGAAGGACCAGCAAAAGGCGGCGGCTGTCGAAACCGCCGCGACCGGTGACCGGGGCGGATTGAGCCAGGCGGAACTGGACGAACTTGTCGCTTCTTCTGACACGGGTGGGCGTTCTGTCAGCGGGTTGATGGGCACCTTGCTGCTGCTGGTGGCATTGGCTTGGTCCCTTTTCCAACTCTACATCGCCTCGCCCATCGGCCTTTTCAACGATACGCTGGCCCGCTCCATTCACCTCGGCTTTGCTGTATTCCTTGGCATCATGGTGTTTCCAGCCACGCGCACGAGTTTTCAGGTGGCGCTTGGCGTCATCGTGCCCATCGTTCTTGCCGCGCTCTTTATGGTCAGTACGAAGGATTCCACCGCGGTCTGGTGGATCCCGATCCCCGCGCTCTTCGTCATTGCCACAGTGCTCCTCGGCTCCCCCAAGAACCGCGTTCCGATCTGGGAATGGGCCTTGGCCATCGTCGGTACATTCTGCGCTCTCTACCTCTTTATCTTTTACCGTGACATCGCCAACCGCGTCGGCGCGCCGATCCTGCCAGACTATATCGCAGGGGTTACCGGCCTGTTAATCCTGCTCGAAGCCACCCGCCGCGCCCTTGGGCCTGCGCTGATGATCGTGGCGAGCGTCTTTCTTTTCTACACCGTGCTTGGCCCCTATATGCCCAGCATCATCGCGCATAAGGGCAACAGCCTTTCGGAGATCGTGAACCACCAGTGGATCACGACCGAAGGTGTCTTTGGCATCGCGCTTGGCGTATCGACCTCCTTCGTCTTCCTCTTCGTGCTTTTCGGCTCGCTGTTGGACCGTGCGGGGGCGGGCAACTACTTCATTCAGGTCGCCTTCAGCCTCATGGGCCACATGCGCGGCGGCCCGGCGAAGGCTGCGGTCGTGGCCTCGGCGATGACTGGCCTGATCTCGGGCTCATCCATTGCCAACGTGGTGACCACGGGCACCTTCACCATCCCGCTGATGAAGAAGGTGGGCTTCAACTCCGAGAAGGCCGGCGCGGTCGAGGTGGCCTCTTCTGTCAACGGGCAGATCATGCCGCCCGTCATGGGGGCTGCGGCCTTCCTGATGGTCGAATACGTCGGCATTCCCTATTTCGACGTGGTGAAACACGCCTTCCTGCCTGCGGTAATCTCCTACATCGCGCTGGTCTACATCGTGCATCTTGAGGCGATGAAAGCCGGGATGCAGGGTCTGCCGCGCGCCTATACGCCCAAGCCGCTGGTGCAGCAGCTTATCGGTATCGCCTTTGCGATCATCGCGATCTGCGCGCTGTCCTTCGCCGTCTATTACCTGATGGGCTGGATTCGCCCGGCCTTCCCCGAAACGGCGGGCTATATCATCTTTGTCTTCCTCACGGCGGTCTATGTCGGCCTGCTTTATGTGGCGAGCAAGGAAGAACCGCTTGAGATGGAAGATCCCAACGCCGAGGTGACGACCCTGCCGATGCCGGGGCCCACTGCGCGGTCCGGTCTGCATTTCATCCTGCCTGTCGTGGTGCTGGTCTGGGCGCTGATGGTCGACCGCCTGTCGCCCGGCCTCTCGGCCTTTTGGGCGGCGGCCTATATGATCTTTATCCTGCTGACGCAGCGCCCGCTTATGGCGATGTTCCGGGGTGAAAGCCAGTTCGTCAACGATGTCAAAGCCGGGTTCCTTGACCTGATCGACGGTCTGGTCACCGGCGCGCGCAACATGATCGGCATCGGCATCGCCACGGCGACAGCGGGCATCATCGTCGGCGCGGTCAGCCAAACCGGTGTCGGCTCGGCCCTCGCGGATGTGGTCGAAGTGCTCTCGGGCGGCAATATCCTTGCCATCCTGTTCCTGACGGCTGTGCTCTCGTTGATCCTTGGCATGGGCCTGCCCACCACAGCGAACTATATCGTCGTCTCGGCCCTGCTGGCGCCGGTGATCGTAACGCTGGGGCAGCAGAACGGGCTGATCGTGCCGCTGATCGCGGTGCATCTCTTCGTCTTCTACTTCGGCATCATGGCGGATGTGACCCCGCCGGTGGGTCTGGCGAGCTTTGCCGCCGCCGCCGTCTCGGGCGGTGATCCGATCCGAACCGGGCTGGTCGCCTTCTTCTACTCCCTGCGCACCGCGGCGTTGCCGTTCCTGTTTATCTTCAACACGGAATTGCTGCTGATCGGGGTCACATGGGGGCAGGGGCTGTTCATCTTTGTGGTGGCCACCGTGGCCATGCTGCTTTTCGCGGCGGCGACCCAAGGTTTCTTTCTGGCCCGCAACCGTTTCTACGAGACTATCGCGCTGCTGCTCATCGCCTTTACCCTGTTCCGCCCGGGCTTTTGGATGGACATGATCTATCCCCCCTATAGCGAGGAGGCCCCGACCGAGATTGTTCAGGCCGCCGAAGAAACCCCCGCGGGCGAACGGCTGCGGCTGCGTATCTCGGGCGTGAATGATCTGGGCGATCCGCTGGAGTTCGTGGCCCTGCTGCCCATCGGCGAAGGTGAGACCGGTGCCGAGAAGCTGGAGGCCGCGGGGCTCATGTTCCGCGAGGATGGCGACAAGATGATCATCGACGATGTCCTCTACGACAGTCCCGCGCAGGGCGCTGGCCTTGATTGGGACCAAGAGGTGCTGCGGGTGTTGAAGCCGATGCCGCAACCCAGCAAGTACTGGATGTTCATCCCCGCCCTGCTACTTCTGGCGCTGGTGGTCTTCTTGCAACGGGGCCGTGCCGCGCAGGCCCCCCGTAAGCCCGCGACAGCCTGAGGAGGGCGCATCATGTTCGATAACATCCTGCTGACCGTTGATCTGAGCGACCCGAAATCATGGGAAAAGGCGCTGCCGCAGGCGATTGATATGATCCGCCTCTCCAAGGGCACGTTGCATATCCTCTCGGTCGTGCCGGATATGGGCACGCCGCTGGTCGAAGGGTTCTTCCCCGCGGATTACGAGAAACAGGCCACGGGCCGCGCGGCCAAGGCGCTTGAGCAACTGGTCGAGCGTGAGGTGCCTGATGACGTAAAGGTGAAGCAGCATCTGAAATTCGGCAAGATCCACCGTGAGGCGCTGAAAACGATAAAGAAATCAAACGCCGATCTGGTGGTCATGGGGTCCGAGCATCCCGACAGCCTGCGTGAATTCCTCGTCGGTTCCAACGCCGACCGCATTGTGCGTCGTTCCCCTGTTTCCGTTCTGGTCGTGAGGGCGTAAGACACGTGCGTCGCGGAGATAGGCAAGGAAATGGTCCATTGCGCCGCGTAGTTCGGAGTATTTACGCATGACCCCTTTCGCGATTGCCGGCGTGCAAATGTACGTCAATGCCTTGCAGCCCAATGTCGAGGGCATGATCCAGCGGCTCGACATTCTGATGGCGCGTTTCCCTTGGACGCAGATGGTGCTGTTCTCCGAACTGGCGCCTTTCGGCCCGCTTGACCGGTTTGCCCTGCCGCCCGAGAATGAGACGATCGAACAGTTTCAGGCCGCCGCGCGGCGGCATCGGGTCTGGCTGATCCCCGGTTCGATGTTCCTCAAGCATCCCGAGGATGGCCGCGTGTATAACACCTCGGTCGTCATCAACCCAGAAGGCGAAGTGGTGCGCCGCTATGCCAAAATGTTCCCCTTCCGGCCCTATGAGGCGGGCATCGCCGCAGGCAATGAGTTCTGCATCTTCGACGTGCCGGAGGTGGGCCGCTTTGGCCTGTCGATCTGCTATGACATGTGGTTCCCCGAAACGACGCGGCAGTTGACCTCGCAGGGCGTCGAGGTGCTGTTGCACCCGGTGCTGACCGGCACCACCGACCGCGATGCGGAACTTGCCATCGCGCGCGCCACGGCGGCGCAGTTCCAGTGCTATATCTTCGACGTGAATGGCCTCGGCGCCGGGGGCGTGGGCCGGTCCTGCGTGGTTGATCCGACTTCGATGGTGCTGCACCAATCGGCGGGTCAAGAGGATATGTTCCCGATTGAGATCGACCTCAACATGGTGCGCCGTCAGCGTGAGACGGGGATGAAGGGGCTGGGCCAACTGCTCAAATCCTTCCGCGACCGCCCGACAGACTTCCCGGTCTATGACCGTGACAGCGGCGCGGATGCTTTCCTGCACACGCTTGGCCCGCTTGAAATCCCGCAACAGGGCAGCCGCGCGGGGCTGCATGTCGATGTGCCCGCCCAGCAGGTGCCTGCCGAAATCCCGACCTATAAGGGCAAGAACGGTTTCCCGCCTGAGCCGCTTGCCAGCCCCACCGCCGGGACGGCGCCCGAGGTGGCCCAGACACCGGCGCCCGTGGCCCCGGCTGCGGGCACGCCCGACCCACAGACAACGCCCGACACGCCCGGGCAGAACGACAATACCAGCGGCTAGGCCGGGGTTAGGTTCGCACAAAGCGCTACCTGACGCATCGGTCGGCCCTCCAGCAGAGGACGACTGATGCATTCTATGAACGACTATTCCTCGGCCATTCAACTGCGGTCGGATCGGTGGAGCGCCCTGCGCGCCGCCGCCGCCGCCATGTCACGCGATCCGAAAGGCAAGGGCGCGGCGCAGGGGCGCAAGGAAATCGAGGCGCTGTTTGAGTCACTGGCCCTGATCGAGCCCTATTGGGCCTTTCCGGGCATGTCCGCTTTTGACCACATGCGTCGCCAGTTCGCCCACGGCAATTTCGAAGATCTGGCCTTTGCCGTGAACCGGGTGACGCGGGCGCTAACCACCGGCGCCTATCGCCGTCGCACCATCCCGTTGGAACGCGACAGTCTGGATCAGGACGAGCATGACGACGAGGCGATGCTGCCGCCCGAGGCGCGGGCGCTGGCGAAACCCTATTTCGAAGTGCTGATCGTCGACAATGTGAACGAACAGCAGGAACGCTGGCTGCGCAGCAATGTCACCCGCATGCGCCGGACCGAAGACCCGTTCATCTACGAAGCCGTCGTGGTGCCCAGCCTCGAGGACGCGCTGATCGCGGTGATGTTCAACCACAATATCCAAGCCATCGTCGTCCGCCCCGGCCTCACGCTGAAATCAAAGGTCGATCAGCAGATCCTGACCCGCTACCTCGCCCGCGCGGGCGGGCAGGATGAGATCGACGCGCTTCAGCCTGAGAGCTATGGCCCAGAGCTTTGCCGCATGATCGCCAAGGTCCGGCCCGAGCTTGATGCCTATCTGGTCACCGAACGCTCGGTCGAGGATATCGCCGGGCTCGATCTGGGGATTTGTCGGCGTGTCTTCTACAATCAGGAAGACTTCATGGAGCTGCACCTCAACATCCTGCGCGGGGTGCAGGCGCGCAACAAGTCGCCCTTCTTCACTGCGCTGGTGGAATATTCCAAACAGCCCACCGGCGTCTTCCACGCCATGCCGATCAGCCGTGGCAAGTCGATCACTCGCAGTCACTGGATTCAGGACATGGGGGCGTTCTACGGGCCGAATATTTTCCTTGCAGAGACCTCGGCGACCTCTGGCGGCCTCGACAGCCTGCTAGAGCCGCACGGGCCGATCAAAGAGGCGCAGGAACTGGCAAGCCGCGCCTTCGGCTCTAAACAGACGTTTTTCGCCACCAACGGCACGTCGACCTGCAACAAGATCGTGGTGCAGGCGTTGGTGCGGCCCGGCGACATCGTGTTGGTCGACCGCGACTGCCACAAGAGCCACCACTACGGCATGGTGCTCGCGGGCGCGCAGGTCAGCTACCTCGACAGCTATCCGCTCAACGAATATTCGATGTACGGCGCGGTGCCGCTGCGCGAGATCAAGGAGCGGCTTTTGGAGCTGAAGGCGGCGGGCAAACTCGACCGGGTGCGGATGCTGCTGCTGACGAACTGCACCTTCGACGGGCTGGTCTATAACGTCGAGCGGGTGATGGAGGAATGTCTGGCGATCAAGCCCGACCTCATCTTCCTCTGGGACGAGGCATGGTTCGCTTTCGCCCGGTTTAGTCCCACATATCGCCAGCGCACCGCGATGAACGCGGCCAATACCCTGCGGGCGAAGTTCAAGTCCGAGGCCCATGCCGCCGCCTATGAGGCCCAGCAAAAGACCCTGAAGGACGCGGATGATGAGACCCTGCTCAACACCCGGCTGATCCCCCCGCCGCGGGCGCGGGTGCGGGCCTATGCCACGCAATCGACCCACAAGACGCTGACCTCGCTGCGGCAGGGCTCGATGATTCACGTCAACGACCAGGACTTCAAAGGCGAGGTCGAGCAGAGCTTCCACGAAGCCTATATGACCCACACTTCGACCTCGCCGAACTATCAGATCATTGCTTCGCTCGACGTGGGGCGGCGTCAGGTCGAACTCGAAGGCTTCGAGTTTGTCCAACGGCAGGTCGAAGCGGCGATGTCGATGCGTCGCGCGATCAGCGAACACCCCCTCTTACGCAAGTATTTCAAAGTGCTCTCCGCCGGGGACATGATCCCCGAACAGCACCGCGAAAGCGGCGTCACCAGCTATTATGACGTTGAGCAGGGCTGGACCGACATGTGGGATTGTTGGGAGCAGGATGAATTCGTGCTCGACGCGACCCGCGTTACCCTCGCCGTGGGCGGCACGGGCTGGGATGGCGATACCTTCAAGACCCAGATCTTGATGGACAAATACGGCATCCAGATCAACAAGACCTCGCGCAATACCGTGCTGTTCATGACCAACATCGGCACCACGCGCTCTTCGGTGGCCTATCTGATCGAAGTGCTGGTGGAGATCGCCAAGTCGCTCGACGATCTGCTGGACGATGCCAGCCGAATGGAGCGGCTGTCATTCGACCGGCGCGTCACCAATCTGATGGAGAACTACCCGCCGCTGCCGGATTTCAGTTGCTTCCACGAAGCCTTCCGCGCGGCCGACACGCCCGAGGGCGACATTCGCACGCCCTTCTTCCTCGCCTATGATGAGAAGAACTGTGACTACCTCGACCTGAACGGATCCTTGCAAGAGGTGATGGACGCGGGCGACACGGTGGTCTCGGCCAGCTTCATCATCCCCTATCCGCCCGGCTTTCCGATCCTCGTCCCCGGACAGGTCGTCAGTCAGGAAATTCTCGACTTCATGCGCGCGCTCGATGTGAGCGAGATCCACGGATACCGGCCCGATCTGGGCCTGCGCGTCTTTACCGCGGAGGCATTGAAACGCGTGCGCCGCAAAGACCTTTCTTCTTCACCCGTTTGACCAAAAGGACCTACGACATGGCAAAAATTCTCAAGAATATCTCCGAAATCCGCCGGTTCTTTCACCGAAACGAGGACCCAGTTTATTTCATCTCGGCCACCAACTTCAATTTGCTGGGCCTCGATGAATGGGTGAAGAATTTCAAGTACATCTGCTACATCGACTGCTACGGCGGCAAGCATCCCAACGTCTTCTGCCCCTCGGAACAGCCCCATGCGGAGTTCCAGAGCATCGAGGACATCAACAACTACCTTTTGCAGCACAAGGAGGTCATCGACTTCATCAAGCGCCGCGGCGGCAAGCCCAAATTCGTCTTCCTGATGTTCGACGAGGAAACCGAGCGCCTGAGCAAGGAGTTGGGCGCCGAGGTCTGGTTCCCGAAAGCCAAGCTGCGCCAGTCGATGGACAACAAGATCGAGACCGTGCGCATCGGCAACAAGGCTGGTGTGCCTTCGGTGCCTAATACGCTGAGCGAGGTGAAAAGCTACGACCACCTGCGCGAGATCTGCGAGAAAGCCGATCTCGGCCATGACCTCGTGCTGCAATCGGCCTATGGCGACAGCGGGCATACGACTTTCTTTATTAAGTCCGAAGCCGATTTCCGCCGCCACGAGAGCGAGATCGTGGGCGAGGGCGAGATCAAGATCATGAAGCGGATCGACTGTCGCGGCGCCGCGATCGAGGCTTGCGCCACCAAGGAGGGCACCATCGTCGGCCCGCTGATGACCGAACTGGTCGGCTTCAAGGAATTGACCCCCTACCGCGGTGGCTGGTGCGGCAACGAGATCCTCGCCACCGCCTTCCCGCCCAAGGTGCGGGAGAAGGCCCGCGATCTGACCTTCAAGTTCGGCGAGCAGTTGCGGAAAGAGGGCTATCGCGGCTATTTCGAGCTCGATTTCCTAATCGACAAGAAGACCGGCGACCTGTGGCTGGGCGAGTTGAACCCGCGCATCACCGGCGCAAGCTCCATGACCAACCACGCGGCCTTTGCCCATGCCGACGCGCCGCTGTTCCTGTTCCACTTGCTGGAGTTCAGCCGCAAGAAGTTCACCCTCGACGTGGATGAGCTGAACGCCCGCTGGGCTGACCCGGACAATATCGACGGTTGGAGCCAGATGGTCATCAAACACACCGAAGACAGTGTCGACATCTGCACCGAAGCGCCCGAGACCGGGATTTACAAGATGAAGGAAGACGGCAGCGTGGTCTTTGACCGTTTCGACTATCACCGCCGCGCGGTCGAGAGCGAGAACGAAGCCTTCTTCCTGCGCATCTTGCAACCGGGTGACTATCGCTACGAGGGCGCGGATATTGGCATCCTCGTGACGCGGGGTCGGTCGATGACCAAGTCTTTCCAGTTGAACGAACGCGCGAAAAAGTGGATTCATGGGATCAAACGCAGCGTGGATGGCAAACCCTTGCCCACCGCCTCTGCCGGTCCAGAGCTTTCTGATCCGGCGTTCAAGATCCTGTAACGAGATGAAAGGCCGCGATGTACTGGCGCGCATTGTCCGAAGACCAGCCCGGCCCGAAATGGGCCGGTCTCTTCGCGGCCTATTGGCCTGATTATCACGCATGGTGGTTGAAGGAGGGGGAGGCCGCGCGCCCGACCTATGCCCAATGCCGCCGTGCGCTGGCCCAGCATATGCCCGAGATGCTGCCGCTTTATGACCAGCTTTGCAGTCTTGCAGGCGGCGGCGATCACGCGGCGCGCTTCCTTAGTTTCTATTGCCCGCCGCCCTATCTGTCGGCCTGTTCGCAGGCGATCTGGGCGGGGAAAGAGCCGGTCATGGTGCGCAACTATGACTATAACCCCAATGCCTTTGACGCGATGGTGCTGCGCACCGGTTGGCAGGGGCGGCAGGTCATGGGCACCTCCGACGGGCTTTGGGGGCTGGTCGACGGGGTGAATGACGCAGGGCTGTCAATCTCACTCACCTTTGGCGGGCGGCGTGTGGTGGGCGAGGGCTTCGGTGTGCCGCTGATCCTGCGCTATGTCTTGCAGACCTGCGAAACCGCGCAGGAGGCGGGCGAGGTGCTGGCGCGGGTGCCCACGCATATGAGCTACAACGTCACCGTACTCGACCGAAAGCGCAGTTACCTGACAGCCATGATGGCCCCCGATCGTCCCGCTGTCATCACCCGCGCCGCGGTGGCGACCAACCATCAAGAGAATGTGGAGTGGATCAGCCACGCCCGCTTTACCGCCACGGTCGAGCGGGAGCGCTACCTGTTGCAACGTCTGCGTCTGCACCGCGACCCGGAGGAAAAGTTCATCGGGGCGTTCCTCAAGCCGCCGCTTTATTCCACGGCCTTCAACGCCGGGTTCGGCACGCTTTACACCGCCGTCTACCGTCCGCGCAAACGCGAGATGGAGTTGCGCTGGCCCGGCACGACATGGGCGCTGTCGCTGTCGGATTTCACCGAAGGGGCGCGGCAGGTCTTGGTGCCGGGGGCGGCATGAGCGGGGCGGCGCGCAAAGGGCCGCTGTCCTCGCTCAGGGTGGTGGAGTTTTCCGGTCTTGGCCCCGCGCCGCTGGCAGGGCAACTGCTGGCCGATCAAGGCGCGGATGTCATCACGGTTGACCGCAAAGCCGCCCCGGCGGAGCCGTCGGACATCAACCGGCGCGGCAAGCGGTCGGTGGTGTTGAACCTGAAAACCGCCGAAGGGATCGCCGCGGCAAAGGCGCTGATCGCTTCTGCCGATGTGCTGATCGAAGGGTTTCGCCCCGGCGTGATGGAACGTTTGGGCCTTGGCCCTGACGCCTGCCCCGAGGCTCTGATCTATGGCCGCATGACCGGCTGGGGCCAGACCGGCCCATGGGCGCAAACGGCGGGGCATGACATCAATTATCTGGCTCTAACAGGGGCACTTCATGCCATAGGCCGCGCCGATGCGCCCCCGGTGCCGCCCCTGAACATGGTGGCGGATTACGGCGGCGGGACGATGTTCTTGCTGTTCGGCATCCTTGCTGCCGTGATCGAACGCGGGGTGACCGGTAAGGGCCAAGTCGTCGACGCCGCGATGGTCGATGGGGTGCCTGCGATGATGGGGCTGATCCACGGCATGCTGGCCCAAGGCGCGTGGACCGAAAAGCGTGCCGCCAATTGGCTCGACGGGGCTGCGCCGTTTTACCGTTGCTACACCTGTGCGGATGGGAAATTCATCTCGGTCGGGGCATTGGAGCCGCAGTTCTACGCGATCTTGTTAGCGAAGTTGGGCCTGCCTGCGGAGCTTGCCGAGAGCCAGAACGACAGGACGACATGGGAGGCGCGTATCGCCGAGTTCTCCGCGATCTTTGCCACCCGCGCCCGGGACGACTGGGCGGCGCATTTCGATGGCTCGGATGCCTGCGTGGCCCCGGTGCTCAGCTTTTCCGAAGCGCCGGATCATCCGCAGATGGCGGCGCGGGGCAATGTGGGGAGGGTCGATGGCGTGCTGCAATCAGGCCAAGCGCCGCGGTTTGACGGTGCCGCGCCGCAGATGCCCAGCCCCCCGCGGGCCATCGGCGCGGATACCGATGCGGTGCTGGCGGAGCTTAGCCTTCCGCGCGACCGCGCATGAAAAACCCCCGGCCAAAGGACCGGGGGTAAATCTCGTCACAGAGGCAGGGCTCAGGCCGCTTTGCGGTCGTGTTTGCCCTCTTCGATTTCCTCGACGATCTTGGCGACGAAAGCGTCGAGATCCTCGGGCGAGCGGCTGGTCACGATGCCTCGGTCGGCCACCACTTCGCTGTCTTCGTAGTGCGCACCGGCGTTCTTCACATCCGTCGCGATGGAGGAGAAGGAAGTCGCCTTGCGGCCCTTGATGATGCCCGCCTCGATCAGCAGCCACGGGGCGTGGCAGATGGCGGCGACGGTCTTGCCGCTGTCGTGGAACTTGCGGATCAGAGCCACCGCATCTTCGTTGGCACGCAGCAGGTCGGGGTTGATTTGGCCACCGGGCAGCACGATGCCTTGGTAGTCGTCGACATTCACGTCCCGAAGGGCGAGGTCTGCGGGCACGGTGTTGCCCCAGTCATCTTCGTCCCAACCCTTGATCTCATTGCCATCGGGCGTGGCCACATGGACGGTGGCGCCGCGGTCGCGCAGATCGTTCAGGGGTTTTTCCAGTTCGGACTGCTCAAAGCCATTGGTGGCGAGGATCAGGATCTTTGCATTGGTAATATCAGTCATTGCTTTCTCCTTTGTCATTTCTGCTAGACCAACGGTCTGCATGGCCGCCTGTTCCCCTCACATTCGCGCGAGGGCGATGATCCGCCGGTGCAGATGCGCCACAGGCCGGTGAATATTTGTTGATACGTCAAAGGGCGGCATCATATATGCGTCCAGAATGGATCGCCCCGACACCCCCCTTGCCGAATTGCCCATGGACGAATTGATCGTCTGTTCGCAATGCGACGCCGTCTATCGGCTGCGCCGCCCCGCCCATGGGGAGCGGGCGAGTTGTGAGCGGTGCCATACCGCCCTGATCACCCCCCGCAGGAACGCCGGGTTGCAGATCATCGCCGTGGCGGTGGCGGTCATGGTGTTGATCATCGGGGCGGCGGTCTTTCCCTTCCTGACGATCGACGCGGCGGGGGCCAGCAACGCGGTATCGGTGCTGGATGCAGCGCTTGCCTTTTCCGGCGGGCCGATGATCCTCTTGTCGCTGGCCACGGCGGCGCTGATCTTTTTCATCCCGCTCTTGCGGGTGCTGCTGACGCTCTATGTGCTGATCCCCGTGGTGCTGGATCGCCCGCCCGCGCGCCATGCCGTCGCCGCCTTTCGCCTGTCGGAGGAACTGCGCCCTTGGTCGATGGCCGAGGTTTTTGCCATCGGCTGTGCCGTGGCGCTGGTCAAAGTGGCCGATCTGGCCGATGTGGGCTTTGGCCCCGCGTTTTACATGTTCGGCGCGTTGGTGATCCTCGTCATCGCGCAGGACAGATTCTTATGCAAATGGTCCGTATGGAACTCTCTGGAACATCCCAAGACATCGTGAGCGCACGGGAGTTGGGCATCGTGGCCTGCACCCGCTGTAACAAGCCCGCGCCGATGGGCACGGAGCTTTGCAGCCGTTGTGGCAGCAAGCTGGTCTCGCGCGATCGGATGAGCCTTCAGCGTGTCTGGGCATTCTGGACGGTGGGGCTGATGTGCTACATCCCCGCGAATACCTATCCGATGCTTAAAACCCGCACGCTGTTTCAGGTCGAGGAAAGCACGATCATCGGCGGCGCGGTGGAACTGGCGCAATATGGCAACTGGGGGATCGCCCTGATCATCCTCTTCGCCTCTGTCGCCATTCCGTTGGCCAAATTCATGGCAGTGGCCTTTCTTGCCATCAGCGTCAAGCGGCGCTCGGTCACCTCGCAGCGCCAGCGGCATTACCTTTACGAAGTGGTTGAGTACATCGGGCGCTGGTCGATGATCGATATCTTTGTGGTTGCGATTTTGTCGTCTCTGGTGCAACTCAAGACATTGGCCGCCATCAATCCCGGTACCGCGAGCATCTTTTTTGCCCTCTCCGTGATCTTTACCATGCTGGCGGCACAAGCGTTCGACACCCGCATGATCTGGGACGCTCAGACCAAGGACGAGGGCCCGAAAACCAATGACTAAGACGCCTCCCGACGTACCGATTTCCCCGACCCGCAAGATGTTTCTCAGCGGGGCCTCGGTGATCTGGATCATCCCGATCCTCGCCTTGATCGTGGCGCTTTTCGTGGCCTATCGGTCTTATAGCGAGCGCGGCCCGGTGATCGTCGTGGAATTCGAAGAGGGCGCGGGTATCTCTGCTGGCGAGACCGAGTTGCGCTTTCGCGATGTGACGGTCGGGGTGGTCGAGAAGGTCGGCTTTACCTCGGGTTTGGACCGGGTGACGGCGCATATCCGCGTCGACAAGGACGTGGCGCCTTATATCGACAATGGCGCGGTCTTCTGGGTCGTGCAGCCCGAAGTCACCGCGCAGGGCATTACCGGTCTCAGCACGGTGCTGAGCGGTGTCTATATCGAAGGGTCGTGGGACCAACAGGTCGGCCCGGCGGCGGAGCGCTTTCAGGGATCGTCGACTGAGCCGTTGATCCGCGGCGGCCAAGGCGGGCTTGAGATCGCCTTCCGCTCCACCGCGAACGGGCATCTGACCGACAATGCGCCGATCCTTTACAAGGGCATCGAGGTGGGCCGCGTCGGCTATGCCAAGATCGCCCCGCGCGGCAACTACGCCATTGTCGAGGCACTGATTTTCGAAGAGCACCGCCAGTTGATCAATGAATCCACCCGCTTTTGGGACGCATCGGGCTTTAGCGTCAACATTGGCCCCGCGGGGGCCGAGATCGACTTTTCTTCGTTGGCGACCCTCGTCGGCGGCGGCATCACCTTTGACACTTTCGTCTCGGGCGGGGCGCAGGTGTCTGACGGCACGGTGTTTGAGATTTACCCCGACAAGGAAACCGCGCGGAACTCTGTCTTTAACGCCTCCGAGGTCGATCCGCTGAAGCTGAGTGTCGTGTTCGACGACAATATCTCGGGTCTGATCGTCGGCGCCCCGGTTGAGATGAGCGGGCTGGAGATCGGCGAGGTCGAGACCCTCTCGGGGCTGGTAGACTTCGAACGTTTCGGCGACAGCCGCGTCCGGCTGAACGCCATCCTGTCGATCCAGCCCGCGCATCTGGGGATGCAGGATGACGTCACCGCCGAAGCCGCGCTGGCGTTCTTGAAAGAACGTGTGGAAAACGGCCTGCGCGCGCGGCTTGCCTCGGCCAGCCTTCTGACGGGTGGTCTGAAGGTTGAATTCGTGAGGGTGGAAGACGCACCCGAAGCGTCGTTGGCCGAGACGGAGAATGGCCTTGCCCTGATGCCGACCACGGAAAGCGATGTTTCCGATGCCGCGGCCACGGTCGAAGGGGTCTTTACCCGCATCAACAGCCTGCCGATTGAAGAATTGCTCAACAGCGCGATTACCTTCCTTAACTCGGCAGAAGCTTTCGTTTCGGACGAGGATCTGCGCGAAACCCCGCAGGATGTGCGGACCTTGCTGGGCGAACTGACCGGGCTGGTCTCCTCCGAAGAGGTCAAGAACGTGCCGGTGGCCCTGAACGGCACGCTGGTACGGATCGAAGAACTGGTGGCCCAGCTTGAAGAAGAGCGGATTGCCGAACGGCTTTCCACCGCGCTCGAAGGGGCGTCGGATGCGGCGAATGCGGTGTCGTCGTCCGTTGAGGGCGTGCCGGAGTTGGTGGAGCGCATTCAAGCGGTGGCGGCCAAGGCCGAAACGCTTGAGGTCGAAGAACTGGTCGTCGCACTCACCGACCTCACCGAATCCGCCGATGCGGTGATCGGCACCGAAGATGCGGTGGCCCTGCCGGGCGCATTGAAACGCGCCTTGGACGAATTGAACGCCACATTGGAAGAGCTGCGCGAAGGCGGCGCGGTCGAGAATGTGAACCGCACTTTGGCCTCGGCCCGCAACGCGGCGGACAATATCGCCCTCTCGGCCCAAGACCTGCCGCAGGTGGTCGAGCGTTTGACCGCGCTATTTGCCCAAGCCAGCCGCACCATCGAAGGCTATAACCAAGGTGAACAGCTGAGCCGCAGCGCCGAACGCACCCTGCGCGACATTCAGAAAGCTGCCGATGCCCTTGCATCTTTGGCGCGGACCATCGAACGTAACCCCAATTCTCTATTGCTGGGACGGTAACGCATGACATTTGCAAGACCCTTGATCACCCTCGGCCTGCTGGCTGCCTTGGCAGCCTGTGGCGGCACAGCTGAACGTTTCCCCGTCCGCGCCCCGGCGGTGACAGAGAAGACCTCCATCGCCTTCAGCTCTGTCGAAGTGCGCGACGTGTCTTTGCCGACCTACGCCGCCGCCGAAGAGATTTCGGTGCAATTGGCCGATGGCCGTCTGGTCAGTTCGACCGATGTGCTTTGGGCCGATGCGCCCGAACGGGCCGTGGCGCTGGAGCTTAGTCAGAACCTTGCGCGGATGACGGGGCGGCGCATCGCATCCGAGCCTTGGCCGTTCGAGGCTTTCCCCGATGCCAGCCTCGAAGTGCGCTTTGCCGAACTGGTGGCCACCGAAGCCGGAGAATTCCGCGCCTTCGGTCAGTATTTTGTGGCCGTCCGGGATGAGCGTCGGGAGCGGTCGGGCCTGTTTGACCTCAGCGTGCCGTTCAATCCCGAAGGTGGCGCAAACGCCATCGCCGCGGCGCGGGGGCAACTCGTCCTTGATCTGGCCCGCTATATCGCGCGGAACGGGTTGAAGTAGGGTCGAGCGCCGGAAGTCTACCGGCGACGCGCTTTGTTCCGTCTGTTCGGAAAATTCTGAATAGTCTTGATTTGTGCCTCGCCTTGTCTATCTACCGTCAACGCGCCTGCCGTGGACGGGGAATGATGGATAGCACCGACCAAATCGACCAAGTCCGCGATGACTTCATCACCCGCATGGGCGTCGTTGCCATGGGCGAGGGGTTGCCGCGCATGGCAGGGCAGGTCTTTGCGATGTTGGTTTTCGAGGGCGAGCCGATCGCCTTTGGCGCGCTGTCGCGCCGCCTTTCCGTCAGCCGCGCCACGATCAGCACCTCCATTCGCCTGCTCGAAGAGCGGGGCTTGATCCGGCGTGTGAACAAGACGGGCGACCGGCAGGATTACTTCCAACTCGCCGATGACGCCTATGCCGCGATGACGAAATATGCGCTGGCAGGGACCCGCCACGCCAAATCCGAGATTAACGATACGATCCGCAAGCTGCCCGAGGAGGCCGAAGGCGTGCGCCAAAGGCTCGATACTTTCGCCGCCTTCTATGACACGATCAGCGCCGCGCTTGATGACGTAGCAACCCGGGTGAGCAAACCCAAGTATTAACGCGCGCCTGATCATAGGGCCGCGGTGATGGAGTTCGATCAATGAGTGACACATCTCAAGAGCGCCAGACGCTTTCATTCGACAGCGATGCCGGCTCGAAACGGTCGAAGTTCATCGCCGGTGGGATCGCGCTGTTGATCGCTCTTTGGATGGGCAGCGGCTATATCATCCCCTCCGAAGAGATCGAAGAAGCCGCGCCTGCGCCCATTGCTCCCGAAGCGGTGACAGTGGCCGTGCGCGGCTCTCAGGCGGACAGCGTGACGCAGGTCTTCGTAGCTGAAGGGCAGGCCTTGCCGGACCGCGATACGATGGTCCGCGCCGAAGCGGGCGGTGAGATCGCCGAGGTGCTGGTGGACAAAGGCGATGTCGTCGAAGCGGGCGCGCTGATCGCGCGTCTCAGCACCACGGCGCGCGATTCCGATCTGGCCCGCGCGCGTGAGGAATTGAGCCGCGCACAGCGCGAATACGACAATGCCCAAGCGCTGCTGGACCGCGGTGTCTCGACCGTGGACCGCGTGAGCCAAGCCCGCGCGACCTTGGCCGCCGCTCAGGCCTCGGTCACCGCCGCCGAAGAGGCGCTGAACAACACCGAAATCCGCGCCCCCTTTCCCGGCCGGTTAGAGATGCTCGATATCTCAGCGGGAGAGTTCGTCTCCACCGGTGAGGAAATCGCGCGGCTGGTCGACAACACGCCGCTGACGATCCAAGTGCAGGTGCCCCAGCAGTCGCTTAAAGACATCAAAGAGGGGCAAAACGCCGAGGTTGTCTTCATCACCGGGACAGAGGCGCAGGGCGAGGTGCAATTCGTCTCAAGCAGTGCGAGCGCCGAAACCCGGACCTTTACCGCCGAAGTCAGGGTCGAAAACGCCGATGGTGCGATCCCCGCGGGCATTTCGGCCCGCGTGCGCATCCCCACGGGCGAGACACGCGCGCATTTCGTCTCTCCGGCGATCCTGTCCTTGGACACCAATGGCACCTTGGGCGTCAAAACGGTGAACGATGAGGATAAGGTTGTCTTTAACAAGATCGCCATCGTGCGCGCCCAGACCGATGGTATCTGGATCGCTGGCCTGCCGGATGAGGCGCAGATCATCACCATCGGACAGGGTTTCGTCAACGACGGGGAAACGGTCAACCCGCAGCCCGAAACCGGTGGCGAAAGTGAGGGTGAAGCGCAGCCCATGACGGGTGTGCCCGAGATTGACGAGTTGGAAGACCAGCCAACCGGCGACGGCCAGATCACCGGCAGCGCCGAAGCCGCCCAGCCGGAGCAAGTGGAATGAACACGCTGATCGACGCCGCTTTCAGCCGCGCCCGCGTGGTGATCCTGAGCTTGGTGATGATCTTGGCGGTCGGGGCCTATGCCTATGTCGGTATCCCCAAGGAAAGCTCGCCCGAGATTCCGATCCCGACGCTCTATGTCTCCACCTCTCTCGAAGGCATCTCGCCCGAGGACAGCGAGCGGCTGCTCGTAGAGCCGCTTGAGACCGAACTCAGCGCGATAACCGGGTTGAAACAAATCACCTCGAACGGGGCCGAGGGCCATGCCTCGGTGCAATTGGAATTCGAGCCGGGGTTCGATTCAGATGAGGCGCTCGACAAGGTGCGCGAGGGCGTGGACCGGGCCAAGTCGGACCTGCCCGAAGACGCCACCGATCCGGTCGTGACCGAGATCAACACGGCGCTTTTCCCGATTCTGACCGCGATCCTTTCCGGCCCGGTGCCGGAACGGACGCTCAACTCCATTTCCGAAGAGTTGAAGGACGCGATCGAAGGGCTGTCCGGCGTGCTTGAAGTCGATGTCGGGGGGGAGCGGACCGAGCTTTTGGAGGTGCTGATCGATCCCACGGTCTTTGAGACCTACAACATCTCTTTCGAAGAGCTGATCAGCCAGATCAACCGCAACAACCGCCTGATCGCGGCGGGGGCGATTGAAAGCGGCGCGGGGCGGCTGGTGCTCAAGGTGCCGGGGCTGATCGAGAATGTCGAAGACGTTATGTCTCTGCCGATCAAGGTGCGCGGCGATACGGTGGTGACTTTTGCCGATGTCGCCACGATCCGCCGAACCTTCAAAGACCCGACTGGCTTCGCCCGGATCGACGGCCAGCCCGCGCTGGCGCTTGAGATCAAGAAACGCTCGGGCGCGAATATTATCGAGACGGTCGCGGCGGTGCGCGAATTGATTGACGAGATGCGCGCGGAATGGCCCGACAGCATCACCGTCAAATACACCCAAGACGAATCCGAGCAGGTCCAAGACATGCTCAGCGATCTTGAGGCCAATGTTATTGCGGCGGTGATCCTTGTGATGATCGTGATTGTCTGGGCCTTGGGCGTCCGCTCGGCCCTGCTGGTGGGCTTGGCCATTCCGGGGGCCTTCTTGGCCGGGGTCACGGCGCTTTGGGTCATGGGCTATACGATGAACCTTGTGGTGCTGTTTTCGCTGATCCTTGTGGTGGGGATGCTGGTGGACGGGGCCATCGTGACCACCGAACTGGCCGACCGACGCCTACAAGAGGGGCATTCGCCCCGCGCCGCCTATGCCCATGCCGCCAAGCGTATGGCATGGCCGATCATCGCCTCAACGGCGACGACGCTCAGCGTGTTCTTTCCGCTGCTGTTCTGGACCGGCACGGTGGGGGAGTTCATGAAATTCCTGCCCATCACGGTGATCCTGACCCTGACAGCCTCGCTTTTCATGGCGCTGGTCTTTATCCCCGTGGTCGGTGGCATCATCGGCAAGCGGCCCCCGCAATCGGCCAAGGATAAGGCCACGCTCTATGCCGCCGAACAGGGCGATCCGCGTGACCTGAAGGGCTTTACCGGTGGCTATGTCAAACTGCTGCAATTCGCGATTCTACGCCCGTGGATGACCCTGATCCTCGCTATTTCCATGCTGATGGGCGGCTTTACGGCCTATGCGCAATTCGGCAACGGCATCACCTTTTTCCCCGATGTAGAGCCTGATTTTGCGCAGGTGCAGGTGCGCGCGAGGGACAATTTTTCGATCTACGAACAAGACGCGCTGGTGCGGCAGGTCGAACAGCGCCTCTTTGCCTATGACGAGATCGCCAGCGTCTATGCCCGCACCGGCAGCAGCAACCGCGACAGCGCCGATCTGATCGGCACCATTCAGGTTGAGTTCACCGAGTGGGACGAACGCCGCCCCGCCGCCATCATCGGCGAGGAAATCCGGACCGAGATGGCGGCCATTCCGGGGATCGACGTGCAGGTGCAGACGGCATCGAACGGCCCCTCGGCGGGCAAGCCCGTCAATCTGCGGATCGAGGCGCATGACCCGCAGGTGCAGCAGCAGGTGGTGGATCAGATTCGCGAGAAGATGGCCGATATCGGCGGTTTCACCGATGTGACCGACTCGCGCCCCCTGCCGGGGGTGGAATGGCGCATCGCGGTGAACAGGTCCGAGGCCGCGCGGTTCGGGGCCGATATCTCGACCCTGGGGCAGGCGGTGCAACTGCTGACGCGGGGCATCACGGTCGCGGATTACCGGCCTGACGATGCCGAAGGCTCCATCGACATCAACGTGCGCTTCCCCTCCGATGAGCGCACGCTGGAAGAGTTGCAATCGCTGCGTGTGCCGACCTCCGCAGGGTTGGTGCCGATCTCGAACTTCGTGACTTTCGAGCCGAGTCCGCGGACCGGCACGATCACGCGGGTGGATCAAGAGCGGGTGGTCACGATCGAGGCCAATGTCGCGCCCGGTGTCTTGGTGAACGACCAGACCGTCGCGCTGCGCAGCGCGATCGACGCGATGGACTTGCCGCCGGGTGTCGAAGCCTCCTTCGCCGGGGAGGCGGAGGACCAGCAGGAATCGATGATCTTCCTCGTCGGTGCCTTCATTACCGCAATTTTCCTGATGTTCGTGATCCTCGTGATCCAATTCAACAGCTTTTACCAAGCCTTCGTCGTCATGTCGGCCATCGTCTTTTCGATTGCCGGGGTGCTCTTTGGCCTGCTGATTACCGGACGGCCCTTCGGGGTGGTCATGGGCGGCATCGGGGTGATCGCGCTGGCGGGGATCGTGGTGAACAACAATATCGTTCTGATTGACACCTATAACGATCTCAAGAAACTGGGGCTGTCGCCGCTAGAGGCCGCCTTGCGCACCGGGGCGCAGCGTTTGCGGCCCGTGGTGCTGACCTCGGTCACCACGGCGCTTGGCCTGATGCCCATGGTGATCGGCCTCAACATCAACTTCTTCACGCGCGAAATCGTCTATGGCGCGCCTTCCACCCAATGGTGGACCGAGCTGAGCTCGGCCATCGCGGGCGGTCTGGTGGTTGCCACGGTGCTGACGCTGGTGGTGACCCCGGCGATGTTGATGCTGGGAGAGAAGAAAGCGAAACGCGCAAAGCCGACCCCGCCAGAGCCGGAACCGGTCGCCGTCTAGCGTAAGGTTAGGCGGCCCAAGATCAAGCGGCCCAAAATCAAGCCGCCTTATCGGCCTTGTCTTCGGTCAGGATCGTGTAAAGCGTGGCCGGGTCGGGGTTCGACCGCAACTTGGTGCAGATGCTGGTGTCGCGCAGCGTGCGGGCCACCAGTGCCAGCGCCTTGAGATGCTCCACCCCCGCATCTTCGGGGGCGAAGAGGGCAAAGGCCACGTCGACCGGTTGCCGGTCGACCGAGGAGAAATCAATCGGCTTGTCCAGCAAGACGAAGGCACCGACAACCTTATCGATCCCGTCCATCCGCGCGTGGGGCAGGGCAACGCCATGGCCGACACCGGTCGGCCCGAGGGTTTCGCGCGTCATCAGCGCGTCCACCACTTGGCCGGCCGGCAGCCCATAGGCTTGCTGGGCGAGTTCGCCGATATCCTGCATCAGACGCTTCTTGCTCGAAGCCGAAGTCAAAACCTTCACGGCCTCTGGCTTGAGGAGTTTGCCGAAATCCATTCCGCTCGCCCTGCTCTGTGGCGGAAGTTACCGCCGTGGGTTACGAAGGGTCGATCCAGCCGATGTTGCCGTCTTCGCGGCGGTACACGACATTCATCCCTTCCTGGCCTTCCTTGCGAAACAATAGCACCGGATCGCCCGACAATTCCATCTGCATCACCGCTTCGCCGACAGACAAAGTTGGCACCTTCGTCTGCATCTCTGCAATGATCATGGGTTGGAGGGTATCAGGTTCCTGCGCATCTGAATCGCTGTCTGACGCGAGGATATAGGAGGACGCCCCCAGAAGTTCAACCGGTTCGGCGCGTTCTTTGTGATGGTCCTTCAGGCGGCGCTTATAGCGGCGCAGCTGTTTCTCCATCTTTTCGCAGCAGCTGTCGAAGGCGGCGTAGATCTCTGTCGCCTTGGCCTTGGCCGACGCATTAAGACCGGTGGAAAGATGCACGGTCGCCTCGCAGGCAAATTCGTGGCCCGTTTTGGAAAACACCACCATCGCATCTGTCGGGCGTTCAGCATATTTGCTGACCGCCTCGTCCAGTTCGGTTCGGACATGTGTCCGAAGCGCGTCGCCAATGTCGATCTGTTTGCCACTGATCTGATACCGCATATCGTCTCCTTGTCTTTCTTGTTCCGAACATTGCCAAACGGTCCACATGCGTGGAGCGCGACAACTTTCAGATATGGAGGAATGGCGCTGCGACCAGGATGATTTTGACCGTTCCTTCGCGGGAAGGGCGATGCAGGATCAAACAGGAACGCGATGTCACCATAGCTCAATGAGGCCGCGTTTCGGTTTGAAAGTCAATGGCGCCGATGCGCGCGCCATCCTTTTATCGCTACAATCAGAGCGGTTTTCCGCATCATGCGAGCAAGGCTTCGCCGAGGGCTGGCAGGCCCGGAAAAACGCGCTAAGTCTTAGGAAATACGGAAATTATCGCCAAGGTAGACGCGGCGCACATTCTCGTTTTGCACAACTTCTTCGGGCGTTCCGGACATCAGAACTTTGCCCTCATGCAGGATATAGGCGCGGTCCACGATCTCTAGGGTTTCGCGCACATTGTGGTCGGTGATCAGCACCCCGATGCCGCGTTTCTTGAGGTCGGCAACCAATTGCCGAATGTCCCCGACCGAGATCGGATCGACCCCGGCAAAGGGTTCATCAAGCAGCAGATAGTTCGGGTTGGCGGCCAGACAGCGGGCGATTTCCACCCGTCGCCGCTCCCCGCCCGATAGCGCCAGCGCAGGCGCGCGGCGCAGGTGTTCGATGGAAAATTCGGTCAGCAACTCTTCCAACCGTTCGCGGCGCTGGTGGCGGTGTTTGACCCGGATATCGAGGATCGCGCTGATGTTGTCTTGGACCGACAGCCCGCGAAAAATGCTCATCTCCTGCGGCAGATAGCCGATGCCAAGCTGCGCGCGGCGGTACATCGGTAGGGTGGTCACGTCTTTGCCGTCCACCGTGACGCGCCCGCCCTCGGGCGTGACCAGACCGGCCACTGCGTAGAAAGTGGTCGTCTTGCCCGAGCCGTTCGGCCCCAAAAGCGCCACGACCTCCCCCCGGTCAAGCGCCATCGAAAAGTCGCGGATCACCGCTTTCTTGCGGTAAGACTTGCGCAGATGCTGAATGCGCAGGCCGGAATCGCCCCCGGCGACTTTCAGCTCGGGCGG
Organism: Sulfitobacter sp. 1A13679; assembly: GCF_043557115.1. Taxonomy (NCBI): domain Bacteria; kingdom Pseudomonadati; phylum Pseudomonadota; class Alphaproteobacteria; order Rhodobacterales; family Roseobacteraceae; genus Sulfitobacter; species Sulfitobacter sp. 1A13679. Next base: position 167,526 of record NZ_JBIFFO010000003.1, read on the forward strand.
CATCAGTTGTCGCTGCCGGGCTGCAAAATGGTCTTCACGCCGCCCGACATCTGCGCCGTGCCGTCGTTCAGGTTCACCGTCATTTCCTGCGCGCTCAGCGCACTGGGGCCTTGGGTCATCAGCACATCGCCTCGCATCACCAAGGTGCCTGCGTCGATGTCGTAATCGGCGCGCTGCGATTCAGCGGCGTCCTCCCCCGCGACCAATACCACGCCGCCGGTGGCCTCCAGCTTGGCAATGCCCTGATCCGAGGCGCGATAGACGACCTCGACCTTACCGGCAGAAAGGGTCATTTCGCCCTGAGAAATCAATACATTGCCCGTGAAAACGGCGGTGCCCGTTGCATTGTCGACCGACAGGTTATCGGCGGTCACTTCGACGGGTTGGCTGGTGTCTTGCTCAAGCGCGCCGAAGGCGACATTGGCAGACTGTGCAGAGACAGGGGCGGCCTGCAGCGCGAAAAACAGCGGCAGCATCAAAATAAACAAGTGTCTCAAGGCAGTTACTCTTTCGTTGCTTGCGGCGTGTATATCAGTTTCACACCCTTTGTGAAAAGCAATTGCGATCCGGCGCTGTTCTGCCGGTTGGTGATGGCCATGCTGCCGGCGGTGATCTCACCCGCGGGGCTGGTGGCGCGCACCGGGCCGGGCGATTGCAGGTCCAGCGTGGTGAGGTTCGAGATCATCCGCTCGGACAGGATTTCGTAGCCGGTTGAGGTGCTAACCCGCACATCGCCCGCCAGTTCCGCTTCCTCTGCACCGGTGTCGAACCGCCCGCTGTTGGAGTGCAGCGTGATTTTGGAGCCGCCTTCTAGGTCCAGCGTCGCCTCGATCTCTTCGGCCTCATTTGTGCCCGTCTCCCCGCCGGGAGTGGTCAGCTTTTCGGCAGAGAAAGAGATCAGATCGCCATCCGCCGTGGTGCCAGAATAGAAAGGGCCGGTGATCTGCTGGTCGCGCAGCCGTTCTTGAACCTCTTTGTCCGCAAAGGGGATCACGGCTTGCGGTTCAATCGCCCGCGACAGCAGGAATAGGGTCGATAGCAGCGCCAGCGCGATCAGCGGAAAGAGCACTTTCAGCCACGACACGACACGAGAGTGGCGATCCCCCTTCATCTCGCGTCACCCCAGCCCGACGCGCAGGCAGTCGTGGATATGCAGCAGGCCGATGGGCGATTTGCCGTCGTTCTGCGCGGGGTCAGTCACGATAAGGCAGGTGATCTTGCGGCTGTTCATCACGCCCACGGCCTTTTCGGCCAATTCGTCGGGGGTGATGGTCACGGGCGAGGGGGTCATGACGTCGCGGGCGGTCATGGTCATCAAGCCATCCAGATGCCGGGCGAGGTCACCCATGGTGATGATCCCGGCCAGCGCGCCTTCCGCATCGGTGACGCAGACCACGCCAAAGCCCTTGCGGCTGATCTCGCTCAGCGCCTCGGGCATCGGGGCGTCGGCGGTGACCAGCGGCAGCTTGTCGCCCACATGCATCAGATCGGCCACGCGGCTCAGCCTTGCACCCAGCTTGCCGCCGGGGTGAAAGTCGCGGAAATGCTCTGCGGTGAAGGCGCGGTTCTCCATCAGCGCCACGGCCACGGCATCCCCCATCGCCAGCGTCAGCGTGGTCGAGGTGGTGGGCACCACGCCGGTGCCGCAGGCCTCTGCCGCTCGGGGCAGTTCGAGCACCACGTCGCTATGGCGGCCAAGGCTGCTCTCGGGGCGGCTGGTGATGCCGATGAGCGGAATGGCGTAGCGGCGCGAATAGGCGATGAGGTTGGCCAGCTCCGGTGCTTCGCCCGAGTTGGAAATCGCCAGCACCACATCGGCGGCTGTGATCATGCCCAGATCGCCGTGGCTCGCTTCGGCCGGGTGGACGAATTGCGCGGGCGTGCCGGTGGAGGCCAGCGTTGCCGCGATCTTATTGCCGATATGGCCCGACTTGCCGATGCCGGTGACGATCACGCGGCCCTTGCAGGTGCGCATCAGGTCAACCGCGGCGCGAAAGCGGTCATCAAGGCTGTCGGCCAAGAGCGTCAGCGCGTCGGCTTCGCAGCGGATCACCCGGCGGGCGGTGTCGAGGAAAGGTGTGTTCATGCGTGTGCGAAGATGTCCGTATCCGGCCATCCCTCCAGATCCAGCCGCGCGCGCATGGGCAGGAAATCGAAACAGGCCTGCGCCATGTCCATCCGGCCTTCGCGTATCAGGCGTTTGTTAAGTTCATCGCGCAGCCGGTGCAGGTAAAGCACGTCAGAGGCGGCATAGTCGATCTGCGCTTGGGTCAGCTCTTCGGCCCCCCAATCGCTGGATTGCTGCTGTTTCGAGATATCGACGCTCAGAAGTTCTTGGCAAAGCTTCGCCAGCCCGTGCCGGTCGGTATAGGTGCGCACCAATCGGCTGGCGATCTTGGTGCAATAGACCGGCGTCGCGGTGGCGCCAAAGGTGTTGCGCATCGCGGCAATGTCGAAGCGGCCATAGTGGAACAGCTTCAGCACATGAGGGTTCTCCAGCAGCGCGCAGAGGTTCGGCGCCTCGGTCTGGCCCTTGGCGACCTGCACCAGATGCGCGTGACCATCGCCGCCCGAAAGCTGCACGACACAGAGCCGGTCGCGATGCGGATGCAGCCCCATCGTTTCGCAATCAATCGCGACCATCGGCCCAAGGTCGAGGTCATTCGGCAGGTCGTTCTGATAGAGGAAATTTGTCATGAGCACGTCTATATCCTGCTTGTCCGGCATGGGAAAGCAGGGCTTTGCGCCGCGTCAGGCGGTGGCCAGATCCTGCAGTGCGGGGCGCGGGTAGCGGCGCAGAAGGCGGTCGACCAGCAGATGGCAGCGGTAGCCGGGCCACTCGGGGCGGATCAGCCCGCCGGGCAGGGTGGGATGCTTTAACACCAATCGCCGCCAATTGTGCACGATCAGGCAGCGCAAGACCGCGACGTCCAAGGGGGTGAGTTGCTCCGGGGCGGGAAGCTCGGCATCCAAGGCCGTGAGCGCGGCCAAGAGTGCGTCATAGTCAGCCTCAAGCTCGGCGGGTTCCACTGCGCGGCGCAGCCACTCGGGCGGTGGGGTGCCGGGCAGGGCAAGGCAACCCGTGGGGGCCGCGCTCACGGCCCGGCCGACATAGACGCGGGGCAGGGCGGCGATAAACCCCGCCTCTCGCAAGGCGCTGTCGGTCTCGCGCCCGTTCTCCTCGGTCACGACCATCTGCCAAGGCTCCGACAGGTCCGGGGGCGCGGCGTAGATGCGCGGACTGGCAGCAGCGCTTTCCGCGCGGCCTTGGGCGGTCAGGCTGTGCTGGCTGATCCGCCCCACCTTTTGCGACTGTAGCCAGCCGTCATTGCGCAGCCGGTGCAGCGCCACGCGGCTTGCCTCGGGCCGCACGTCGAGCGCGGCCATGATCTGCGACAGCACCGGCCCGTCGATTGCGTCGCCCTGTCCCTGTGCCAGATCGCCGAAGAGGCTGACCATCAGCGACCAGACCCGCTGACCGCCAAGGCCAGCGAGTGCCGCGACGACCGAGGGGGCGTGGTCAGACGGCATTCATCGTCAGCAGGTCGTATTCGGCGACCGCTTCCTCACGCTGGTTGGTGAGGGTCACATGCCAGCGGACCTCGCCGTATTCCTCGTTGCGCGGTGTCTTGTGCTTGACCGAAAGCCGCACCTTGATGCTGTCGCCAGCCGAAACCGGTTCGAGAAACCGCAGGTTGTCTAGGCCGGTGTTGGCCAGAACCGGGCCGGGATCGGGCTGCACGAAGAGCCCGGCAGCGAAGCTTAGCAGAAGGTAGCCATGCGCCACGCGCCCCGGGAAGAACGGATTTGCGGCGGCGGCTTGGTCGTCCATGTGCGCATAGAAGGTGTCGCCAGTGAAATGGGCGAAGGTCTCGATATCTTCCAGCGTCACTTCGCGGCTGGGGGAATGGAAGGTCTCGCCCAGATCCAACTCGGTGAAGCGGCGGGTGAAAGGATGGGCGCGGTCGGTGACTTCCTCGGCTCCCGGCACCCATTGTTTGCCGATGGCCGTCAGGATGTCGGGGCTGCCCTGCACAGCGGTGCGCTGCATGTAATGCATCACGCCGCGCACGCCGCCCAGCTCTTCACCGCCGCCCGCGCGGCCCGGTCCGCCGTGCACCATATGCGGCAGCGGAGAGCCATGACCCGTCGCCTCGCCCATCGACTTGCGGTTGTTGAAATAAAGCCGTCCGTGGAAGGCCGCGGAGCCCATCGTCAACTCGCGCGCGACCTCGCCGTCGTTGGTGATGATCGACGCCACCAGCGAGCCTTGGCCGCGATTGAGAAGCCGCGTCGCATGGGCCAGATCGCGGTAGGGCATGAGGGTGGAGACGGGGCCGAAAGCCTCGGTGTCATGGACGCGCTCGGCGGCATCGGGATCGGCGCAGTGGAACAGCATCGGCGGCAGAAAGGCGCCCTTGTCGCGGTCGGCGCCCTTCACGGTGAAGTTGTCGGGGTCGCCGAAAACGCGCTCGGCTTCGGCGCTCAGCAGCCCGACTTTTTCCAATACGTCGCGTTTCTGGCTGCCCGAGACCAGCGCGCCCATGCGCGTGTCCTCGGCCCGCGGATCGCCGATGGTGGTCTTGGCGAGGCGTTCGGACAGCGCCGAGATCACCGCGTCGATCTGCGCTTGCGGCACCATGATGCGGCGAATGGCGGTGCATTTCTGCCCCGCCTTGGCCGTCATCTCGCGCTGCACTTCCTTCACGAAAAGGTCGAACTCCGGCGTGCCCGGCACGGCATCGGGGCCGAGGACGGAAGCATTCAGGCTGTCTTGTTCAGAGGTGAAGCGCACAGAATTTTCCATGAGCTTCGGATTGCCACGGAGCTTCAGCGCCGTGTCGGCGGAGCCGGTGAAGGCCACGGCATCCTGACAACCAAGCAGGTCGAGCATGTCGCCCAAGCCACCGCTCACGAATTGCAAAGCACCCTTCGGCAGCAGCCCGCTGTCCAGCATCAGCCGCACGCAATGCTCGGTGACATAGCAGGTGGCGGTGGCCGGTTTCACGATCGCGGGAACGCCGGCCAGCAGGGTCGGCGCGAGTTTTGCGAGCATGCCCCAGACCGGGAAGTTGAAGGCGTTGATATGCACCGCGACGCCCTGCAGCGGGGTGCAGATGTGCCGCCCCATGAACTGCCCCTCGCGGCCCAGTTGCTCGGGCGCGCCATCGAGGTAGACATGGGCGTCCGGCATCTCGCGCCGGCCCTTGGAGGCGAAGACCAGCATCGTGCCGATTCCGCCATCCACGTCGATCTTGTGGTCCGAGAGCGTGGCCCCGGTGTCGTAGCTCAGATCATAAAGCGCCTGTTTGTGCTCCATCAAATGCAGCGCCAGCGCCTTCAGCATGCGCGCGCGGTCGTGGAAGGTCATGGCGCGCAGGGCAGGGCCGCCATGCTCGCGGGCAAAGCCCAGCATGGCGGCCGCGTCCAGCGCGTCGTTGCCCGCCTGCGCGATCACCTCGCCGGTAATGGCGCTGGCAATGTTGCGGGCGCCGGCCCCGGGGGCCAGCCATTCGCCGGCGGCGTAACTGTGGATATCGCGCATGTCGGCTCCTTCAGTGGGTGTCGTAGTCGATGGTGAGTTTGTCGCTCAGCGGGTAGCTCTGGCAGGTCAGCACATAGCCGCGTTCGACTTCGTAATCCTCCAGCGCGTGGTTCGAGATCATCTCGACTTCGCCTTCCAGCACCTTGCCCATGCAGGTCGAACAGACCCCGGCCTTGCAGGAGAACGGCGCCTCCTGCCCGTTCTCCAGCGCCGCTTCGAGGACCGACTGCCCCTTCTGCATAGTGAAGCTGCGCCGCGCGCCGTCGATGATGACGGTGATCTCGGTGCCCTTCTGGCCCTCGCTGCGCTTGGCCATTTCCTGTTTCGCCAGACGGCCCTGCTGGCTTTCGCTGAACAATTCGAACTTGATCTGCTCGTCGGTCAGCCCATTGGTCTTCAGCGCCTCAGCGATGGCCAGCATCATCGGCTCCGGCCCGCAGATGAAGGCGGTGTCGATGTTGTCGATCTGAATCCAATGCTTGAACAGCGCGTTGCATTTGTCCTGATCGACGCGGCCCTCGAAAAGCTTCATGTCCTGACCGGATTCGAGGATATGGATCACCGTCAGGCGGCCCATGTAGCGGTTCTTGAGGTCTTCGAGTTCCTCGCGGAACATGATCGTGTTCACCGCGCGGTTGGCATAGACCAGTGTGAAGGTCGACTGCGGCTCGCGCTTCAGCACCGTCTTCAGGATCGACAGCACCGGGGTGATGCCCGAACCGCCCGCAAAGCCGAGGTAGTTCTTGGCCACCTCCGGTTCGATCGGGGTGAAGAACTTGCCCTGCGGCGGCATGGCGTGCAGCACGTCGCCGACCTTGAGCTCTGTATTGGCATAGGTCGAGAAGGCCCCGCCATCGACGCGTTTGATGCCGACCTTCAGCTCGCCGTCGTCGAGCCCCGCGCAGATCGAGTAGTTGCGGCGCAGCTCAGTGCCGTCGAAATCCTGCTTGAAGGTCAGGTACTGGCCTTGGGTAAAGGCAAAGGCCTCGGGGTCTTCCGGCTTTAGCGTCAGTACCACCGCGTCGCGGATGGTGTGGTGAATGTCGGTGACGGTGAGAGGGTGGAACTGGCTCATCGGGGCCTCAGATACATTTGAAATAGTCAAAGGGTTCGCGGCAGTCGCAGCATCGCCATTGCGCCTTGCAGGGGGTCGAGCCGAACTGGCTGATCCGCTCCACCGCTTTCGATTTGCAATGCGGGCAATGCTGCGGCCCGCCTGCGGGGCGGGGCGGCGCGATGCCATAGGCTTCGAGCTTGGCGCGGCCGGTGTCGCACATCCACTCGGTGGTCCAGGGCGGGGAAAGTTGGCGTTTAAGCTTTAGATTCTCGATGCCGTGGTCGCGCAGCGCCGTCTCGATATCGAGGTTGATGATGCTGGTCGCGGGGCAGCCCGAATAGGTCGGCGTGATGGTCACGACCAAGGTTTCGCCCTCCCAAGCGACATCGCGGATAATGCCGAGATCGGTGAGCGAGATCGCCGGGATCTCGGGGTCCGGAATGGCCGACAGCCAAGCCCAAACAGTCTCTAACGAGGGTTTTTGCCCGCCCCCCACATGGTTGCGCCGGGCGGGCGGGCGCACCACCCCCGGCACCGGCGCAGGGGCCGGCCGGCTGTGGGGGGCCGGCCGGCTGTGGGGGGCCGGTTTCACCATGTGGCGTCCGGGTAGGCGCGTTGCAGCCATTGCATCTGGGTCAGCATATGGCCCAGATGTTCACTGTGCCGCGCGCCGGTCTTCCCGCCTCGATGGGCAAAGTCGTCCTCGGGCTTACGCAGGGTTGCCGCCGCCAACGTGTCGCCCACCAACTGGTCATAGCCTGCTCGCAGGCTCTCAGGCTCGGGCGCGATGCCCGCCTCGGCCATCGCCGCATCGACGTCGTCGCCGATGAACATCTCGCCCACGTAGGGCCAGAGCAGATCGAGGGCCGCCTGCATGCGCCGGTGGCTTTCCTCGGTTCCGTCGCCAAGGCCGATCACCGTGTCTGAAGAGCGTTCGAGGTGGTAGGTGACCTCTTTCGCCGATTTCTCAGCGATGGCGGCGATTTCCTTGTCGCTGGAATCGATCAGCGCGGTCAGTTGCGCCAAATGCCAGGCGTCGAACAGGAACTGCCGCATCATGGTCTGGCCGAAATCGCCGTTGGGCTGTTCGACGAGCAGGACATTGCGGAAATCCCAGACATCGCGGTGAAAGGCGAGCTTGTCGGCATCGCGGCCTTCGCCCTCGACCTCGCCCGCCAGACCCAGCCAAAGCTGGGTCTGGCCGATCAGGTCGAGCGCCACGTTCGCCAGCGCGATGTCTTCCTCCAACACCGGGGCCACGCCGCACCATTCCGAAACGCGGTGCCCGAGCACCAGCGCGTTGTCACCCATGCGACAGAGGAATTCGAACTTGGGATCGGTGCTCACATCGCCCCCACTTCGTCGGGAATGTCGTAGAAGGTCGGGTGGCGGTAGACCTTGTCGTTCGCGGGCTCATAGAGCGCGCCCTTCTCCTCGGGCGAGGAGGCGGCGATGGCGCTGGCTTCGACCGCCCAGATGCTCACGCCTTCGTTGCGGCGGGTATAGACGTCGCGGGCGTTCTTGATCGCCATTTCCGCATCGGCCGCATGCAGGCTGCCGACATGGCGGTGGCTCAAACCGTGCTGGCCCCGGATGAAGATCTCCCACAGGGGCCATTCGGTGGCGCGCGCCTTGCCGTGGGGCGCGGCCTCGGTGCCGTCGTATTCGCTGGATTCAGGGCTGCTCATGTCGCTTACTCCGCTGCCATTTGTCTGCTGCGCTTTTTCTCGGCGTGGGCCAGAAGCCCCTCGCGCACCCAACGGCCTTCCTCCCAGGCCTTGTTGCGCGCCGCCAGCCGTTCGGTGTTGCAGGGGCCATTGCCCTTGAGCACCTGATAGAACTCTTCCCAGTCCGGTTCGGCGAAATCGTAGTGGCCGGTCTCCTCGTTGAACTTGAGGGTCTCGTCGGGGATCGTGAGGCCGAGGTATTCCGCCTGCGGCACCGTCTCATCGACGAACTTCTGACGCAGCTCGTCATTGGTGTTCATCTTGATCTTCCACGCCATCGATTGCGCGGAATGGACCGAATCCTTGTCCGAAGGGCCGAACATCATCAGCGCCGGGAACCAGAAGCGGTTAAGCGCGTCTTGCGCCATCTTGCGCTGCGCGGGGGTGCCGTTGGCCATCTTCATCATGATGTCGAAGCCCTGACGCTGGTGGAAGGATTCCTCCTTACAGATACGCACCATGGCGCGGGCGTAGGGGCCGTAAGAGGTCCGCTGCAGCGGCACCTGGTTCATGATCGCGGCACCGTCGACCAACCAGCCCACGGCGCCCATGTCTGCCCATGTCAGGGTCGGATAGTTGAAGATCGAGGAATACTTCATCTTCCCGGACAGCAGATCGCGGGTCATCTGGTCGCGGGTCACGCCCAGCGTTTCCGCCGCGCAGTAGAGGTAGAGGCCGTGGCCGGCCTCGTCCTGCACTTTTGCGAGAAGGATCGCCTTGCGCTCCAATGTGGGCGCGCGGGTGATCCAGTTGCCCTCGGGCAGCTGGCCGACGATCTCGGAATGCGCATGCTGTCCGATCTGGCGGATCAGGTTCTTGCGATAGCCCTCGGGCATCCAGTCCTTCGGCTCGATCTTGCCGCCCGCGTCGATGCGTTCCTGAAAGGCGCGCTCTTCGGGGTCCATCTCGTCAAGGGATTTGACGCCCTTGCCGGTGGATTTGATCATCTGTGCATACATCGGTCCGTTCCTTTCGAGGAAAGAAGTGTCAGCCAGCGTTTTCGAGGATCAGGGCGACGCCCTGACCCACGCCCACACACATGGTACATAGCGCGTATTTGCCGCCTGTCCGCTTGAGCTGCAGCGCCGCGGTCATCACCAGACGCGCGCCGGACATGCCAAGCGGGTGGCCGATTGCGATGGCGCCGCCGTTGGCGTTCACATGGGGCGCGTCATCCGGCACGCCAAGAGCGCGCAGGGTGGCGAGGCCCTGGCTCGCGAAGGCTTCGTTGAGTTCGATCACGTCCATCTGCTCGATCGTGAGACCCGCGCGGTCCAGTACCTTGCGCACGGCAGGGATCGGGCCGATGCCCATGACGCGCGGTTCAACGCCTGCAGCAGACATCGCCACGAAGCGGGCGATGGGGGTCAGGCCGTGGTCCTTCACGCCCGCTTCCGAAGCCAACAGCATCGCTGCCGCGCCGTCGTTCACGCCCGAGGCATTGCCGGCAGTAACAGTGAGATCCGCGCCGTTGATGCCGCGCAGCTTGCCGAGTTTTTCCAACGTGGTGCCAGGGCGGGGGTGTTCGTCGCTGTCGACGACGATATCCTCGCCCTGGCGCTGCGGAATGGTGACCGGGGCGATCTCCTCGGCAAAGATGCCTCTCTCGGCGGCGGCGGCATAGCGTTCCTGGCTGCGTGCCGCGAAGGCGTCCTGATCTTCGCGCGAAACGTCGTAGTCTGCGGCGACGTTGTCGGCGGTTTCCGGCATGGAATCCACGCCGAACTGCGCCTTCATCTTCGGGTTCACGAAGCGCCAGCCGATGGTCGTGTCATAGACGGCATTGTTGCGCGAAAAGGCGGTCTCGGCCTTGGGCATGACGAAGGGCGCGCGCGACATGCTCTCGATCCCGCCGGCGATGGCGAGGTCCATGTCGCCCGCGCGGATCGCCCGGGCGGCGGCGCCGACGGCGTCCATGCCGCTGGCGCAGAGACGGTTGATCGTGGCACCCGGCACATCGACCGGCAGACCGGCCAATAGCGACGCCATGCGTGCCACGTTGCGGTTGTCCTCGCCCGCCTGATTGGCGCAGCCCATGATCACGTCATCGACCCGCGCCCAATCGACGGAAGGGTTCCGCTCCATCAGCGCCTTCAACGGTACGGCGGCCAGATCATCGGCGCGAACCGAAGAGAGGGCGCCGCCGTAACGGCCAATGGGGGTGCGCTGCGCGTCGCAGATGAATGCCTGCATGGGGGTCTCCTGTTGTTGCACCGCAATCTACACATCGGGGCGATTCGGTTCAATAAAAATGTTACGGAATGAAATTAGAGGGTCGATTTTGGTAACACGTCACCGCCCTGTCACCAAAGCTTTGCCAAAGAGTCACGCATTCGTCGGCCATCTGTCACGCGCCGGGGGTTCTGTGCTGCCATCGCCACCCTCAGAGGAAGCTCAAGATGACCAAACTGATCCGCCCGACCCGCCGTGCTGTGCTGGCGGGCTCCACCGCCTTTGCCGCAAGCCTTGCCATGCCCAGCCTCAGCCGTGCGGCCTCGCGCCCGGTGTTTACCCATGGGGTGCAATCGGGCGATGTCGACACGCAGTCCGGCATGATCTGGACCCGTACCGACCGCCCGGCACGGGTGCAGGTCGAAATCTCCACCACCGAAAGCTTTGCCAACGCGCGCCAGCTTGCGCCGATGAATGCGTTGCCGAACCACGATCTGGCGGTGAAACGTCTGGTCGAAGGGCTGCCCTCGGATCAGGATATCTTTTACCGCTTCACCGCCGCCGATCTGAGCGACATCAACGCCACCTCCGAGCCGATCATCGGCCAGTTCCGCACCGCGCCCACCGCGCGCCGCGACGTGCGCTTTGCTTGGTCCGGTGACACCGCCGGTCAGGGCTGGGGCATCGACGATGAGGGCATGCGCACCTATGCGACCATGGCCAAACACCGCCCCGACTTCTTCCTGCATTCCGGTGACACCATCTATGCCGATGGCCCGCTTGAGGATGAGGTGCAGCTTGACGATGGCGCGATGTGGAAGAACACCACCATCATCGACGAGAAGCGCAAGGTGGCCGAGACGCTGGACGAATACCGCGGCCAGTGGAAATACAACCTGATGGACGCCCATGTGCGTGAGATGAACGCCCATGTGCCGACCTTCATGCAATGGGACGACCATGAAGTCGTGAACAACTGGTCCTCCTCGCGCAGCCTGATGGAAGACGACCGCTATAGCGAGAAGTCGATCCATGTCCTCGCCGCGCGCGCTTCGCAGGCCTTCCATGAGATGACCCCGCTGCGCATCACTCCTGCCGAGCCGGGCCGGGTCTATCGCAAGATCAACTACGGTCCGATGCTGGATGTCTTCTTCCTCGACCTGCGCAGCTACCGGGGGCCGAACAGCGAGAACATGCAGACCGAGATGTCGCAGGCCACCGATATCCTCGGGGCCGAGCAGATGGCATGGCTCAAGCGGGAGCTGACCAATTCGGCGGCCACGTGGAAGGTCATCGCCTGCGACATGCCCATCGGTCTGGTCGTCGGCGGCGGGGCCGAGGCGGTTGCCAATGGCGACAATGGTGCCACCAAGGGCCGCGAGCAAGAGATTGCAGGGCTGCTGCGTTTCATCAAGACCGCGCAGGTCGACAACGTGGTCTGGTTCACGGCGGATGTGCATTACACCGCCGCGCATTACTACAATCCCGACAAGGCGCAGTTTCAGGACTTTGACCCGTTTTGGGAGTTCGTCTCGGGCCCGCTGCACGCGGGCACCTTTGGTCCGAACGAGTTGGACGGTACCTTTGGCCCCGAGTTGAAATACGTCAAAGCACCGGAAGAGGGTCAGGTGAACCTGCCGCCTTCTGCTGGTCTGCAATTCTTTGGGTTGGTCGATATCGACGCCAAGACCCAGCAGATGAAAGTGCGCCTGATGGACCGTGCCGATACGGAGCTTTATTCGGTGACGCTCGACCCTAAAGGGGCGGCGATCTAAGCGCCCTCCGCTTGGCACAGTGAGAGGATCGCCCGGATGCGGGCGATCCTTTTCGTTTCAGTAGTCGACGCCGCGCTGTGCTTTGATGCCCGCTTTGAACGGGTGTTTAACCTCGGACATTTCGGTCACCAGATCGGCATAGTCGCAAAGCTCGGGCCGGGCGTCGCGGCCTGTCAGCACCACGGCGGTGCGCTTGTCGCGGGCGTCGAGCCCGGCGATCACATCTTCGATCTTGAGGTATTCATAGCGGATGGCGATGTTGATCTCATCCATCACCACAAGGTCATAGTCGCCGCTCTCCATCATCTCGCGCGCCTTGCCGAATGCGGCCTCGGCGGCGGCGATGTCGCGGTTGCGGTCTTGGGTGTCCCAAGTGAACCCTTCGCCCATCGTGTGCCATGTCACCTCATCCAGCCGTTCAAAGAACAATCGTTCGCCGGTTTTCCATTTGCCCTTGATGAACTGTACCACGCCGACGCGCTGCTTCCAGCCAAGCGCGCGCACCACGACGCCGAAGGCGGAAGAGGATTTGCCCTTGCCCGGGCCGGTATGGACCAGCACCAGACCCTTGTCCGGGTCTTGCAACTCGGCCACCTTGGCGCGCTGTTCGGCCTGACGCTGCTGCATCTTTTCCTTGTGATCTTTCGGATCCGCGTCGCTCATCGGTCATCTCCTCTATCCGGTTTCGGGGCACCATAGGGAGAGGACCGGTCAGGCGAAAGCCCGCATTCGATCACGCCTTGGGATCGGTGACAGACCGCGCCTTGCCGCGCTCCATCCCCAACTGCCGCTCACGCCAGATCACCAGCGCGCCTGCGCTGATCACCAGCGCCGCGCCCGCCAGCATCATCATCGTGGGCAGTTCGGCAAAGAAGACATAGCCCAGCAAAATGGCGAAAAGCATCGAGGTGTAATCATAGGGTGCGAGCATTGAGGCCGAGCCGAAGCGGTAAGCCGAGGTGATCAGGATCTGCGCCACCCCGCCGATCAACCCGGCGAGAACCAGAAGACCAAAGGTTTGCAGATCGGGCATGACCCAGCCGAAGGGCAGGGTGAAAAGCGCCAGAATCGACGCGGTGGCCGAGAAATAGAACACGATGGCTGCGGTGTCTTCGCTTTGCACCAACTGGCGAATGTGGATCTGCACAAGGCTGCGCACCATGGTCGCCATCAGGATCAGCAGCGCGCCGATGGTGGCCGTCTGCTCCATCGTGCCGATGCTGGTGAAGCGCGGCCAGAGGATGATCATTACGCCCACCAGCCCAATCGCCACGGCACTCACGCGGATCAGCCGGATTTTCTCGCCCAGCAACACGGCAGCGAGGATGACGGTGAAAATCGGTGTGGCAAAGCCGATGGCCGTGACCTCGGGCAGGGGCAGCAGGCCGAGGCCGGTAAAGGTCAGCCCCATCGCCGTGGTGCCGAAGAGCCCGCGCCAGACATGGCCCATCGGGTTTTGCGTCTTTAGCCCGCTTTTCAGTTTGCCGCGCTGCGCCAGCCAGATCAGGATCACTGGAATGGCAAAGAAAGACCGGAAAAAGACCGACTCCCCGGCGGGAACCTCATCGGCCAGCGATTTGATGATCGCGGACATGCAGGTGAAAAGCAGGATCGCCGTGATTTTCAGTCCGACACCAAGGGCGGGGCGGGCGGAGAAATCATCGACTTTCATGCTTTGATCCTCACGCCTCGGGGCCAATTATGCCGCGGTTCTGGCCAATCTGTCCGCGATGCAGCAGCAGGTGATCCAGCAGCACGCAGGCCATCATCGCCTCGCCCACCGGCACTGCGCGGATGCCGACGCAGGGATCGTGGCGGCCCTTGGTGATGATCTCGGTCTCTTCGCCCTGTTTCGTGATCGTGCGCCGCGTGGTCAGGATGCTGGAGGTCGGCTTCACCGCGAAACGCAGCACCACATCCTGCCCGGTGCTGATCCCGCCCAAGATGCCGCCCGCATGGTTCGAGGAATATTCCGGCCCATCGGGCCCCATGGTGATCTCATCGGCGTTCAATTCGCCCGTCAGCATCGCCGCCGACATGCCCTCGCCGATCTCCACACCTTTGACGGCATTGATGCTCATCATCGCGGCGGCCAGATCGGTGTCGAGCTTACCATAGACCGGCGCGCCGAGGCCCGCGGGCACGCCGCGCGCCGTCACCTCGATGATCGCGCCGACGCTGCTGCCCGATTTGCGCAGCCCGTCGAGGTAGTCGGCCCAGTCCGCCGCTGCTTTGGCATCCGGCACCCAAAAGGGGTTTTGGTCGATCTGGTCCCAGTCAAAGGCATCGCGGTCGATCTTATGCGGCCCCATCTGCACCATGTAGCTGGTGATCTGAAGCTCCGGCGCCAGCGCCTTGATCGCCTCACGCGCCAGACCGCCCGCCGCCACCCGCGCGGCGGTCTCCCGGGCCGAGGAACGGCCACCCCCGCGATAGTCGCGGATGCCGTATTTCTGGAAATAGGTGATGTCGGCGTGGCCGGGGCGGAACTTGTCCTTGATGTCGCCGTAGTCTTTGGAGCGTTGATCGGTGTTCTCGATCATCAGCTGCACGGGCGTGCCGGTGGTGACCCCTTCGAAGGTGCCCGACAGGATCCGGACCTCATCCGCCTCACGCCGCTGCGTGGTGTATTTGTTCTGGCCCGGTTTGCGCTTGTCGAGCCACTGCTGGATCATGCCTTCGTCAATCGGCACGCCGGGTGGGCAGCCGTCGATGGTCGCCCCAAGGGCGGGCCCGTGGCTCTCGCCCCATGTGGTGACCCGGTAAAGATGGCCAAAGCTGTTGATCGACATGGGCGGACCTCCTGTTGTCAAACCCTTAGCCGGGGCAGCGCCCTGCCTCAAGGGGATTTGCCTTGCCAATTGTGCAGGTCCGATCTACCCCTGACGCTACCTCGGGGGGCCTTTGGGCTGAGATGTGCATGCTGTGCGGACCCGTTGAACCTGAACCGGTTAACACCGGCGGAGGGAAGGTCAGGACAGACATCCACCTTTTACCTTTCGCCGCAAAAGGAGGATGCGATGAAGTATCTTACACTTGCTGCGGGCGTCATGGGCGCATCAGCCGCATGGGCCGAGACGCCTGAATTGACGGTCTATACCTACGACAGTTTCGTCACCGAATGGGGGCCGGGCCCGGCCATCGAAGAGGGGTTCGAGGCCGACTGCGGCTGCGATCTGAAATTCGTCGGCATGGGCGACGGTGCGGCCTTGCTGGCGCGGCTCAAGCTGGAAGGCGCGCGGTCTGACGCGGATATCGTGCTGGGACTGGACACCAGCCTCGTCGCCGCCGCGAAAGAGACCGATCTGTTCGCGCCGAGCGGTTTGCAGGCCGACTATGACCTGCCGATCACTTGGGAAGACGAGGTCTTCGTGCCCTATGACTGGGGCTACTTCGCCTTTGTCCACGGCACCGATCTGGGCGCGCCGGGTAATTTCAAAGCGCTGGCCGAAAGCGATCTGAAAATCGTGATCCAAGACCCGCGCTCTTCGACGCCCGGCTTGGGGCTGCTGATGTGGGTCAAAGCGGCCTATGGAGACGCCGCGCCGGAGGTTTGGGCGGGGCTGGCCGACAATGTCGTGACCGTGACCAAAGGGTGGTCCGAAGCCTACGGCCTCTTCCTCGAAGGCGAGGCTGACATGGTGCTGAGCTACACCACCTCTCCGGCCTATCACCTGATCGCGGAGGAGGACGACAGCAAGACCGCGGCGCTGTTCGACGAGGGCCATTACATGCAGATCGAAGTGGCGGGGAAGCTTGCCGGGTCGGATCAGCCGGAACTGGCGGATCGGTTCTTGCAATACCTCGTCTCTGATGCCGCGCAATCGGTGCTGCCGACGACCAACTGGATGTATCCCGCGGTCACGCCCGAAGGCGGGCTGCCCGCAGGGTTCGAGGGCATGATCCAGCCCGACAAGGCGCTGTTGGTGCCGAACGGCGAGGTCCCCGCGCTCCGGGAGGAGGCTTTGGACGAATGGCTGACCGCGCTGTCGCGTTAAGCGGCAAAACGGGGCTTTTCGCCGCCGCGCTGGTGGCGGGGCTGATCCTTGCCGCTTTGGTCGCCGTCTTCGCGGCGGCGGATGTGGGCGCAGGGCTTGGCCCGGCGGATTGGGCGGCGGTGCGGTTTACCGCGACACAGGCGGTTTGGTCGGCGGTGCTTTCGGTGCTGCTGGCCGTGCCGGTGGCGCGGGCACTGGCGCGGCGGCGGTTTTGGGGGCGCGGCGCGCTGATCACGCTGCTGGGCGCGCCCTTCATTCTGCCGGTGATCGTGGCGGTGCTGGGGCTGCTGACGGTCTTTGGCCGGTCGGGGGTACTGAACCAATTTGGCGCGGCTCTGGGCCTGCCGCCGGTGTCGATCTACGGGCTGCATGGCGTGGTTCTGGCGCATGTCTTCTTTAACCTGCCGCTGGCGACGCGGCTTTTGCTGCAAGGCTGGCAGAGCATCCCTTCTGAGCGGTTTCGGCTTGCTGGGCAGCTGCAGATGACGCCGCGTGCGTTGTTTCTGGCGCTGGAATGGCCGATGCTGCGGCAGGTGCTGCCCGGCGTGGCGGCGCTGATTTTCGTGATTTGCCTGACCAGTTTCGCCGTGGCGCTGACGCTGGGCGGTGGGCCGCGGGCGACGACGATTGAATTGGCGATCTATCAGGCCTTTCGGTTTGACTTTGATCTGGGGCGTGCCGCGCTTCTGTCCGTGGTGCAGCTTGTTCTGGCTGGCGCAGCGGCGGTGGCGGCGCTTTGGCTGATCCCGCCGATCAGCTTGGGCGGCGGGTTGGACCGCCCCCTGCGCCGCTGGGATGCGCGGGGGGGCGTGCAGCGGGCGTTGGACGGGTTGGTGATCGCGCTCGCCGCGCTGTTTTTGCTGCTGCCGCTGGGCGCCGTGGTGCTGCGCGGGCTGGCGGGGATCGCGGAACTGCCTGCCTCGGTCTGGCAGGCCACCGGGAATAGCATTCTGGTGGCGGGGTTGAGTGTGGCGGTGCTGGCCCTGCTGGCGCTGCCGATGGCAGGCTGGATCGCCACCCGGCGGCGCGGCGGGGTGGAGGCGATTGGCCTGATGGGGCTTGCGGCCTCTCCGCTGATGATTGGCACGGGGTGGTTCATCCTGATCAACCCTGTGCTCGACCCGGCACGGCTGAGCCTGCCGGTCACCGCCTTGGTCAACGCGCTGATGGCGCTGCCCTTCGTGCTGCGCATTCTGGTGCCGCGCCTGCGCGAGACCTTGCAGGATTATGGCCCCCTGACCCAAACCCTCGGCATGACAGGTTGGGCGCTGTGGCGGCTGCTGGTCCTGCCGCGTCTGCGCCCGCAATTGGGCTTTGCCGCCGGGCTGACGGGGGCGCTGTCGGTGGGGGATCTCGGCGTGATCGCGCTTTTCGCCGATCAGGAACGTGCGACGCTGCCCTTGCAGATGTATCGTCTGATGGGCGCCTACCGGATGGAGGCCGCGGCGGGCGCAGCGCTGCTTTTGCTGGTCTTGGCGCTGGCGGTGTTTTTCATCTGCGACAAATGGGGGCGCTGGCATGCTGACGCTTGAAGACATGCGCATTGAGCGGGGCGAGTTCTCCCTCGTGGCCGATATGACACTGGCGCAGGGGCGCAACTACGCGGTGATCGGCCCCTCCGGGTCGGGCAAGTCGACCCTGCTGGCGGCAATCTGTGGGTTCGTGCCGGTGGCGGCGGGGCGGTTGTTGCGGGAGGGGGAGGAGATCACGGATCAACATCCCGGCCAGCGCGGCATGACGATGCTGTTTCAGGACAACAACCTATTCCCGCATCTCACCGTGCGGCAGAACGTCGGCCTTGGCCTGCGCCCCGACCTGCGGCTGAAAGCGGCGGATCGAGAGGCGGTCGATGCCGCCCTCGCGCGGGTGGGGCTCAGCGATCACGCCGCCAAACGCCCCGGCGCGCTGTCGGGCGGGCAGCAAAGCCGCGTGGCGCTGGCGCGGGTGCTGGTGCAGGCGCGGCCTTGGGTGCTGTTGGATGAGCCCTTTGCCGCGCTCGGCCCGGCGCTTCGGGTCGAGATGCTGGATTTGGTCCAAGACCTCGCCCGTGAGACCGGCGCGGGGCTGATCATGGTGACCCATGCCCCCGATGACGTGCGCCGCATCGCGGATGAGGTCATCTTTGTCGAAGGCGGGCGCGCACATGCGCCGGGACCGGCGGCGGAATTGCTCGACAACCCGCCCCCGGCCCTGCGGGCCTATCTCGGCTAGGCGGCGGAAATTTTTGAAATTTCCGCGCCGTTTTCTTTTGAAGAAAACGTCTCCAGCGCTTGGGTCATGCCAAGGGCGGCCTGCGCGGCCTCGCGGCCCTTGGTGACGAAATGATCGCGGTAGATCGCGTTGTGATGATCCGTTTCCTGATAGTGGTGCGGCGTGAGCGAGACCGAAAGCACCGGCAGGTCGCAGTCGAGCCCCACGCGCATCAGCCCATCGACCACCGTCTGCGCCACGAAGTCATGTCGGTAAATGCCGCCATCTACCACGAAGGCCGCGCAGATCACGGCGTCGTAGCGACCCGTCTTGGCCAGACGCTGCGCCATGAGCGGCAGTTCAAAGGCACCGGGAACGGCAAAGCTGTCCACCTGCGCGGCGTCGATAACTTCGGTAAACCCGTCATAGGCGCGGTCGACGATATCCGCATGCCAGCTTGCACGCACAAAGGCGAAACGGGCGGAACGTTCTTGTGTCATGGTGATCTCCTTTAGGTTCAGACACGTCCACCCAAGGCGATCACGCGCAACGACCGGGGCTTCGCCCCGTCTTTGTTCGCATTCTCTTTCATCCGGACTGTGACCGTCGGCTCTGGAGTTGCACCAGATCTGCTGACACCTTCGAAAAGGCCGCTCGCGGGCTTGCGGGGACCGCTTACCGCCGGTGGGGAATTCCGCCCCGCCCTGAGAATGATGTCAGGTTGCCAAGTTGCGCAAGGCTCTGCAATACCAAAAGAAACGCATAGGAGGCACCATGCACCCCAATCCGATCTACCGCAAAGAGGGCCGCGACCGGAACCTTGCCTTTGCCCGTGACACCGGCTTTGGCGTGTTGGCGATAAACGCCGACGAGGGGCCGTTGATGGCGCATGTGCCGTTTATCTTGAACGAAGCCGGGGATTTGGCTGAGTTGCATCTGGTACGCTCGAACCCCATCGCGCGGGCGTTGAAAACCCCGCAGCCGGTGCGTTTGGCGGTAGCGGGGGCCGATAGCTATGTTTCGCCCGACTGGTACGGGATCGAGGATCAGGTGCCGACATGGAACTATGTAGCCGTGCATCTGACCGGCACGCTCGCGCTGCGCCCGGCAGAGGAACTGCCCGATCTGCTGGCCCGGCAATCGGCGATCTATGAGGCGCGGCTGGCCCCAAAGACCCCGTGGAAGATGGACAAGATGACCCCCGAAGCGCGGGACAAGATGCTGCGGATGATCGTGCCTTGCCGCCTCCGCGTCACCGGGATGGACGGCACATGGAAGCTGGGCCAGAACAAGGATGCGGCCGTGCGTCTGGCGGCGGCGGAGCAGATGGCGGCGCATGGGTTCGGTACGGATCCGGCGGTGATGGCGGCTCTGATGCGCGGGGTGTGATCGCCGTTGCGTCCGGCGCGGCGCCGTTGAATAGTGCGGGCAACCAAGGGGGGACTTCACGTGAAACTATTTTATTCTCAAACCTCGCCCTATGTCCGCAAGGTCATGGTGCTGCTGCACGAAACTGGCCAGCTTGATGATGTCGCGCTGGAGCCGACATCGGGCACACCATTGGCCCCGGCCGAGGGCTTTGCCGCGCGCAATCCGCTGACCAAAGTACCCGCGCTGGAGCGACCGGACGGATGCACGCTCTATGACAGCCGGGTGATCTGCGCCTATCTGGATGACCGCGCCGGGGCGGGGCTTTACCCTCAAGGCGCAAGCAGGTGGGACACTTTGACGCTGGAGGCCACGGCGGATGGGATGCTCGATGCTGCGCTCGCCATGGTCTATGAGGGCAAGCTGCGCCCCGAAGACAAACGCATGTCGGAATGGGTCGAAGGCCAGTGGGGCAAGGTCGATCGGGCCTGTAAGACGCTTAACAATCAATGGACTGCGCATTTGGCCGGACCTTTGGACATGGGGCAAATCGCGCTTGGCTGCGCCTTGGGATATATCGATTTTCGCCATGCTGGGCGGGATTGGCGGGCCGGAAACCCCGACCTGGCGGCATGGTTCGATGCCTTTGATTCGCGCCCTGCGATGACCCATACCGCGCCGCCGCAGTAAGCGCGCCGTAATGATATTGCCACAATCGCGGTATTTTTGCCGCGTTGGGGCGCGGTTGATCCAAGATGCGCGGCTTTGACATCTGGACGGGCGCGGTCCATCCCGGTAGATAGCGGCGAGAAGTCAGGTGGCAAGGTGACGCCACCCCTATGTCTGACGGCCAGATTTGGCCAAGAATTGGAGTAAACCCGTGTCCCAAGCAGAAGAACACGCAGGCACCCGGAGGGATTTCCTGTATTACGCGACAGCCGGTACAGGTGCCGTCGCCGTTGGTGCCGCCGTCTGGCCGCTGGTCAACCAGATGAACCCCTCTGCCGACGTAAAGGCGCTGTCGTCCATTCGTGTGGATGTGTCTGGCGTTGAAGTCGGGACGCAGCTGACCGTGAAATGGCTGGGCAAGCCGGTGTTCATTCGCCGCCGCACCGAAGCCGAGATCGAAGAGGCGAAAGCCGTCGATGTATCGACGCTGCCCGATCCGATCGCGCAGAACGAGAATCTTGGTGGCGACGTGCCTGCCACGGATGAGAACCGCGCGCTGGATGAAACTGGCGAATGGCTGGTTCAGATGGGCGTTTGTACGCACCTTGGCTGTGTGCCTTTGGGTGATGCGGGTGACTTTGGCGGCTGGTTCTGCCCCTGCCACGGGTCGCACTATGATACCGCAGGCCGCATCCGTAAGGGGCCGGCCCCACGCAACTTGTCGGTGCCTGTCGCCGAATTCGTGGACGAGTCCACGATTAAACTGGGTTAAGGGAGCGGAAGAAAGATGTCTGGAATTCCTCACGACCATTACGAGCCGAATTCGAACGGCGAAAAGTGGCTGCACCGCCGCCTTCCCATCGTTGGCCTTTTGTACGACACATTGATGATCCCCACGCCCAAGAACCTGAACTGGATGTGGATCTGGGGCATCGTGCTGACTTTCTGTCTGGCACTGCAGATCATCACCGGCATCGTTCTGGTGATGCACTACACGCCGCATGTCGATCTGGCCTTCTCGTCGGTTGAGCACATCATGCGCAACGTGAACGGCGGCTATATGATCCGCTATCTGCATATGAACGGCGCGTCGCTGTTCTTTATCGCGGTCTATGCGCATATTTTCCGTGGTCTCTACTATGGCTCCTATAAAGCCCCGCGTGAGATCACATGGATCATCGGCATGTTGATCTATCTGCTGATGATGGCCACCGGCTTTATGGGCTATGTTCTGCCTTGGGGTCAGATGTCCTTCTGGGGCGCGACCGTGATTACCGGCCTCTTTGGCGCGGTGCCCTTCGTCGGTGAAACACTGCAGACATTCCTGCTGGGTGGACCTGCCGTTGATAACGCGACGCTGAACCGCTTCTTCTCGTTGCACTATCTGCTGCCCTTCGTAATTGCGGGCCTTGTGGTTCTCCACATCTGGGCCTTCCACACAACCGGCAACAACAACCCCACCGGGGTCGAAGTGCGCCGCACCTCGAAGGAAGACGCCAAGAAAGACACGCTGCCGTTCTGGCCCTACTTCGTGATCAAGGACTTGTTCGCGCTGGCCGTGATCCTGACGCTGTTCTTCGCGGTTGTTGGCTTCATGCCGAACTATCTGGGCCACCCGGACAACTACATCGAAGCCAACGCTCTGGCGACGCCTGCACACATCGTGCCGGAATGGTACTTCCTGCCCTTCTACGCGATCCTGCGGGCCTTCACCTCTGAGGTTTGGGTTGTGCAGATCGCGTCCTTCGTGACCGGTGGCATCATCGACGCCAAGTTCTTCGGCGTGCTGGCGATGTTCGGTGCGATTGCCGTGATGGCGCTGGTGCCATGGCTGGACACATCCTCTGTACGTTCGGGCCGGTATCGTCCGATGTTCAAATGGTGGTTCGCTCTGCTGGTGATCGACTTCTTCGCCCTGATGTGGCTGGGTGCGATGCCCGCAGAAGAGCCCTATGCGAGCTTCTCACTGATCGCTTCGGCCTATTGGTTCGCCTACTTCCTCGTGATCCTGCCCCTCTTGGGCGTGATCGAGAAGCCGCTGGCGCAGCCTGAAACCATCGAAGCCGACTTTGACGCGCATTACGCGCCGAAGGCAGGCGGCACCAAGACGCTTGTGAACCCGGCGGAATAAGGATCATGACCATGATGAAGACCAACCTCCTTTCTGCCGTGGTAACTCTGGGCCTTGCCCTGCCGGGGACGGCGGTGCTGGCGCAGGACACAGCGACAGAAGAAGAACTGCTAACAACTCCGGCGGAAACGCCGGAGGCCGAAGCCGAAACCGCGCCTGCTGAAGCGCCAGCGGCGGAAGAGGCACCTGCCGAAGCTGACACCACCGCAGCCGAACCCGAGGTCGACGCGGCCCCGGCAGAGGAACCCGCGGTTGAGGCAGCCCCTGCTGAGGACACCGCAACCGAAGAGGCACCTGCTGCCGAGGCTCCGGTTGAAGACGCACCAGCTGAAGAGGCGACAACCGAAGAAGCTCCGGCTGAAACGGCGCCTGCCGAGGAAGCACCAGTAGCGGAAGAGGCCCCGGCCGAAGAAACCGCCACTGAGGATGCTGCCACCGAGGAAGCGCCCGAAGAGGTTTCTGCCGAAGACGCCGAAGAAGCGCCTGCCGAGGAAGTCGGAGCCACGGACGAAGCGCAATCGACAGCCGAGGAAAACGCTGAAAACGAAGTGATCGCCGAAGACGATGTTGCCGGTCAGGCGCATAGTGATGACCCCAACGTGGGTGTCATGGAAGCGGAAGACCACGGCGAGGAAACTGCCGCTGAAGATCACGCCGGTGACGACGATCAGGGTGACGATTCCCACGCCACACCGCATATCGACAACATCGATTTCTCTTTCGATGGTCCGTTCGGCGGTTACGACGTAAACCAGCTCCAGCGCGGTCTGCAGATCTACACCGAGGTTTGCGCGGCCTGCCACGGTCTGGAGTATGTCGCGATGCGGACATTGTCGGACGAAACCGGTCCGAACATGCCCGAAGAGCAGGTGATCGAATACGCAAAAGGCTATGACGTCTATGACGCCGAGCTGGACGACACCCGCCCCGGCACCCCGGTTGACCACTTCCCCGGGTCCAACCTGCCGAACGCACCTGACCTCTCGCTGATGGCCAAGAAACGCGCCGCGTTCCACGGCCCCTACGGTTTGGGCATCAACCAGTTCCTCAAAGGGATCGGCGGGCCGGAGTATATCACCGCGCTTCTGACCAGCTACACCGGCAAAGAGAAAGAGCAGGCCGGCACGGTTCTTTACGAGAACACCGTTTTCCCCGGCGGCTGGATCGCTATGGCGCCCCCGCTTTCGGATGAGCTGGTCGAGTTCGCGGATGAGCATGCCAACGACGTGCAGCACATGGCCGAGGATGTCTCTGCCTTCCTGATGTGGACCGCCGAGCCGAAGCTGGGCGCACGCAAACAAGCTGGCTTTGCCGGGGTTGTTCTGCTCGGTCTGCTCTCGGTCCTGCTCTATCTGACCAACAAGAAGCTTTGGGCGCCGGTCAAGAACCGCCGCAAGGACGGCTGATCGGGCTACGGCCTTTTAGAAATGAGAAGGGCGCCGGGAAACCGGCGCCCTTTTTTGTGGCCATGCGTTATGATGGCGGCCATTGGACCTAGAACCACTCAACAGGTTCCGCCCGGTGGCACAGCGGGCATCGCCCTCCCCCCCCCGGAGGGCGATTTGGCGAGGTTTCATGATGCGGAGTCGTTTCGAGTACGGCAGCCATTCCGACCGCAGTCTCGTTCCATCGCCCCCTAGGGAGGGCAATGCCCTCCGCGCTGCAGAGCAGCCGTTTTCAGGCGGTCAGCTGATTGCCTGAAATCCCGGTGATCTCGGCCTGCACGATCCCCCCCTCAACCTGCGGCGAGGCAAAGCTCACCTCGGTGAACTGCGCCGTGCGGCCCATGTGGGGGTTCTCCATCAACACGTCATGTGTGCGCCCGACCTGCGCCTCCAGATGCCGTTGCACCTGCCGCTCGCCAGCCGCCCGCAACCGTGCCGCACGCTCCTTGATCGCCGCACCATTCACTGCGGGCATCCGCGCCGCAGGGGTGCCGGGGCGGGCGGAGTAGGGGAAGACATGCAGCCAGGTGAGGTCGCATTCCTCGACCAGTTTCAGGGAGTTCTCGAACATCGCCTCGGTCTCGGTCGGGAAGCCAGCGATGATGTCCGCGCCGAAGGTCATATCGGGGCGCAACGCGCGGGCCTCTTGGGCAAACCGGATCGCGTCGTCGCGCAGGTGCCTGCGCTTCATGCGCTTGAGGATCATGTCGTCGCCATGCTGCAGCGACAGATGCAGATGCGGCATCAGGCGCGGTTCGGTGGCGATGGCCTGCATCAGGTTCTCGTCCACCTCGATCGAATCGATTGAAGAGATCCGCAACCGCGGCAGGTCGGGTACCAGCTTCAGGATGCGCATCACCAAGTCGCCGAGCTTCGGCGTCGCCGGCAGATCGGCGCCCCAAGAGGTTAGGTCGACCCCGGTCAGCACCACCTCGTTGAAGTCCTTGTCCACCAGCCGCTTGATCTGGTCCACCACCACGCCCGCGGGCACTGAGCGCGAATTGCCGCGGCCATAGGGGATGATGCAGAAGGTGCAGCGGTGATCGCAGCCGTTTTGGACCTGCACATAGGCGCGGCTGCGGGTGCCGAACCCGTCGATCAGATGGCCCGCGGTTTCGGTCACCGACATGATGTCGTCGACCTGCACGGTCTCAGTCTCGCCGATGAAATCGGCGGCCATGCCCTGCCATGTCGCGCCCTGCATCTTCTCGGTGTTGCCGATCACGGCATCGACCTCGGGCATGGCGTTAAAGGTCTCGGGCTCGGTCTGGGCGGCGCAGCCGGTCACGATCAACCTCGCCTCGGGATGTGCATTGCGCAGCTTGCGGATGTCCTGACGGGCCTTGCGGACGGCTTCAGCCGTGACCGCGCAAGTATTGACCACCACGGCGTTCTCCAGCCCCGCCTGTTCGGCAAGTTCCTTCATCGCCTCGGTCTCATAGGCGTTGAGGCGGCAGCCCATGGTGCTGAAAATCGGGGCGCTCATGTCAGGCTCTCCAAAAATGCGGGGGTGAGGCTGCCGGAGAAGACATGCATCGTCGGCCCGGTCATCCAGACGCCATCCTCGCGCCAGTCGATATGCAGCGTGCCGCCGTCGAGATCGATCCGCACGGCACGGCCCGTGAGGCCCCGGCGCGCGGCGGCCACGGCGGTGGCGCAGGAGGAGGAACCCGAGGCGAGCGTCACGCCGACGCCACGTTCCCAGACGCGCATACGGATGTGGTCCGGCCCGACGATCTGCGCGACCTGCACGTTGGTGCGCTCAGGGTAGAGCGGGTCATGCTCGGCGCGGGGGCCGAGGTCGGAGAGGTCCACCGCTTCGGCATCCGCGACGAAGAAGGTGCAATGCGGGTTGCCCATGCCGGTGGCTGTCGGATCGCCGTCGATCGGTAGGTGCAGCGTATCCATCTCGCGCGCCAGCGGCACCTCGTCCCACTTTAGCTGCGGATGACCCATGTTGACCGAGGTCAGGCCCCCCCCGGCGTCTTTCGCTGCCAGATCGCCACGCGCGGTGGTCAGATGCAGCGAATCGCGGCCTGTGTCGTCCATCAGATAGCGCGCGATGCAGCGGGTGGCGTTGCCGCAGGCGGCGGAGAGGGAGCCGTCGCTGTTGTAAAAGGTCAGATGCGCGTCGCCCGTGCCGCGCGTGATCACCGCAAGCTGATCGAATCCCACACCAAATTGCCGGTGCCCGATGGCCTGCGCCATCGCCGGGGTCACGTCGATTGCCTCCGCGCGTGCATCAAACACGACGAAGTCATTGCCAAGCCCATGCATCTTCATGAAGGGCAAACCGGGGGTCTGATCGCTGTACATTCGGCGCATATAACCCCGGCATGAAAACTAATCCAGCATCTCGCAAGATTTTCGTAATTAAGGGCTTGACCCTGCCGCCCGTAATTTCTAGTTACCCGCCTAGTGGGCCGTTAGCTCAGTTGGTAGAGCAACTGACTTTTAATCAGTAGGTCGATGGTTCGAACCCATCACGGCTCACCACTCACCCCCCTTCCTAAATGGTTATGGATCAGGTGTTTGGTGCCGCCCGCGGGCGGTTTCGCCTATTCCTGACCGCGCAGCCGGGCCGAGCGTCGGCGCAGGGCTTCCAGCACAAAAAGCATCGTCGCCGAGAGCACCACCAGCAGCGTCGCCACCGCCAGAATCGTCGGGTTGATCTGCTCGCGCAGGCCCGAGAACATCTGCCGCGGAATCGTGCGCTGCTCTGGCCCCGCGAGGAAGAGCACCAGCACCACCTCGTCAAAGGATGTCACGAAGGCAAAAAGCCCGCCCGAGATCACGCCGGGGCGGATGAGCGGAATCACCACGTCCCAGAACACTTTAATCGGTGAGGCGCCGAGGCTCAGCCCCGCGATGAAGAGCGAGCGGTCGAATCCGCTGAGCGTGGCCGTGACGGTGATGATGACAAAAGGCACGCCAAGTGCGGCATGGGCGATGATCAGCCCGGTGAAGGTGCCGACGAGGTTGAACTGCGTGTAAAAAAAGAACATGCCCGCCGCGATGATGATCAGCGGCACGATCATGGGCGACAGCAGCAACGCCGTGATCACCCGTTTGAACGGCATCCAAGGCGAGGAGAGGCCCACCGCTGCCAGCGTGCCCAGCACAGTGGCGATGCTGGCCGCCGCAATGCCGATGACGAAGGAATTGCGGATCGCGATGCGCCATTTCTGATCATCGACGATCTCCTGATACCAGCGCGTCGAATAGGCGTCCGGGTCGAGCGACAGCATGCCTTGGGTGAAGGTGAAGAATGGCTCGGCGTTGAACGACAGCGGCATGATGACGAGGATCGGCAGCATCAGGAAGACCAGCACCAGCCCGGCCATGATGCGCAGGCCGTAATGCCCCGCCTTGTGCCAGATCGTGTAATAGTCGGGCAGTTGGCTCATGACGTCATCCCAGCTTGAGGTTGTCGGTGCCGACGAAACGGTCGAACAGCCAGTAGAGAACGAGGATCAGGATCAGCAGGAGCGAGCCCAAGGCCGCCGCCAGTTCCCAGTTGTTGGACACCTGCATGTGGAAGGCGATGATGTTCGAGATCATCTGCCCATCGGTGCCGCCCACAAGTGCGGGCGTGATGTAGTAGCCGACCGAGATGATAAAGACCAAGAGCGCCCCGGCAGAGAGGCCCGGCAGGCTCATCGGCAGGTAGATTTTGTACCACGCGCCGATGGAGTTCGACCCCATGGAGATCGCCGCGCGCATGAAGCTCGAATCGATCCCGCGCATCACCGCGTAGAGCGGCAGCACCATGAAGGGCAGCAGGATGTGGGTCATGGCGAGGATGGTGGAGAACTCGTTGTAGAGAAGCTCGATCGGTTCGTTGATCAGCCCGGCCCAGATCAGGGAGGAGTTCACCACGCCCCCGGCTTGCAAGAGCGCGATCCACGCGGTGGTGCGCACCAAGAGCGAGGTCCAGAAGGGCAGCAGGACAAAGACCATCAGGAAGTTCGCCGTCGCGGGGCTGGCTTGCGACATGTAGAAAGCCAGCGGATAGCCCAGCAGCATCGTCAGCCCGGTGATGATCAGCGCCATCTTCAGCGTCTTGGTATAGAGCTGTTTGTAGATCTGTGTGTCGCGTTGGACGATGTCCCCTTCGGAGTCGTATTCCATATCGACAGCGGTGAGGTAGTAGCTCGACGTATAGACCTGCCCGGCGCTGCGGATCGCGCGCCAAGTGGCGGGTTTGGCCCAACGGTCGTTCTTTTCCAGCAGCATCTCGGCGCCATTGGCGGCGAGCTCGACGTCCTCGGCGCGGCGCAGGCCCCGGGCGGTGGATTTGATGACGCTCGACATGCCCGGCAGGGCGCGGTTGATCTCATCGGCGAACCTGCCGGAGGTGCGGTTGCCCGCC
This sequence comes from Sulfitobacter sp. 1A13679, assembly GCF_043557115.1. Classification (NCBI taxonomy): domain Bacteria; kingdom Pseudomonadati; phylum Pseudomonadota; class Alphaproteobacteria; order Rhodobacterales; family Roseobacteraceae; genus Sulfitobacter; species Sulfitobacter sp. 1A13679. The sequence continues at coordinate 195,975 of NZ_JBIFFO010000003.1, forward strand.
ATGCGCTTCATGTCGATGGCCATCTGGGTGATGACCGCCGTGTCGGGCAGGCTCTCGCCCTCCCAGTCTTCGAGCATCTCCAGCGTTTCGGGCACCAGTTCGGCCACGGTGGGGTTGTAGACGCTGCGGAACAGCATCGTGGTGATCGGCGCGACAAAGGCGAAAAGAATGAAGAGCAGCAGCGGCACCACGAAAAGAAACGCCTGCAGGCGGCGTCTGCGCATTTGGCGACGGGCGTTGGCGGCGTCTTGGGAAGTGAGGCTGGACACGCGGTTACTCTTCTATAGGGGTTGGGTGCCCCGCGCCCGGTCAGGCGCGGGGCGGGGTGCTTATTGCAGCAGCCATTCGTTGAACTTCTCGCCCAACGTCTCGCCATAGTCGGCCCAGAAGATGCCATCGGCTTTGACGCCTTCGTCAAGATGCGCGGTGGGCAGGTCTTGTTTCACGTCCTCGGGCAGCAGCGCTTGGGCAGAGGCGCGGGTCGGACCATAGGCCACGTCCTGCATGCCCGAGAGCGGCACGGTGCCGGTGGCGAATTTGATGAACTCCATCGCCTCTTCTTTCTTCTCGGTGCCCTTCATGATGGCCCAAACGTCGAGGTCATAGATGTGGCTGTCCCAGACGATCTCGAAGGGGGCGCCATCATCCTTGATCGCGGCGAAAATGCGGCCATTGGCGGATTGCACCATGGTCGCCCCGCCGTCGTTCAGCAGCACGGGGGCCTGCGACCAGCTGTCGTACCAAGTGATGTCGTCCTTGATGGTGTCGAGTTTGGCAAATGCGCGTTTCTGCCCCTCTTCGGTGGCCAACACCTCATAAACTTCTTCCGGGGCGACGCCATCGGCCAGCAGCGCCCATTCCATGTTGACCTGAGGCCGCTTGCGCAGACCGCGTTTGCCGGGGAACGCCTCGATATCAAAGAAGTCTTCGATGGTTTTGGGGCCTTCGCCGTTCTCGGTGTTTACGGCAAAGACGACGGACCAGACGATATTGCCCACGCCGCATTCATTGGCCAGCGCGTCATCGATGAAGTCATCTGCCGCCGGGGTGCCATCGTCGCCATCGGGCAGAACCGATTGGTCGATCACTTCCAGATAGCCCTCGGCACAGGCGCGTTCGAGGTCGATCACCTCAATGTCGACGACATCCCACAGGATGTTGCCCGCCTCGACCTGCGCCTTCATCTCGGCCACGCCGCCGCCGTAATCTTCGAACAGGATGTTGGTGCCGGATTTATCCATATAGGGTTGGATCATATGTTCCATCTGCGCGGCGCCATAGGCCCCGCCAAAGGAAGTCACCGTCAGATCCTCGGCCAAGGCGGGGCTGGCGATCAGCGCCGCGGTGGCCAAATAACTCAGATGCTTCTTCATCGGTCTCTCCTTGTCATGTCCAGGTTTTATGCGGGGCCCCGGTTTGCCCCCGGTCGCCCTTAATTGGCAAAGGCGATGCAGTCTTTCGTCAGGGACAACAGCTGCGCCGTCGCGCCCTCTTCGAACTCGGGCGCGGACAGGTCGTTGAGCACTTTGACGATAATGTCGGTGCCGTCCGGCAGGCGGAAATAATAGCGAATGAAATCGCCCACATAGATGCGCGTGACGAAAGTCGCCGTTAGCGCGTTGTCATGGGCATGGGTCGTGGGATGGATGAACAGTTTCTCGGGCCGGATGGAGACCCGGCATTGCGCGCCTTCGGTCAGCCCTTCGGAGGTTTGCGTGGTGATCGTGCCGGTATCGGTCTCGATCTTGGCGACCTCCCCCTCGATCCGGCTGACCTTGCCCTGCACGAAATTGTTCTCGCCGATGAACTCGGCCACGAAGGCATTGACCGGCCGCTCATACAACTCCGCCGGGGGCGCGCATTGCTGCACCACACCGTCGTTGAAGACGGCGATCCGGTCGGACATCGACAGCGCTTCGGTCTGGTCGTGGGTCACGTAGATGACGGTAAAGCCGATCTGCTTGTGCAGGCGGGTGATCTCGAACTGCATCTGTTCGCGCAGGTTCTTGTCGAGCGCGCCCAGAGGTTCGTCCATCAGGATGAGCGTCGGCTGGAAGATCATCGCGCGGGCCAGCGCCACGCGCTGCCGTTGCCCGCCCGAAAGCTGCCCGGGGCGGCGGTCGCCAAAGGCCGAAAGCTCGACCAGCGACAGATACTCGGCCACACGCTCTTTGATATCCGCCTTGGACATTTTCCGCACGCTCAGCGGATAGGCGAGGTTTTCGGCCACGGTCATATGCGGGAACAGCGCGTAGTTTTGGAACACCATGCCGATGTTGCGCTTGTTCGGCGCGGTCTTGTTGATCGACCGGCCATTGATTGCGATATCGCCTGAGGTGACACTCTCAAACCCCGCCAGCATCATTAAGACGGTGGTCTTGCCCGAGCCCGAGGGGCCAAGAAGGGTGATGAACTCCCCCTCCTGCACATCCATGTCGAAGCCTTTGACGACGAGATTTTCCTGATCGTAGCTCTTCTTGACGTTATCGAAACGCAGAAAAGTCTCTGCTTTGGTGTCTTTCATTGTGTCGCGGCTCTCCCTGTCGCTGGGGGGAGTTAAGCAGGTGCGATGATTCTAAACAATATGTTGCACCATTTAAGAGAATCGCGCCCTTCCCCGCGCTTATCGCGTGAGCATCTAGCCTCCTGTGGCGGCAGGATCGGCGGCTTTCGCCACGTTCTGCGAGAAATCGGTGGTAGAGCACCTATGTAGAAAGCTGACCACGCGGGCAGACTGTCCGGCAGGCGAAACCGATCAAAAGGAGAGGCACCGATGGGCAAGCGTATCGCAATCGTAGGGGGCGGCTATCTGGGGGCCGAACTGGCCAAGGCGATGGACCAGATCGCCGAGGTGACCTTGATCGAGCCGCGCAGTCATTTCGTACATGCCTCCGCGATGATCCGCGCCGTGGTGCAGCCCAGTTTGGTCGAGGAATCGCTGATCCCCTATGACCGGTTGCTGAAGCGGGGCCGCGTCGTAGCGGCGCGGGCGACTGCTGTCGATGGCAAGGGTGTCACGCTGGCGGACGGCACGCGGGTCGAGGCGGATTACATCGTCGTCGCCACCGGCTCGGACTATGCGACGCCGTTCAAACCCAAGGGCGCAGATATCGACGGGCTGCGGGCCGCGAACCAAGAGACGCGTGAAAAGCTGCTGGCGGCTAAGACCGTAGGCATCATCGGCGCGGGCGCTGTCGGGGTCGAGCTAGCCGGTGAGATCGCCCATGCCATGCCCGACAAAGAGATCACCCTGATCACCAAAGACGACAAGCTTTTTGCCGGAAAGCCTGACAGCCTCGGCGCCTCGCTGAGCAGGAAGCTGAAACGCGCCGGGGTGGAGCTGATCCTCGGCAAGAAGGCCGAAGGGCTCGCCTCCATGACAGAGCCGCATGCGGGCAGCCTCACCCTTGACGGCGGGGCGGAGCGGGCATTCGATCTGATCTTCCCCGTCTTGGGCGCGCGCGCCGCGTCAGAATTGTTGAAGAACCTGCCGGGGGCCGAGGTTACCGCCGCCGAGCGGATCAAGACCGATGGCTATTTGCGCCCCTCATCCCTGCCCAATGTCTTTGCCGCAGGGGACGTGGCGGACCCGGGCGACAATATGACCATCGTCGCGGTCAGCCGGCAGTTGCCTTGGCTGCGAAAGACCCTCACCGGGCTGATCACGGGCCGCAAGCTGGCGGATATGAAAACCTATCGCCCTTGGGGCGCGGAGGCACCGATTCTGCTGCCCTTGGGGCCGGTGCGCGGCAATAGCTTTTTGATGCTCTTCACCGCGGGCGATTGGGTGACGCAAAAGATGAAGGGTGCGCATCTCTTTGTATCGAAGTACCAAAAGCTGCTGAACAGGCATTAACCGCAGCCCGAGGGTGGGGCGCTCTATACCTTAGAATAGGGCGCTTATCCCGACGTCAGCAGGCATTGCGCGGCGAGATGTGTGAAGGTTGAGGCAAGTCAACTCAGGAGCACAAGCCATGTCCATTCAGTTCAGCAACAGTTTCGACGCCGCACAAGCCGTTACCGAAATCACCCCGATCACCGCCTGCGTCAGCATGGGCAAATACGCGACCGCACAGGGGGAGCTTATCTGGCAAAGGGGTGAGATCGCCTGCGTGCGTTCCGACTCGGCGATGTTCGTCGGCAAACGCATTTAAGCATTCACGTCATATTAAGTCCCGCACCACTAGGGTGACCCTTGGGGCGTGATTAAGGTGTAAGGCGGGGCGTGATGAACTGGAATGCAATCGTTATCGACGATTCTGAAATCGCACGACAGTTCATCCAAGCGTCCCTCGCCGAGGTCGGGTTTTCCTGCGTGGCAGATTATGGCTGCCCCGCCCAAGCTCTGGTCGCGCTGGCGCAGGAGCGGATCGCGACGGATGTGATCATCACCGATTTCATGATGCCCGCAATGGATGGGCTTGAGTTCTGTAGCCATGTCAGGGGCTTGCCGTTCTATCGGGGCATCCCGGTCGTCATGATCTCCACCCGGAAAGACGCCGATCTGCTGCGCCGCGCTTTGGCGGCGGGGGCAAGCGATTGTTTGAAAAAGCCTTTCAGCTTGGCCGAGCTTGCTACGCGGCTACAGCTTTGCCTGCAAAATGCGGGTGTCCGCGTCCAATAGGGCCGTGCGTGACCGGCGGTCGCAGCGCCCCCGAGGGGGTAGCGTCGGGGCCGTTTAAGGCCTGATCTACAGTCAATCATTTGTCGGGGAATATGGTGCCCAGGAGAGGACTCGAACCTCCACACCGTTGCCAGTACTAGCACCTGAAGCTAGCGCGTCTACCATTCCGCCACCTGGGCACGTATCGTGTGGGGTGCTCTAAGGCTCAGCCGGGTGACTGTCAATCGCAATTTATGCGAAAATCGGAAAATCCTGCGCGCGAGGTGCTGCAACCGGGGGTTTGGCCTTGTGACAGGGGCGGTGCGCGGGTACATCCTGTCAGAGAATTTATCTACAGGAGCGGCAGAATGTCTAAGCTGGTCACGATTTATGGCGGTTCGGGGTTTGTCGGACGCTATATCGCGTATCGCATGGCCAGAGCTGGTTGGCGGGTGCGGGTGGCGGTGCGCCATCCCAACGAGGCGCTCTTTGTGCGGACCTATGGTGTGGTCGGCCAAGTCGAACCTGTTTTGTGCAACATCCGCAACGATGGCTCCGTGGCCGACGCGCTGCGCGGCGCGGATGCGGTGGTGAACTGCGTTGGCATTCTGGTCGAGACCGGCAAGAACAGCTTTGACGCCGTGCAATCCGAAGGGGCCGAGCGTATCGCCCGCATGGCCGCCGCCGAAGGGATCGGCCATTTCGTGCATGTCTCTGCCATCGGCGCGGATATGGAGGCCGAAAGCGATTATGCCCGCACCAAAGGTGAGGGCGAGGCGGCCATTCTCAAACATATGCCCCAAGCCGTGATTCTGCGCCCTTCGATCATGTTCGGGCCAGAGGACGAATTCTTTAACCGTTTTGCAGGCATGACCCGCACCGGCCCGATCCTGCCGGTCGCCGGTGCCTCGACCCGGTTCCAGCCGGTGTTCGTCGACGACGTGGCCAAGGCGGCGGAAAAAGCACTGGAGGGGCAGGTCCCTTCGGGCGTCTATGAACTCGGCGGTCCCGATGTGGATACCTTCCGCGGGTTGATGCAGCGCATGCTTAAGGTAATTCACCGCCGTCGTTTGGTACTCAACATGCCGTGGTTCCTCGCCAAAATCGTCGCCTTCGGGTTCGATATGGTGCAGACGGCTACCTTTGGGCTGTTCACCAACAAGATGCTGACCCGCGATCAGGTCAAGAACCTGCGCAAGGACAATGTCGTAGCGGAAGACGCGCGCGGCTTTGCCGAGCTTGACATCACCCCAACCGCGATGGATGCGGTGCTCCCCGACTATCTCTGGCGGTTCCGGCCCTCGGGGCAATATGACGCCATCAAAGCATCGGCACGTAATCTGCGGCAGGGATAATGGAACAATCGACCACTCTGATCGCCGCCTTTCTGGGTTTGCTGGAGGGGCTGACAGAGTTCATCCCCGTATCTTCGACCGGGCATCTTTTGTTGGCCGGTCATTTCTTGGGTTTCGAAAGCGCCGGACGGACCTTTGAGGTCGTGATCCAATTGGGCGCTGTGCTTGCCATCCTGACGGTCTATTCCGCGCGGCTTTGGGCGGTCTTCTCGGCAGCACCCCATGATCCACAGGCGCGGCGGTTCATCTGGTCGGTGCTTCTGGCCTTTCTGCCAGCGGTCGTGATCGGCGTTTTGGCGCATGACTTCATCAAAACGGTCCTTTTCGAAACGCCCTTGCTGATTGCTGTCATGTTGGTACTGGGCGGGGTGGTCCTGCTGGTCGTGGACCGCATTGCCCCTGCGCCGACCCATTCCGATGCGACCAAATTCCCGCTCTCCATGGCGTTTAAGATTGGGGTGATCCAATGTCTCGCCATGGTGCCGGGCACTTCGCGGTCGGGCGCGACGATCGTCGGGGCTTTGTTGTTGGGGGCCAGTAAGCGGGCGGCGGCAGAATTCTCCTTCTTTCTGTCGATGCCGACGATGGCGGGCGCTTTCGCCTATGACATCTATAAGAACCGCGATGTGCTGGATGCCTCGGCCATGGGCGAGATTGCCGTGGGCTTCGCCATGGCCTTTATCTCTGCCGTTTTCGTGGTGCGTTGGGTGCTCGATTACATCAGCCGCTATGGCTATGCGCTTTTCGGGTGGTGGCGAATCCTTGTGGGCGGGGTGGTTATCCTCGCGCTTTGGGCTGGGTTTTAGTGGGTAGGTCCGCATCGGACCTTAAATGATGCATAAAAATGATGGCCGAGCCGCTCATTTGCTCGGAAAGAAGTAAATAGGTCAGCATTGCTGTCTTTTATTTACTTTGGCGCTCTCGTATACGAGCCTTCTGGCGGAATTTGTCGAAGGAACGGGTATATGGCGAAGCAGGTCATGCTAAAATTTACAGACGTTGCGCGGGATATGCCCGAAAAACGCCCGCCCGATTTGCGCCGGACGGATTTCGATGAAATTTACGCCGAATATGCGGATGCAAAAGCGGCCGAGCAATCGAGCCGGTGCAGCCAATGCGGCGTGCCCTACTGCCAAACCCATTGCCCCCTGCACAACAACATCCCCGACTGGCTGCGCCTGACCGCCGAGGGGCGTCTGCAAGAAGCCTATGAGATCAGCCAGGCCACCAATACCTTCCCCGAGATCTGTGGCCGTATCTGCCCGCAGGACCGCCTCTGCGAAGGCAACTGCGTGATCGAACAGTCGGGCCATGGCACCGTCACCATCGGCTCGATCGAGAAATACATCACCGATACCGCTTGGGAGCAGGGCTGGGTCAAACCCGCCGCCCCGCGCGAAGAACGGCCCGAGAGTGTCGGCATCATCGGCGCAGGCCCGGGCGGACTGGCGGCAGCGGATATGCTGCGCCGCGCGGGCGTGCAGGTCACCATCTATGACCGCTACGACCGGGCGGGCGGATTGCTGACCTATGGCATCCCCGGCTTCAAGCTTGAGAAAGACGTGGTTGAGCGCCGCAATGCGCAGTTGGCCGAAGGCGGCGTGACCTTTGAGTTGAACTGCGATGTCGGTGTCGACATCAGCTTTGGCGCGATCCGGGGCAAGCATGACGCCGTGATCATCGCGACCGGCGTCTACAAAACCCGTGAGATCGAAGCCCCCGGTGTGGGCGGATTCGGCGTGGAGCGGGCGATCGACTTCCTCACCGCCTCCAACCGCAAGAGCTTTGGCGACACGGTCGAAGAATTCGAAAACGGCCGTCTGAACGCCGCGGGCAAAAAGGTTGTCGTGATCGGCGGCGGCGACACCGCGATGGACTGCGTGCGCACCTCGATCCGTCAGGGTGCGGAAAGCGTCAAATGCCTCTACCGCCGCGACCGGGCGAATATGCCGGGCAGTCAGCGCGAAGTGCAAAACGCCGAGGAAGAGGGCGTGATCTTTGAATGGCTGAGCGCGCCCAAGGGCTTCGTCGGCGATCCGGTGACCGGCGTGATGGTGCAAAAGATGCGCCTCGGCGCGCCTGACGTGACGGGCCGCCAGTCGCCCGAGGTGATCGAAGGCGCCGACTATGTCGAAGAAGCCGACATGGTGATTATGGCCCTCGGCTTTGAGCCCGAAGACCTGCCGACGCTCTGGAACGAGCCGGAGCTGCCGGTCAACCGCTGGGGCACGATCAAGGCCGATTACGTCACCGGGGCCACCGCGCTCGACGGGGTCTATGCCGTGGGCGACATCGTGCGCGGGGCGAGCCTTGTGGTTTGGGCGATCAAGGACGGGCGCGACTGCGCGCAGGCGATCCTTGACGATTTCAACGGCGCGCAGCGCATCGCGGCGGAGTGATGGTATCGGGGCGGCCTGCCGCCCCGGCCCCTGCGGCGCTGCCCGAGACCAAGAGTGAAATAGACGTGACGCCCGACGGCCCTGCCTTTGCCGCAGCGCACGAGAATAAAACCAAGGCCCAAGTCAAAGCAGGATTTGCGGCGTTTGTGGAAGGAACCAAGCCATGACCAAATATGATGACGCCTGGGTGGCCCGCGAAGAAGCCAAACGCGCGATGATGGCCGAAAAGGGCATGTATAGTTTCGAGGAAGAGCATTCCTCCTGCGGCGTGGGCCTTGTGGTCAACATCAATGGCGAAAAGACCCGCGAGGTCGTGGTCAACGGGATCAACGCGCTCAAGGCGATCTGGCACCGCGGCGCGGTCGACGCAGATGGGATGACCGGCGACGGCGCGGGCATCCATGTACAGATCCCCGTGCCCTTCTTCTATGAGCAAGTCCGCCGTACCGGCCACACCCCGCGCGAAGACGAGTTGATCGCCGTGGGTCAGGTTTTCCTGCCGCGCACCAATTTCGCCGCGCAAGAGACATGCCGGACCATCGTGGAGACCGAAGTGCTCCGTATGGGCTACTACATCTATGGCTGGCGGCATGTGCCGGTCGACATTTCGGTGCTGGGTGAAAAGGCCAATGCGACCCGGCCCGAGATTGAGCAGATCCTGATCTCCAACGCCAAGGGCGTGGATGAAGAGACATTTGAGCGTGAGCTCTACGTGATCCGCCGCCGCATCGAGAAAGCCGCCATCGCGGCGCAGGTGCCGCAGATGTATATCGCTTCGATGTCCTGCCGCTCGATCATCTACAAGGGCATGATGCTGGCCGAACAGGTGGCGGAGTTCTATCCCGACCTGAAAGACGACAAATTCATCAGCGCCTTCGCGATCTATCACCAGCGCTATTCCACTAACACTTTCCCGCAGTGGTGGCTGGCGCAGCCCTTCCGCATGTTGGCCCATAACGGTGAGATCAACACCCTCAAGGGCAATATGAACTGGATGAAGAGCCATGAAATCCGCATGGCCTCTGCCACCTTTGGCGAGATGGCCGAGGACATCAAGCCGATCGTGGCCTCCGGCTCCAGCGACTCCGCGGCACTCGACTCGGTCTTCGAAGTGCTCGTGCGCGCGGGCCGCTCCGCGCCGATGGCCAAGACGATGTTGGTGCCGGAATCCTGGTCTAAACAGGCCGTGGAACTGCCGCAGGCGTGGCGTGACATGTATTCCTATTGCAACTCCGTCATGGAGCCTTGGGACGGTCCCGCTGCCCTAGCGATGACCGATGGCCGCTGGGTCTGCGCCGGGCTTGACCGCAACGGGCTGCGCCCCATGCGCTATGTCGAAACCTCGGACGGCATGTTGATCGCCGGTTCCGAAGCCGGGATGGTGCCGCTGGACGAGGCGCGCGTCGTGGCCAAGGGCGCGCTTGGCCCCGGGCAGATTATCGCGGTGGATATGGCAGAGGGGAAACTCTTCCATGATACTGAAATCAAAGACAAACTAGCCGCCAACCAACCCTTCGGCGAGTGGGTCGGCAAGATCACCGAGATGGATGGCGTCCTTGCCGGTGTCACCGAAAAGCCGCTGTTCGAAGGCGCCGAGTTGCGCCGCCGTCAGGTGGCCGCGGGCTATACCATCGAAGAATTGGAACAGATCCTTGCGCCGATGGCCGAGGACGGCAAGGAAACGCTGGCCTCGATGGGCGACGACACGCCTTCGGCGGTGCTTAGCGGCCAGTACCGCCCCCTGAGCCATTTCTTCCGCCAGAACTTCAGCCAAGTCACCAACCCGCCGATCGACTCCTTGCGCGAATTCCGGGTGATGAGCCTCAAGACACGGTTCGGCAACCTCAAGAACGTGCTCGACGAAGACAGCTCGCAGACCGAAATCATCGTGCTCGACAGCCCCTTTGTGGGCAACGCGCAGTTCGATGAGCTGATGGCCCAGTTCAAGGTGCATACCGTCACCATCGACTGCACATTTGAGCCCGGCAACGGCAATCTGAGCGCCGGTCTGGCGCGCATCCGGGCCGAGGCGGAAGACGCCGTGCGCTCGGGCGCGGGGCATCTGGTGCTGACCGATCAGCACAGCGGTGCTGACCGCGTGGCGATGCCGATGATCCTTGCCACCAGCGCGGTGCACAGCCACCTCGTGCGCAAGGGGCTGCGGACCTTCACCTCGCTTAACGTGCGCTCGGCAGAATGTGTCGATCCGCATTATTTCGCCGTACTGGTGGGCTGCGGTGCGACCGTGGTGAACGCCTATCTGGCCAAGGATTCCCTCGCCGACCGGATTGAGCGCGGGCTGCTGGACATGACCCTGACGCAGGCGGTGCAGAAATACCGTGAGGCGATTGACCAAGGCCTGCTCAAGATCATGGCGAAGATGGGGATTTCCGTGATCTCGTCCTATCGCGGCGGTCTGAACTTCGAGGCGGTGGGCCTGTCCCGCGCCATGTGTGCCGAGTATTTCCCCGGCATGACCAGCCGCATCTCCGGCATCGGTGTCGTCGGCATCCAGCGCAAGGCCGAAGAGGTTCACGCCAAGGGCTGGCAGGGCGACGGTGTCGTGATGCCCATCGGTGGCTTCTACAAGCTGCGCCGCTCGGGTGAGAAACACGCTTGGGAGGCGAGCAGCATGCATATGCTGCAAATGGCCTGCAACAAAGCGTCCTACCAGATGTGGCAGCAGTATTCGAAAAAGATGCAGAGCAATCCGCCGATCCATCTGCGCGACCTCTTGGACATCAAGCCGCGCGGCAACCCGGTGCCGTTGGAGGAGGTGGAGAGCATCACCTCAATCCGCAAGCGTTTCGTAACGCCGGGCATGTCGCTGGGGGCGCTGTCGCCCGAGGCGCATAAGACGCTGAACGTGGCGATGAACCGTATTGGCGCCAAGTCTGACAGCGGCGAGGGCGGCGAAGATCCGGCGCATTTCGTGCCGGAGGCCAATGGCGACAACCCCTCGGCCAAGATCAAACAGGTCGCCTCGGGCCGTTTCGGCGTGACGGCAGAGTACCTCAACCAGTGCGAAGAGCTGGAAATCAAGGTCGCACAGGGCGCCAAGCCCGGTGAGGGGGGCCAGCTTCCGGGCATGAAGGTCACCGACCTGATCGCGCGGCTGCGCCATTCGACCAAGGGGGTGACGCTGATCTCCCCGCCGCCGCACCATGATATCTACTCAATCGAAGACCTCGCGCAGTTGATCTACGACCTCAAGCAGATCAACCCGCGCTGCAAGGTGACCGTTAAGCTCGTCGCTTCGAGTGGCGTTGGTACAATTGCCGCCGGGGTGGCCAAGGCCAAGGCGGATATCATCCTGATCTCGGGCCACAACGGCGGCACCGGGGCATCGCCTGCGACCTCGATCAAATATGCGGGTCTGCCGTGGGAGATGGGCCTCACTGAGGCGCATCAGGTTCTGTCGATGAACAACCTGCGCGACCGGGTGACCCTGCGCACCGACGGCGGGCTGCGCACCGGGCGCGACATCGTCATGGCGGCGATGATGGGGGCCGAAGAATATGGCATCGGCACCGCGGCACTCATCGCCATGGGCTGCATCATGGTGCGCCAGTGCCAGTCCAACACCTGCCCCGTCGGCGTCTGCACGCAGGACGAAGCGCTGCGCGGCAAGTTCACCGGCAATGCGGATAAGGTCGTGAACCTCATCACCTTCTACGCGCAGGAGGTGCGGGAGATCCTCGCCTCCATCGGGGCGCGCAGCCTTGATGAGGTGATCGGCCGCGCGGACCTGCTGACGCAGGTCAGCCGAGGCTCGGCGCACCTTGATGATCTCGACCTGAACCCGCTGTTGATCACCGTCGATGGCGCGAATGAGAACGTCTATGACCGCGACAAGCCGCGTCAGGTCGTGCTCGACACGCTGGACGCGCAGATCGTCCGCGATGCGGCGCGCTTCCTTGAGGACGGTGAGAAGATGCAACTGTCCTATGCCGTCCAGAACACGCACCGGACCGTCGGCACGCGGGTGTCGAGCCATATCGTCAAACGCTTCGGGATGCGCAATTCGCTGCAACCGGACCACCTAACGGTGAAGCTGACCGGCTCGGCTGGGCAGTCACTGGGGGCCTTCGCGGCGCCGGGGCTCAAGCTCGAAGTCTCGGGCGATGCCAATGACTATGTCGGCAAGGGTCTGTCGGGTGGCACGATCGTGGTGCGGCCTTCGATGGCAAGCCCCGTGGTGGCGTCGGAAAATACGATCATCGGCAACACGGTGCTCTATGGCGCGACGGCGGGATACCTCTTTGCCGCGGGCCGGGCGGGCGAGCGTTTTGCGGTGCGCAACTCGGGCGCGCATGTGGTGATCGAAGGCTGCGGCAGCAACGGTTGCGAATATATGACCGGCGGTGTGGCGGTGATCCTCGGTGAAATCGGCGCGAACTTCGCTGCCGGGATGACCGGGGGGATGGCCTATCTCTATGATCCCGAAGGCTCGGCCCATAAGTTGATGAACGCCGAGACCATCGTGACCTGCCCAGTCACCGTCGATCATTGGCTCGATCAGTTGCACGGTCTGCTGGAGCGCCATGTCGCCGAGACCAAGAGCCGCAAGGCCGCTGATATCCTTCAGCATTGGGAGACCGAGAAGCACAACTTCTTGCAGGTCTGCCCGAAGGAGATGTTGGTGCATCTGCCCGCGCCGCTCAGCGTGGAAGAGGCGGCGGTTCCGGCGGAGTAACCTTTGCCCCGCGCGGCTCCGGTCGCGCGGGGAGGGCCATCGGCTTGCTTCCGGGCCGGGGTGGTAGACGGAACGGGATGCGCTACCTCCTCCGCATCGGAGGACTCCATGCATAAAATTCTGATCGCCATCGCCTTTGTCACCGGCCTTGCCGCTTGCACCGACACCGCCCCGCGCGGCGGGGGTGACATCCTCGTCTTGGGCGACTCCATCATGGCGTGGAACGGGGGTCGGGCCATCCCTGATGTCATCGCCAGTCAAACGGGTCGCAACGTCACCAGCCGCGCCGTGCCGGGCGCTCAGTTCGACAATGCCTCGACCGTGGCCTCTGCCGTCGGCTTTGACATCCAGCAGCAGTTCCCCGGCGGGCGCTGGAACTGGGTGGTGGTCAATGGCAGCGCGAATGACCTGAACGCCGATTGCGGCTGTGGCGCCTGCGGAGCCGCTGTCGATGCGCTGATTGCGCCGGATGGTCAAAGCGGTAGCATCCCTGCCTTCCTGCAGCGTCTTCGCGCCCAGACCGGCGCGCAGCTCATGTGGATGGGCTATTACGCAGGTTCCGGTTCGGGCGCCTTCGCGGGCTGCCGTGATGATCTGGTCGAAATCGAATCCCGCATCGCCCGCTTCGCCGCGCGCCGCCCCGGGATCCATTTCGTCGATTCCGAAGATGTGATCGACCGGGGGGATCGCGGGCTCTTCGCTCGCGACAATGTGCACCCCTCGGCCCGAGGCTCTGCCCGGATCGGGGCCTACCTCGCCCAAGAGATCACCGCGCGCGAGAGCCGTTCACAAAATCCCGCAGACGGCCTATAGCTGATCTATGGCGACACGGAAAAAGACCGCCCCCAAGGGTAAGAAATCGAGCAAGAGCAGCCCCTCGCTCAAGAAACGCGCGCGCCGTTGGGCCTTGCGCGCCTTGGCGCTGGCCTTTCTCTTGGCGGTGCTGCTGGTGCTGCTGTTCCGCTTCGTCAATCCGCCCACGGGTTTCTACATGTTCTCGGAATCGCGCCGTTTGGGGGGGGTGCAGCGGGACTGGGTGCCGCTTGAGCAGATCGCCCCCGTGATGGCCCGCGCCGCCGTGGCGGCGGAGGATGCGAATTTCTGCAATCACTGGGGCTTTGACATGCAGGCGATCCGGACCGCGATCGAAAACGGGTCGGCCCGCGGGGCGTCGACGATCAGCCAGCAGACGGTCAAGAACGTCTACCTCTGGCATGGCCGGTCGTGGCTGCGCAAAGCGCTTGAGGCCGGGATGACCCCGCTGGTCGAAACCCTCTGGCCCAAGCGGCGGATCATCGAGGTCTATCTGAATGTGGCCGAGTTCGACGAAGGTGTCTTTGGCGTTGGTGCGGCGGCGCCGCATTACTTTGGCGTCGCGGCGGCAGACCTAAGCGCCACGCAGGCCGCCCGCCTTGCCGCGATCCTACCCGACCCGAAAGAGCGTTCCGCCTCGCGCCCCGGTGACTTTACCCGCAAGCGCACGGCCCAGATCATGGACGGGGCGGCGACCATCCGCGCGGACGGTCGCGCCGCCTGTTTCGAGAGTTGAAAATCCCTCCGCCAGCAGGCATGGAAGAGTGCAATCCCTTTAACCACACGGACTTTATATGACGGCTCGCTTGTTTCACGTTCCCTTGTCCCCCTTCTGCCGCAAGGTGCGGCTCAGCCTTGGGGAGAAGAAGATCGAGGTGGAACTGGTCGAGGAGCGCTATTGGGAGCAAGACCCCGATTTCCTGCGCCGCAACCCGGCGGGGAAGGTGCCGGTGCTGCGGCTCGACGGGATCATGATGGCGGAAAGCGCCGCGATTTGTGAATATATCGAAGAGACCCGCCCGGAGGCGTCCTTGCTGCCCAGTGACCCGGTGCAGCGCTTGGAAGTGCGGCGTTTGGTCAGTTGGTTCGACGACAAGTTCCACGACGAGGTGACCTCGAAACTGCTCTATGAGCGGGTCAACAAGAAGGTCACCAAACAGGGCTACCCGGACAGCAAGAACGTCAAGGCCGGGGCCAAAGCGATCAAATATCACCTCGACTACATGGCGTGGCTGCTGGATCACCGCCGCTGGCTGGCGGGCGACGTGATGACGCTGGCCGATTTCGCCGCCGCCGCGCATCTGTCCTCGCTCGACTATATCTCGGACGTGGATTGGAACCGCTCTGAGGTGGTCAAGGATTGGTACGCCAAGATCAAGTCGCGCCCGGCTTTCCGCTCGATCCTCGCCGATCAACTGCCGGGCTTCCCGCCTCCGCTGCATTACAACAACCTCGACTTCTGATGCCTGCAGCCCCCCGCGCCGAAATCGGGCCGGAGGCTCTGAAGGCGCGGGTGGTGGCCCGGGCCCTTGAGGAAGGCTTTGTCGCCTGCCGCATTTGCCGCCCCCAAGACGTGCCCGAGGTGCCCGAACGGCTCGCCCGCTTTGTCGAGGCCGGGTTTCACGGGCAGATGGGCTGGATGGAAGAGCGGATGCATTGGCGCGGCAACCCCGCTGCCCTCTGGCCCGAGGCGCGGTCGGTCATCATGCTGGCCGAAAGCTACACCCCCGAACATGACCCCCGCGCGGTGTTGGAGCATCCCGACAAAGGCGGGATTTCGGTATACGCACAGGGGCGCGATTACCACGATATCGTCAAGAAACGGCTGAAGCGGCTGGCGCGCTGGCTGATGGAGGAGGCGCGCGCGCTCGATCCGGAGGTGAAGGTTTTCGTCGATACCGCCCCGGTGCCGGAAAAGGCGCTCGCGCAGGCCGCGGGGCTCGGCTGGCAGGGCAAACACACCAACCTGCTTAGCCGGAAGTTCGGCAATTGGGCTTTTTTAGGCTCTGTTTTCACCACCCTCGATCTGCCGCCCGACGCCCGGGAGGTGGACCACTGCGGCTCTTGCCGGGCCTGTCTTGAGGCTTGCCCCACGGATGCTTTCCCCGCGCCCTATCAACTCGACGCACGGCGCTGCATCTCCTATCTGACGATCGAACACAAAGGGCCGGTCGATCTGGACCTGCGCGAGAAGATGGGCAACCGGATCTATGGCTGCGACGACTGCCTTGCCGCCTGTCCGTGGAACAAGTTCGCCGTGGCGGCCAGCGATATGCGCTATCACGGCCCCTCGGTGCAGCCCGCCGATCTGGCCGAGCTTGCGGGCCTTGATGATAACGCTTTCCGCGCGCGCTATTCCGGCTCTCCGATCAAACGGATCGGGCGGGATCGTTTCGTGCGCAACGTGCTCTATGCCATCGGCAATTCCGGGCTGGCGCGGCTGCGCCCCGTGGCGCAATCTCTGACCGAAGACGCTGACCCCACCGTGGCCGAGGCCGCGCGTTGGGCGGCAGCGCGTTTGGCATAGGAGGCACGCCCATGGCGGTGTTATTGGGCGTGGACACGGGCGGCACCTATACGGACGCGGTGCTGATCCGCGATGAGACCGAGGTGATCGCCACCGCCAAGGCGCTGACGACCCGTGCCGATCTGGCCGTGGGCGTGGGCAGGGCGGTCAGCGCGGTTTTGGCGCAATCCGGCGTGGCGGCGGAAGAGATCGCCATGGCCGCCCTCTCTACCACGCTGGCGACCAATGCGCTGGTCGAGGGGCAGGGCGGGCGCGTCGCCTTGATCTATGTCGGATTTCGCGCGGCGGATCTTGAAGCGCATGGGCTGTCGGAGGCGTTGCGGGGGGACCCTTGTCTGCTGCTTTCCGGCGGGCATGATCACGCGGGGGCAGAGGTGGCGCCGCTGGACGAACCGGCCCTGATCGCCTTTTTAGAGACGCATGAGGCCGAGGTCAGCGGCTTTGCCGTGGCCAGCCAATTCGCCACGCGCAACCCCGCGCATGAGCAGCGGGTCGCAGAACTGGTGGCAGAGGTCACGGGGCGCCCCGTCTCGGCCTCTCACAGTCTCTCGGCCAAGCTGAACGGGCCGAAACGGGCGCTTACGGCGTTGTTAAATGCGCGTCTGATCGGCATGATCGACCGGCTGATTGGCCGCGCAGAGGATCAATTGCGCCATCTGGGCATCCACGCGCCGTTGATGGTGGTGCGCGGTGATGGCGCCCTGATGTCGAGCGCACAGGCCCGCGAACGGCCCATCGAGACCATCCTCAGCGGCCCTGCGGCATCGCTGGTGGGCGCGCGTTGGTTGACCGGGGCAGAGACGGCGCTGGTGTCGGATATCGGCGGCACGACGACCGATGTGGCCCTATTGCGCTACGGTCGCCCGGCGATTGACCCGGCAGGGGCGCAGGTCGGTCCCTATCGAACCATGGTCGAGGCGGTCGCGATGCGCACCCACGGGCTGGGCGGCGACAGCGAGGTGCATTTCACGTCTCAGGGTCTAACCGCAGGCGTGACCCTTGGGCCGAAGCGCCTGCTGCCGATCTCTCTCATCGCGGTCGACGCGCCGGAGGTGGTGCATAACGCCTTGGACGCGCAGCTGCGCCGCAGCGTGGCGGCAGAGCATGATGGCCGCTTTGTCCGCGCCGTAGAGGGGCAGGGGGCCGAAGGTTTGGCCCCGCGCGACAGGGCGCTGTTGGAGCGGATCGGGGGCGGTGTCTGGCCCTTGGGGGATGTGCTGCGCAATCGGGTCGATCAAAGCGCTTTGGCGCGGTTGGTCGCACGCGGGTTGGTGCAACTGGCAGGGGTGACGCCCACGGATGCGAGCCATGTGACGGGGCATCTTTCTGCATGGGATGCCGATGCCGCGCGCAAGGCGTTGACCCTGTTCGGGCGCAAGCGCGGCGGTTCGGGGCTGCGGTTCTGCCCCGATCCTGATGAGCTCGCCCAGATCATCCTCGACCGTCTGACCGAACAGACGACTTTGGCCCTGTTAGAGACTGCATTCGCTGAGGAAGCCGCCGATTTCGACCTGCCGCCAGAGGTTCTGGCGCGCCATGTGTTGATGCAGCGTGGCCTATCGGGGCATCGCGGCGTGCTGCGGATTGATGCGGGGCTGAACCTGCCTGTCGTGGGATTGGGCGCCTCGGCGGCGACCTACTACCCGGCGGTGGGCAAAAGGCTGGGCAATGAGATGATCTTGCCCAAATACGCCCATGTCGCCAATGCTATCGGCGCGGTGGTGGGCCGGGTCATCATGCGCGAAAGCGCGACCATCACCGTACCGCAAGAGGGGGTGTTTCGCCTCCACCTCGCTAATGGCCCGCAGGATTTCCCGACCGCTGAATGCGCTTTGTCCCAAGCGGAGCGCGCTTTGACCGAAGCCGCCCGTGCCCGCGCGGGGGCAGCCGGGGCGGCGGAGATTGAATGCGATGTGACGCGGGATATTCGTCTGGCGGATGTCGAAGGGCGGGAAGTCTTCGTCGAGGCCGCGCTTACGGTCGAGGCTTCGGGCCGCCCACGGGTGGCGGTGGGCTAACCCCCGGCGCGGGGCCGGGGGCAGCGGTTCATTTAGCGGCGTCGCGTTTAGGTAGGACCCAATCGGCGCGGGGGAAGTGGCAGGTGTAGCCGTTGGGCAGACGCTCAAGGTAGTCCTGATGCTCGGGCTCGGCCTCCCAGAAGTCGCCCACCGGCTCAACCTCGGTCACCACTTTGCCGGGCCAGAGGCCGGAGGCTTCGACATCGGCGATGGTGTCTTCGGCGACGGCTTTCTGTTCGTCGTTCACATAGTAGATCGCCGAACGGTAGCTCATCCCGATGTCGTTACCCTGACGGTTCACCGTGGTCGGGTCGTGGATCTGAAAGAAGAATTCCAGCAACTCGCGGTAAGAGGTCTTCGCGGGGTCGAAGATGATCTCGATCCCTTCGGCATGGGTGCCGTGGTTGCGGTAGGTCGCGTTGGGCACGTCGCCGCCGGTATAGCCGACGCGGGTCGAGACCACGCCGGGGCGGCGGCGGATCAGATCCTGCATGCCCCAGAAACAGCCCCCGGCCAATACTGCGCGTTCGGTTGTCATGTCACATTCTCCACTTGGTTGAGATATTCGCCATAGCCTTCGGCTTCCATGTCGTCACGGTGGATGAAGCGCAGGGAGGCGGAATTGATGCAATAGCGCAGCCCGCCCCGGTCGGGCGGGCCATCGGGGAAGACGTGGCCAAGGTGGCTGTCGCCGTGTTTGCTGCGCACTTCCGTGCGGACCATGCCGAGCGAGGCGTCTTCCAGTTCTTCCACATAGGCAGGCTCGATCGGCTTGGTGAAACTGGGCCAGCCGCAGCCGCTTTCGTATTTGTCGGACGACGCAAACAGCGGCTCGCCCGAAACGATGTCGACGTAGATGCCCGGTTCCTTGTTGTCGAGGTACTTGCCGGTGCCGGGGCGTTCGGTGCCGCTGCGTTGGGTAACGTGGAATTCTTCGGGGCTCAGCGCGTCAATCGCGGCGTTGGTTTTCTCGTATTGGGGCATGGCGTCCTCCGTTCATGAGCTTGGCCTATTAGATGGGGTGTGGCGGTGAAATTCAAAGGGGGTGCGCCTCACACTGGCGTTATGCCCTGCGCTGGCGCGAGACTTGGACGGCGAGGATGCCGCCCGCGATGATCGCGACCCCAAGGATGTCGCGCGGCCCCAGCGTTTCGCCCAGCAGCAGCGCTGCGATGGCCACGCCGAAGAAGGGGTTGAGGAAGTGAAAGGTCGCCGCCCTTGTGGCACCGATGCGGTTGACCAGCCAGAACCAGACCACAGTGGCGGCCAAGCCGGGCACGAGGCAGGTATAGGCGAAGGCAAGCGTCAGGCGCAGGCTGGGGTCGATCCGGGGCGTTTCGAACAGCGCGGTGGCGATGGAGAGGGCGACGCAACCGACGAGCATTTGCAGGCCCACGACCATCAGGAAGTTGCCGCCCGAGGTCGCGCCGCGCACCAGCAGGGTGGCGGCGGTGAGAGCCACAACGCCGATGGCGCAGAGGATGAGGCCATAGAGGTCCACTTGCCCGCCAAGGCGCGCGCCCATGATGATGGCGACGCCGATGACACCGGCAAACAGTCCTGCGATGCCCAGAGGGCGCAGTTTTTCACCCAAGAAGGCCCAAGCGGCGAAACCGACCAGCAGCGGCATGGTGGAGGCGATGATCGCGGCGAGGGAAGCCTCAATGGTCTGCATGGCGATGAAGTTTAGGCCGAGGTAGACCGCGTTTTGCAGCACGCCGAAGATGATCGTCGCCCGCCATTGCGCAGGGGTGAGCCGCCAGCTTTGCCCCAAGGCCAGCGCAATGCCGACGCCGATCAGGCCCGAGATCAGGTAGCGCAGGGAGAGGGCCAGCAGGGGAGAGGCGTCCATCACGATGATGCGGGCTGAGGTGAAGGCCGAGGACCACATCACGGCAAAGGCCAGCCCCATGAGAATTGCGCGGATGTCCATGAAATGCCCCCTGTGCTGAACTTGCTAAGGAATGGCGGGTTTGTAGGGGGAGGGCAAGGTGGGTTTGGTAAGATGTGCCACCCGGCCCGGAAACAAGCCGGAGGCGATGGCCCTCCATCAATCCCACAACAAAAAAGGGCCGCCCGAAGACGACCCTTTCGTAAACGCTCAGCCCAAGGCTTACTCGTTCACGCTGTCCTTCAGCGCTTTCGCGATGGTCATCTTGACCACTTTGTCGGCGTCTTTCTTGAACTGTTCGCCAGTGGCGGGGTTGCGGACCATCCGCTCGGGGCGCTCACGGCAATAGATTTTGCCAACGCCCGGCAGGGTCACGGCACCGCCGGCGGACACTTCACGGGTGATCAGGTTGCAAACGGCGTCGAGCGCTGCGCCTGCGGATTTCTTGTCGGTGTCCATCTCTTCTGCCAGAGCAGCAACGAGCTGGGTCTTGGTCATCGGTTTTGCCATTTTATTCTCCTTAGACTGCCCGCTTTTTAGGGCCTCATGGCCGGAATGTAACGGTATGTTGTGGGATAACACAACGAATTGTGGCGCCATAAACGCGAAAACATGCGATTTTCCGCTGTTTCTAGCCCTATAGGAACGCCGTTTCGTCGAAGGACCGAAGTTTCCGGCTGTGGATCCGCTCCAGCGGCATGCGGCGCAGCAACTCCATGGCGCGGATGCCGATCATCAGATGGCGGGCGACTTGGGTTTTGTAGAAGT
This sequence comes from Sulfitobacter sp. 1A13679, assembly GCF_043557115.1. NCBI lineage: Bacteria > Pseudomonadati > Pseudomonadota > Alphaproteobacteria > Rhodobacterales > Roseobacteraceae > Sulfitobacter > Sulfitobacter sp. 1A13679. Next base: position 217,045 of record NZ_JBIFFO010000003.1, read on the forward strand.
CCGAGGCCATGCCGGGCAGTTTCAACTCCCCATGCAGCGGTTTGTCCGACACGCATAGCAACGTGCCATAGGGCACCCGGAAGCGATAGCCATTGGCGGCGATGGTGGCGCTTTCCATATCCAGCGCCACGGCGCGGGACTGGCTCAGCCGTTGCACCGGGCCGGACTGGTCGCGCAGTTCCCAATTGCGGTTGTCGATGGTGGCGACGGTGCCGGTGCGCATGATGCGTTTCAGCTCATAGCCCTCTAGCTGGGTGACCTGCGCCACCGATTGCTCCAGCGCGATCTGGATCTCGGCCAGCGCCGGGATCGGCACCCAGACCGGCAGGTCGTCGTCGAGAACGTGATCCTCACGCAGGTAGCCATGCGCCAGCACGAAATCGCCAAGGGCCTGCGTGTTGCGCAGACCGGCGCAGTGGCCGACCATCAGCCAGGCATGCGGGCGCAGTACGGCGATATGGTCGGTTGCGGTCTTGGCGTTGGAAGGCCCGACACCGATGTTGACCAGCGTGATGCCAGACCCATCCGCCCGCTTGAGGTGATAGGTCGGCATCTGCGGCGTCTTCAGCGTTTCGGCCAAGGGCGCATCGGGATCGGTGATCTCGGCATTGCCGGTCGAGACGAAGGCGGTATAGCCGCTTTCCGGGTCGCGCAGCATCTCGCGGGCGTATTGCTCGAACTCCGTCACATAGAACTGGTAGTTGGTGAACAGCACATGGGTCTGGAAATGCTCAGGATCCGTGGCCGTGTAATGCGCCAGCCGTGCGAGGGAGTAATCGACCCGCTGCGCGGTGAAGGGCGCAAGCGGGCGCACGTCATCCTCGGGCACATAGGTGCCGTTAACGATATCGTCATTGGTCGTCGACAGATCCGGCACGTCAAAGACATCGCGCAGGGTGAAGTCCGCCGCCCCCTCCTGCGGCACGTTCAGCGCGTTGTCGCCGGACATGGCGAAATGCACCGGGATCGGCGTGGTCGAAGGGCCGACAATCACCGGCTGGTCGTGGTTTTCGATCAACAGGCCGATTTGCTGGATCAGGTAGTTCCGAAACAGATCGGGCCGGGTGATCGTCGCCGCAAAGGTTCCGGGAGAGGAGACATGCCCGAAAGACAGCCGCGTATCCACATGCGCATAGGAGGAGGTGCGAAACCGCAGCTCAGGGTAAAAGGCGCGGACGCGGGCATCGGGGGCCGAGCTCTCCATCGCCTTGGCAAAAGACTCCCGCAGGAAGGTGGTGGCTTGCTGATAGAGTTCGGTCAGACGGTTCACGGCAGCGGTCGCATCGCGGAAGCTTTCCGGGTTCGGGGTGTCCGGGGTCAGGATCGTTGTCATGTTTGCGGCTCTAACAAAGGTATGATTTCAAAGTTCTGCACATCGACCAGCCCAAGGTCCGAGATCCGCAGTTCGGGGATCACCACAAGGGCCAAGAGCGAATGCTGCATATAGGCGTTGTTCAGCTTGCAGCCACAGTCGATCATCGCCTGAACAAGGGCTTCGGCATCGGCGGCGACCTCAGCGGCGGGACGGTCGGACATCAGCCCGGCGATCGGCAGGGCCACCAGCGCCAGTTCCTCGCCTTCGCGGAAGATGGTGATGCCACCGCCCACTTCGCGCAGACGGTTGGCGGCGCGGGCCATCTCCTCGGCATCGGTGCCGACGACAATCATGTGGTGGCTGTCATGCGCCACGGTTGAGGCCATGGCCATGCGCCCTTCATAGCCGAAGCCAGAGACGAAAGCGTTGGTCACCGTACCCGTCGCGCGGTGGCGTTCCACCAACGCGATCTGGCAGACCTCGCCCGTGCCCTGCACGCGGCCCTCGGTCACCGGCAGTTCGAACTTCAGCGCGCGTGTGGGCGCTTGGTTTTCGACCACACCGATGACATTGGCGGTGACGGCATTGGCGCCTTCGGGGGCGGGGATGTCGAAGTCCGCCGCCGCGAGGTCACGCGCCATGTTCACCGTGTTGCGCGCGGTGTCTGGCCAATCGAAATGCGGGCAGTCGACAAGGCATTTGCCGTCTTCGGCCACCACTTCGCCGCGCGCGATCACTGTCTCGACCGGGAAACTCGCAAGGTCCGAGGTCAGGATCACATCCGCCCGACGGCCCGGCGTCAGCGAGCCGATTTCGCGCTCCAGCCCGAAATGCGTCGCGGTGTTGATCGTCGCCATTTGCAAAGCAATCAACGGATCGCAGCCACAGTCGATGGCATGGCGCAGAACGCGGTTCATATGCCCTTCGTTGGTGATCGTGCCCGAGTGGCTGTCATCGGTGCAAAGGATCATATTGCGCGGATCGAGGCCTTTTTCGGTGATCGCGGTGATCTGCGTCTTCACGTCGTACCAGGCCGACCCCAGCCGGATCATCGACCGCATCCCCTGCCGCATCCGCGCCACGGCGTCGGCCTCGCAGGTGCCCTCGTGATCGTCCGCCGGACCGCCCGCCACATAGGCGGCAAAGGCGGGGCCAATGTCGGGGGAGGCGTAATGCCCGCCCACGGTCTTGCCCGCCCGTTGCGTCGCTGCGATCTCGGCCAGCATCTGCGGGTCGGCATTGCTGACGCCGGGGAAGTTCATCATCTCCCCCAGACCGACAATGCCGGGCCATGTCATCGCCTCGGCCACATCCTCGGCGGTGATCTCAAAACCCGTGGTCTCCAGCCCCGGGGCGGAGGGCGCGCAGGAGGGCATCTGCGTGAAGATGTTGATGGGCTGCATCAGCGCCTCATCATGCATCATGCGCACGCCGTCGAGACCCAGCACATTGGCGATCTCATGCGGGTCGGTGAAGGCCGAGGTGGTGCCATGCGGGATCACTGCGCGGGCGAACTCGGCGGGGGTGAGCATCGTGCTCTCGATATGCATATGCCCGTCGCAAAGGCCGGGCGCCATGTAGCGGCCTTTGGCCTCGATGATACGCGTGCTCTCGCCCCGGCAATGGCTGGCGTCGGGACCGACAAAGGCGATGCGCCCGGCGGCGATGGCGATGTCATGGTCGGGCAGGCATTCGCGGGTGTGCACATTGACCCAAATGCCGCCGGTGATGATCGTATCGGCCGCGCGCCGTCCGGCGGCGACCTCGACCAATTGCGCGGCCACATCGGGCCAAGAGGGGAACGTTTTATCTGTCATGTCCAAAGGTGACATAGGGCCGAGGGAGGTTCAAGCGAACACGCCATCGGAAAGGGCGCGCGATGTTGCCAGAGCGCGCCGCTTGCGGCTAACTGGCGCGCAAGGCTTTTACGGAACGATTATATGAATTTTCTCTTTGTGCACCAGAACATGCCCGGCCAATACCGGGAATTGATACAATGGCTGGCGCAGACGGGCGGGCATCGCATTTATTTTCTGACCCAGCGTCAGAATGCGCCGCAGCTGCCGGGGGTCGAAACCCGTGTCTACCGCCCCCATCACCGCCCCGACGAGAAAGCCTATGGTCTCTCGCGCATTTGGGAGGAAGCCTCAGGCAATGGGTTCGGCGCCGTCAACGCCGCCCAGCAGATCGAAACGCGAGAGGGGTTTCGCCCCGACATCATCATCGGCCACGTCGGCTGGGGGGAGTTGAGTTTCTTCAAACAGCTTTGGCCGGATGTGCCGATCATTGGTTATTTCGAGTATTACTATAACATGACCGGCGGGATGGTGGGCTTTGACCCTGCCGAGAAAATCTCGGCCCATGCGCCCTATCTCAACCACGCGCGCAACATCGTGCCGCTTGCCAATATCGAAACCGTCGATCTGGGCCATTGCCCGACCTATTGGCAGCGCGATCGTTTTCCCGAGAGCTTTCACCGCAAGCTCTATGTCTGTCACGACGGCATCCGCACCGATCAGCTTTTGCCCGACCCGGATGTGAGCCTGCGTCTGGGGCGTTTGGCGCGGCCCGTGACGCGCGAGGATGAGATCATCACCTATGTCGCGCGCAATCTGGAAAAGACGCGCGGCTTTCACACGATGATGCGCGCCCTGCCGCGTATCTTGGCCGAGCGGCCCCATGCGCGGGTGGTGATCGTCGGCGGCAATGAGGTCTCCTACGGCAAGCAGAGCGATCATCCCGGCGGTCTGCGCGGAGAGATGGCGGCGGAGTTGCAGGATCGGGTCGATTGGGACCGCGTGCATTTCGTGGGCAAAGTGCCCTATCCCGACTTCAAGAAGCTGGTGCAGATCAGCCGCTGTCACATCTATCTGACGATGCCCTTCGTGCTGTCTTGGTCCTTGCTCGAGGCCATGTCGATGCAGGCCACGATCGTCGCCTCTGATGTGGCCCCGGTGCGCGAGGCCGTGACCCACGGTGAAACCGGCCTGCTGGTGGATTTCTTCGACCCCGATGCGTTGGCAGCGCAGGTGGTAGAGGTGCTCGCCCGTCCGCAGGATCACGCCCATCTCGGCCCGGCGGCGCGGGCTCATGTGGTTGAGAATTACGATTTCCTGACCCGCTGCTTGCCCGAACACCTTGCGCAGATCAACGCATTGGTGCCCGAGGGCAAGCGGATCGGCTAGGGTCAGTTGCTGAGGTTTCCGGCGGTATTCACCAGTCCGAAGACCGATCCGACAAGACCCAGAATGGTGCGGGTGTCCGACAGCGGGCTTTCCGTCGCGAGCACCAGATCGCCGGATTGAATGTGGAAATTCCGCGCCGAGAACAGCCCGTCGGATGTGGTCAGGTCCAGCGTGAACACCACCCGCGTGCGGCGCGGGCCGCGCACGCCCGTATTCACCGCGCTGGCGGGGTATTCGCGCAGGATCAGGATGCCTTCGGGATCGGCGCGGGATTCGTTCACCCCGCCGATGATTGCCAATGCATCCAGCGCCGAGACTTCGTCGCGGTTGAAGGGAAACTGTGCCTCCCGCCCGGCGGCACCTAGCGACAGGAAGTAGCGGCGGTCATCTTCGATGATCAGCTTGTCGCCCCCGATCAGCCGGGTGTCGAGGCTTGGGTTCTCATAAAGCCGGTCGATCGAGGTGGTATAGATATTGGCGCCGCGCAGCAGTTTGACCTGCGGGTTTTCGATACTGGAGAGCACGCCGCCGCCAGCCGAGATTGCGGCGAGAACGGTGAAGTTGTTGTCCGGCATCAGGATGTTGCCGGGCTTGTTCACCCCGCCCACGAGGTCCACCGAATTGCCGCGTCCTTCGGTCATCGCCAGTTGCACCTGTGCGGAAGGCACGATCCCCTCAAGCTGCCGTTGAAGCAATTGACGGGCCGAATCCGGCGTGCGGCCAGAGACTTTGACCTTGCCGATATAGGGCATGAAGATGGTCCCGCTTTCCGAGACGCGAATGCCGGGCAGGGTGGCGACTTGTTGAGCCGGAGAGGTCAGCAAGGAGTTATCGCCGCTGTCCCAGACCAAGAGGTCCAGCCGATCGCCGGGGCGGATGACTTGGGCATTTGACCCCCGGCTGGCGCCGATCCAACTATGGCGCTTACTATCGGTACGGGGCCATTGGGCGACATGGGGCAGAAAGGCATGGGTCACCGGATAGACAGCGATATCCGCATCCGGAGTCTCCGCCGCCCGTATCACCTCTTTCTGAATGGCGGCACCGCGCGGAAGGCTCGCGCAGGCGGCAAGAGAGGATGCCAGCAGGATCGAGAGGAACAGCTTGCTGAAGTGCTTCATAAGATGCGCATCGCTTCCGAATGTTTTGCCGGCAAACCGGGGTATTTGATCAATGTCTAATGTAAAATAACGGGTCTCGCAGAATGCTGCCTGCGCGGCCTATGATTACAATTCTAATTCGGCAGGATAATGGCTGAACCTATGGCGTCAATGATTTCAATGGGCAATGCGGCTTCGGGCAGGGGGTTGGCAATCGACGGAGTCCTCTTACTTGGTGCGACGGGCCGATTGGGCGGCATGCTGCGCCGTCATTGGCCAGAGCCGCAGGGTCTGCGCAGCCAGTCGCGGGCACCGCGCCCCGGTTTTTATGATTTCGATTTGCCAGATGCAGAAGAGAGCCCAAGCGACGCGGCCCTCGCAGCCGCGCGTGGGGCAAGAGCGATCATCTCTTTGGCGGGTGTGACACCGGCCCGCGCGGGTGCTTGTGATGCCGCTTTGGAAGACAATGCGACCCTCGCCTTAGCTGCGTTGAAACTGGCAGAGACGGCGGGGGTCCCGCGGCTTCTCGTCGCCTCATCGGCGGCGGTCTACGGTGCAGAGGACGGCCCGCTGCAAGAGGAACTGTCCTGCGCTCCGCTGTCGGATTACGGTAGGCAGAAGCTTGCGATGGAAAAGGCGGTGCAAGAGGCGAGCGGCGAGACCGCAGTCACTGCGCTACGGATCGGCAACGTAGCGGGGGCGGATGCGATCCTCGGGGGCTGGCGGCCGGGTATGCAGATTGATCGCTTCACCAATGGTCGCACGCCAAGCCGCAGTTACATCGGGCCGGTGACCTTGGCGCGGGTGCTGCACGCGCTCTGCCGAGCAGACAAACTGCCGCCCATTCTGAACATCGCGGCCCCCGGCGCGGTGGAAATGGGGGCGTTGCTGGATGCGGCGGGGCTGGCGTGGGAGGCCAAACCCGCCCCTCCCGCCGCCATTCCCGAGGTGCGGCTGGATACGAATGCACTTGAACGCCACGTCGATTTCACGCCAGAAACTCAAACGCCCGCCGGTTTGGTGCATGAATGGCAGCAGGATATGAACAAACGATGAAGACCCATCAATGACTTTGCGCAAGCGCATTTTCGATCTGTTCTTCGCCAGCCTTCTCGTTGTCATCTTGGGGCCGATCCTGCTGGGCTTGCTGGTCTGGCTGCTGGTCAAAGAGGGGCGGCCACTTTTCCATGTGGCCGAGCGGATGAAAACGCCGGAAGAGAGTTTCAAGCTCTGGAAACTGCGCACGATGACGGTGGCCGAAGAGGATCAGGGCGTGTCGGGCGGCAACAAGGCCGCGCGGATCACGCCCACGGGCGCATGGCTCAGGGCGCGGCGCTTGGATGAGTTTCCTCAGCTGTGGAACATCCTGCGCGGTGATCTGAGCTTTGTCGGCCCCCGCCCGCCGCTGCGCGAATATGTTGAGCGTTTCCCCGAGGTCTATGCCGACGTCCTGAAATCCCGGCCCGGGGTGACCGGTCTGGCCACGATCCGCTTTCACAAACATGAAGAACGGCTGCTGTCACGCTGCGAGACCGCGGCAGAGACCGATCGTGTCTATTGTCGCACCTGCGTCCCGCGCAAGGCGCAGCTTGATCTGATCTATCAGCGCCATCAAAGCATCTGTTTTGACTTTGCCCTGATGTTGCAAACCGTCCAGAACTTCTTCAGCCGTGGTTAACGTTTTCAGTCATCGGGCGAGACGCCGCTGAGCAAATGTGTTAAGAATTGGTTTTGTTAACCAAAGCGTGGCATTGTTTGCCGCATATTTAAGCAATTGTAGATTCGGATGGCGATGTATTATGCGCGTTTGGCCGTTTTCCCCCTTAGTGTGGTGCATCGGCGCCAAGGACAGAAGATGGTAGTGCGCAGGTGGGGAACGCAGTGCATTCTCGAATACAGCCGTAAACAGGGGAGCGGCGCATGCTGAGCATTATCAAGTCGCTGACCAAGCGGCAAAAGCGCGTAATCATGCTGACGCTCGATTCCTGTCTGATCCTGCTGGCTGCCATCCTCGCGCTGGCGGTGCGCGGATTGCCTGAACCCTTCCTCGATGCCTTTTTCAGCTACGCCCTCACGCTACCTCTCACCCTGATCGTCGGTATCATCGTTTCGATCCGCTTGGGGGTCTGCACCACGCAACTCAATGCCTATGAAACCGCAGCGGTCGGAAGCACCGCGATACTCGGGACCACCCTTGCGGCCGTATCTCTGCTGGGCGCGTCCCTTCTGGGGCTGGATTTCCCAATCGGCGTACATGTGATGTTCGGGGCGATCTTTTTCTCGCTGGTGGTGCTGTCGCGGGTCATCTTGTTGCATATCGTGTTGCAAATCTACCGGACGGGCGACGCGCGGTGCCGCGTTTTGATCTACGGCGCAGGCACCACGGGGACGCAACTGGTTTCGGCCCTGCGCGGCCATGAAACGATCGAACCGATTGCTTTTGTTGATGACAATATCGCGCTTCAGGGGCTCAACGTCTCGAAGCTGCCGGTCTATTCCCCACGGGGCATCGCTGAACTTACCGTCGAAAAGCAGATCGATCGCGTGTTGCTTGCCGTGCCTTCGCTCAGCACCCCCAAACAGGCCCAGATCGCTCGGCGGTTGGAAAAGTTGGGTCTTGAGGTGCAGACCCTCCCCTCCTTCGCGCAGCTGATCGGCGAAGAGGCTTTGGTCGACAAGCTCTCCCCCGTCTCTCCGAGCCGCTTTTTGAACCGGGATGAGGTCACCCCTATGATCAACGAAGGGGGCGAGAGCTATGCGGGTAAAGTGGTTTTCGTCTCGGGTGCAGGGGGCTCCATCGGGTCGGAACTGTGCCGCCAAGTGTTGCTTTGTCGGCCCACCAAACTGGTGCTTTTCGAGTTGAGCGAACTGGCCCTCTATAACGCCGACATGGAGATCCGCCAGTTGGCCGAGGGCAGCGATATCGAAATCGTCTCGGTCTTGGGGACGGTGACGGATACCCGGCAGCTGCGCAAAGTGCTGTCGCAACACGGGGTGAATGTGGTTCTTCATGCCGCGGCCTATAAACATGTGCCCTTGGTCGAGGCGAACCCGCTGTCGGGGCTGGTGAACAATGTCCTCGGCACCCATGCTTTGGCCGAACAGGCTGCCCGGGCGGGGGTGGAGCGTTTCATCCTCGTATCCACCGACAAGGCCGTGCGCCCGACCAATATCATGGGCGGGTCCAAGCGCCTTGCCGAACTCGTCATTCAGGATATGGCGCGCAAATATGGCGGCCCGGGCGGTGTCATCTTCTCCATGGTCCGCTTTGGCAATGTTCTGGGGTCCTCCGGGTCGGTCGTGCCACTGTTCCAAGAGCAGGTCAGCCGCGGTGGCCCGTTGACGGTGACAGACCGGGGTGTGGCGCGTTACTTTATGACGGTCGAAGAGGCTGTGCGCTTGGTCCTACAGGCCGGATCGCTGGCCCAGGGAGGCGAGGTCTTTGTTCTGGACATGGGCAAACCCGTGCCGATCCTCAAACTGGCCCGGCAGGTGATCGAGACCGCCGGATACACCGTGCGGGACGAAGACAACCCCGATGGCGATATCGAGATTGAGATCACCGGTCTGCGCCCCGGCGAAAAGATGACCGAAGAGCTCACGTTGAGCGGTCTGCTGATCAATACGGCCCATCCCAAAATCTATTCCGCGCGGGAAAACGGGCTGCACGAACTCGAAATCGCCTCGGCCCTGCGAGACCTGCGTGAGGCGCTGGTGGCGAATGACGAAGCGCTGGCGCGTCAAGTGGTCTACCGTTGGGTTGAGGGGTTCGCCCCGCCTGAGGCGTTGCGAAGGTCCTCATAGCGAAGTGCATGGTAGTCTCGCTACCAGCGGAGCGCCGGGGTTAATCGCGCAGGTTCTAATGATCGCAGCGGCTCGACCTTTTGAAAGAGTAAATCCACCGCTTGCCGCTTGTGGTTGCGGCCCAAGCGGGCCACTTTGGCGGTATGGATAAAACGCTTCTTTCCCTCGGCCATGGCTATAGCGCGCGGGCCTTGGCGGCCCGGTTGCTCCCGCAAGGCTGGCGCATCATCGGCACGACCCGCAGCCGCGAAAAACTGGATGAGATTGCCGCGACGGGGGTGGAGCCGATGCTTTGGCCCGGCAGCGATCTGTCTTCGCATTTGCAAGAGGTGCCCAACCTATTGGTCTCTGCCGGGCCGGGGCCGGAAGGGGATCCGGTTCTGCTGGATCTGCAGGATGAAATCACCGCAGCGGCCCCCCATTTGCGGTGGGTCGGCTATCTGTCGACCACCGGCGTCTACGGCGACCATGGGGGCGATTGGGTGGATGAGACGACACCGCTCACCCCCTCCACCCGGCGTGGCGCGGCGCGGGTGCAGGCCGAGGCGGCATGGGGCGCGATCCCCGGCCTGCCGCTGCATATCTTCCGGCTCGCGGGCATTTACGGCCCCGGGCGCGGACCATTCGCCAAGGTGCGCAAAGGCACGGCGCGGCGCATCATCAAGCCCGGGCAGGTCTTCTCGCGTATTCATGTGGAGGATATCGCCCAAGCCTTGGACCTGTCGCTGGCCAAGCCGCAGCCGGGGGCGATCTATAACCTTTGTGACGATGATCCGGCCCCGCCGCAGGATGTGATCGGCCATGCCGCCGCGCTTTTGGGCCTGCCCTTGCCCCCGGCGGTGGACTTCGACAAGGCCGAGATGACCGCCATGGCCCGCAGCTTTTACGCGGAGAGCAAGAAGGTCCGGAACGATCACGCCAAGGCGGCGTTGGGCTGGCAACCGATCTATCCCGATTACCGCTCTGGTCTGGCCGCGCTGCTGGAGGCGGAAGACTGAATCCGAGGCACCGCCAGAGGCTCTGAATGCGTCAAGACGAACACACGTTGGCCCATTTGCTGGATAGCATGGAGCGCGCGGCAGAGAAGGAAGCGGTGTCGATCAACGACGTGCTGCATGAGATCGGGGACCGTTCGATCACCCCCCTGATCCTGATCGTCGCCTTGCTGCTGGTCTCGCCCCTGTCGGGCATTCCCGGCGTCTCGACCCTCGCGGCGGTGACGATCATCTTGCTGGCCGTGCAGGCCGTGACCGGACGGCGCAGGCTTTGGATGCCACAGTTCTTGTTGCGGCGTGAGGTGGCAGGGCATCGGTTGAGCGGCTGCGTAAGGTTTCTGCGTCGGCCCTGCGCCTTTGTCGACGGACGTTGCAAGCCGCGCCTTCAGTTCCTCACAACCGGGCCGATGCGTTTCATCACACTTGTCGTGGTCACGATCATCCCGCTCGGCTGGCCCTTCATGGAGGTGCTGCCGATGATGTCGTCGCTCGGGGCGGGCACCGTGGCGTTGTTGGCTTTCGGGCTATTCACCCGCGACGGGCTCTTCGTGCTTTTGGGCTATCTCTGCGTGGCGATTACGTTGGTCGCGGGCGGCCTGCTGGTGCTGACCGCCGCAAGTTAGGCGCGCTGCGCGTCCAAGTCGCCAATGCCCAACACCTCAAGCACCCTGGCGGTGATCTGTTCGGCGTTCATCCCCGCCACGGCATACATATCCGCCGGGCTGGCCTGATCGATGAAGGTATCGGGCAGCACCATGGAGCGGAACTTGAGCCCCTTGTCGAACACCGCCTCATCCGCCAGCAATTGCGCGACATGGCTGCCGAAGCCGCCGACTGCGCCCTCTTCGATGGTGATCAGGGCTTCGTGGTCTGCGGCCAGTTTCAGGATCATGTTGCGGTCGAGTGGTTTGGCGAAACGCGCATCGGCGATGGTGGGGGTGATGCCCTTGGCGCTGAGCGCTTCGGAGGCCTTTTCGACCTCCTCCAACCGCGTGCCAAAGGACAAAAGCGCGACTTTGCTGCCTTCGCGGATCATCCGGCCCTTGCCGATTTCCAACGGCGTGCCGCGCTCCGGCATCTCGACCCCGCGCCCTTCGCCGCGCGGATAGCGGAAGGCGATGGGGCCGTCGTCATGGGCGGCTGCGGTGGCGACCATATGGCGCAACTCGGCCTCATCGGCGGCGGCCATGACCACGAAACCCGGCAGGTTGGCGAGGAAGGCCACGTCGAAGGCGCCCGCATGGGTCGGCCCGTCGGCGCCCACGAGCCCCGCGCGGTCGATGGCGAAACGCACCGGCAGGCGCTGGATTGCGACATCATGCACGACTTGGTCGTAGCCGCGTTGCAAAAAGGTGGAATACATCGCGCAGAAAGGTTTCATCCCCGCCGCGGCGAGGCCCGCGCAGAAGGTCACGCCATGCTGCTCGGCGATGCCCACGTCGAAGCAGCGGCTGGGATAGCGTTCGGCAAAAAGGTCGAGGCCGGTGCCATCGGGCATGGCGGCGGTCACGGCGCAGATCTTGTCATCCTCGGCGGCCTCGGCCAGCAGGCTGTCGGCGAAAACGCGGGTGTAGCTCGGCGCGTTGGAGGGGGCTTTCTTTTGCTCGCCCGTCACCACGTTGAACTTGGCCGTGGCATGGCCGCGATCCCGCGCGGCTTCGGCGGGGCCATAGCCCTTGCCCTT
>NZ_JBIFFO010000030.1:0-42654 GCF_043557115.1 Sulfitobacter sp. 1A13679
CCGCGCGACTGCAAGCTGGTGACGGTGATCGACGGCCATCCGGCGACGCTGTCCTGGCTGGGCGCGGTCGTGGGCCATCAGACGGTGCCGCTCGGGGTCGAGCATTTTGGCCAGACCGGCACCATCGCCGACCTCTACCGGCATTTCGGCATCGACGCGCGCTCGATCGTGGAAAAGGTGCAGGGCCTGACCCCGGGCCGCCAGATGTTGCACCGGGTAGCGGGCTAAGGTTCGAAGGGGGGGGGGCAAACTGCCCCCCTCATCACCTGCCGAACTTGGCTTCCAGATAGGCCAGATAGGCCGTCGGGTCGTAGGCCCCGGCCCCGATCCCCGCGAGGATCTCGGCCCGGCTGCGCGACCGACCATGCTGCCAGACCAGATCGCCCAATGCCGCGTGAAGCGGCGCGTAGTCGCCCGCCGTCACGCCCGCGCGCACCTCGGGCTGCGTGGCATCCAGATGCGCCATGATCTGCGCGGCGGTCGAATTGCCCACGGTATAAGTCGGGAAGGAGCCGATGTAGCCGTGCGACCAATGCACGTCCTGCAGACAGCCCGCGCCGTTGTCCGGCACCTCAAGTCCCAGATCATCCCGCATCGCCGCGTTCCACGCCTCGGGGACGTCGGCGACCTTCAGCGAGCCGTCCATCAGCGCCATCTCGATCTTCACCCGCAGCATGACATGCAGATCGTAAGTGAGCTCGTCCGCCTCGACCCGGGTGAGGCCGGGCGAGACGCGGTTGATCGCGGCGACGAATTCCGCTTCGCTCACGTCGCCCAACTGCTCGGGGAAGGTGTCGCGCAGGCGTCCGTAATGCACCGCCCAGAAGGCGGGCGAGCGGCCGATGTGGTTTTCCAGCAGGCGCGACTGGCTTTCGTGCATCCCGAAACTGGTGCCCGCCACGGCGTAGAGCCCGATCATGTCCGTCGCATGCGCCCCACGCGTGAGCGCCGGATCGGCGCCCATCTCGTAGAGCGCATGGCCCGCCTCGTGGATCGTGCCGAAGATCGACATTGGCAGGTAGTTCGGGTTCCAGCGCGAGGTGATCCGCACGTCGTTGCGGGTCATGGAAATCTCGAAGGGATGCACCGCCGTGTCGAGCCGCCCACGGTCCATGTCATAGCCCAAGGCCTCGGCGATATAGGCACAAAAGGCCTGCTGGCCGGCGACGGGATAGTCGCGGAACAGGAACTCGCTGCGCGGCGCGGGCCGGGCGAGCGCCGCGTCGAGGATCGGGCGGATGCCGTGGCGGAGCTGGTCGAAGAACCGGGTGAGCTGCGCCGCTGTCGCGCCGGGCTCGAAAACGTCGGCCATCGGATCGTAGGGGTGGCCGTCGTGGCCGAGCGCCTCGGCCTTCTCGCGGGCCAGATCGACGATGCTTTGCAGATGCGGCTGGAACAGGGCGAAGTCGCCGGTGCGGCGGGCCTCGGTCCGGGCGGCGCCGGCGGTGATGGATTGCTCGGCCTGTCGGCGCAGCAGGGCGGCGGGGATGCGGGCGTGATGGGTGCGCGCCTCCTGCACCGATTGCGCGGCGCGGCGCTCGATCTCGGGCGCGTCGCTGTTGAGCACGGCTTCGGCGGCTTTGCCCATCTCGGGGTCGAGGATCATCTCACGCGCGATGCCCATCAAGGTGGCGATCTGGTGCCCACGCGTCTCGGCCCCGCCCTTGGGCATCATCACCCGGGCGTCCCAGTTCAGCAGGTTTACCGAGACGAGCACGTCGTTCAGCCGCCCCACGCGGTCGGTCAGGGTCAGGCTCATGCGGCGGCTCCTGTTTCGGCGCCGGTGCCCCCGTCATGCAGGTGGCAGGCGACGCTGCGGTTGTCTTTCGGGTTCACGAGGCGCGGCACCTCGGTTTTGCAGCGCGGCCCTGCAAGCGGGCAGCGCGGATGGAAAGCGCAGCCCTTGGGCGGGTTGATCGGCGAGGGGATCTCGCCCTTGATCGGGTGGAAATTGGCGCGCCCGGTGCCGAGGGTCGGCACGGAGGCAAAGAGCGCCTCGGTATAAGGATGCAGCGGCTTGGCGTAGAGTTCATCCGCCGGGGCGGTTTCCACCACGCGCCCGAGGTACATGATCGCCACCCGGTCGCAGACGTGGCGCACGACCGAGAGGTCGTGGCTGATGAACAGCGCCGTGAGGTCGAGCTCGCGCCGCAGCTTCATGAAGAGGTTCAGCACCTGCGCCTGTATGGAGACGTCGAGCGAGGCCACGGCCTCGTCCAGCACCAGAAGCTCGGGCTGCATCGCCAGCGCCCGGGCAATGGCGACGCGCTGGCGCTGCCCGCCGGAGAACTGGTGCGGCAGGCGGTTGGCATAGGCGCCCTCCAGCCCGACCTGCTCCAGCAGGCTACGTACCCGTTCCTGCACCTCGCGGGCGGGGATCAGCCCGTGGATGCGCGGGCCTTCGGCGATGATCTCGCCCACCTTCATGCGCGGATTAAGGCTCGCGAAAGGGTCCTGGTGGATCATCTGCACGCGGGTCGTGAGCTTGTCGACATTGCCGCGATGGTCGCGCGCCACCGGCTGGCCTTCGAGCGTCACCGTGCCCTCACTCGGCGCATAGATGCCCGAGACGACGCGCCCCAAGGTGGACTTGCCGCAGCCGCTCTCACCGACGATGCCCAGCACCTCGCCGCGCGGAACGCTTAAATTGACGTCGTTCACGGCATGGACGGTCTGGGTGGAGTCGCGCCCCGACAGGCGGTCCAGCCCCCGGACCACCAGCCCCGGCTTGCGGGTGAACCGTTTGGAGACGCCCTCGATTTTCAGAATGGGATCGGTCATGTGGCCTCGATCGGATGGTGGCACAGGACGGAATGTGCCTCGGTTCCAGTATTGGGTGGGAGCGTCGCGCAGACCTCGGTCGCGCGCGGGCATCGGGGCCGGAACGGGCAGCCCGAGGGCAGATTCGCCAGCTGCGGGGTCGAGCCCGGGATCTGCGGCAGGTCGCGGCCCGGCTCGTGCAGGCCCGGGACCGAGTCGATCAACCCGCGCGTATAGGGATGACGCGGGTGAGCGATGACCTCCTCCGCCGTGCCGCTTTCGACGATGCGGCCTGCGTACATCACCGCGATGTCGTCGGCGAGCGAGGAGACAACGGCGAGGTCATGAGTGACCCAAACGATGGCGGTGCCGGTGTCATCGGCCAGACGCCGCACCTCGGCAAGGATCTGGCCTTGGATCGAGACGTCGAGCGCGGTGGTCGGCTCATCTGCGAGGATCACGGCGGGGCGGTGCAAAAGCGCTGTGGCAATCGCGACACGCTGGCGCATGCCGCCCGAGAGTTGGTGTGGATAGGCTTGCAACCGCTCGGCGGGCGCCGGGATGCCAACGATCTCGAGCGCTTCGCGGGCACGCTCCCATGCGGCGGCCTTGCTCACCTTGTCATGCACCCGCACCGCCATGGCCATCTGGTCGCCCACCCGCAGCACGGGGTTGAGGGTCATCATCGGGTCTTGAAACACCATCGACACGGCGCGACCGCGCATGCGGCGCTGCTCTTCGGCGCTCAGCCCGCGCATGTCGGTGCCCTGCACCATGACCTGCCCGGCGGTGATCCGACCGGGTTCGTCAATGAGCCCCATGATCGAAAACCCGGTGACGCTCTTGCCCGAGCCGCTTTCCCCCACCAGCCCAAGGATGCGCCCGGGCTGGACCGAAAAGCTCACGTCATTGACGGCGGTGACGGCCCCCTTGCGGGTGCTGAATTGCGTGGTCAGACCCCTGACCTCCAGTGCGGCGCTCATCGGCTGTTCCTCGGGTCGAGCACCTTGCGGACCTGATCGCCCACGAGGTTGATTGCGACAACGGTCACCATCAGCGCCAATCCGGGATAGATCGACAGCCAGTAGCGGTCCGAATGGATGTATTTGAACCCGTTGGAGATCAGCGATCCCAGCGAGGGTTCCGTCAGCGGCAGGCCCACGCCGAGGAAGGACAGCGTCGCCTCCAGCGCGATGGCGCTCGCGACCTGCACCGTGGCCACAACGATCAGCGGCGGCAGCACGTTGGGCAGCAGGTGCCGGAACAGCACCCGGCGCGTCGGCAGCGGCGTGGAGCGCGCGGCCTCGATATAGTCCTTGCCACGCTCGACCTTGGCCGCGCCGTGCGTGGTGCGGGCGAAATAGGCGTATTGCGCGACCACCAGCGCAAGGATGATCTGCACGATACCTTGGCCCAGCATCGCCACCAGCACCAGCGCCAGCAGGATCGCGGGCATCGAGAGTTGCAGGTCGACGACACGCATCAACAACGCTTCGATCCGCCCCCCGAAATAGGCCGCGGTGAGACCAACCGCGATGCCGACCAACAGCGCCAGTGCCCCGGCGGACAGGCCGATCACGAAGCTGGTGCGCAGCCCGTAGAAAATGGCCGAAAGCATGTCGCGGCCCGCGTTGTCGGTGCCCAGCAAATGGACATAGCCGCCCGAGCCTTCGGTGCCGGGACGCAGAAAGGCGTCGAGCCAGTCGAGCATCGCCATGTCGTAGGGGTCCTGCGGCGAGACCAGCGGCGCCCCGAAGGAGAGGAACAGCAGCACGGCAATCACGATGAGCGCGCCCACGGCGACCCAGCTTTCGCGGAAGTCCGACCAGAAGTTGCGCAGCCGCTCGGCGCGCGTCTCCACTGGCGGGGCCGAGGGGACGGCGGCGATGTTTTCAGCGACGATCTCGGGCATCATGCGCCTCCTTTCAGGCGGACCCGCGGGTCCAGTCGGGCGTAGACCAGATCAACCACGAGGTTGATGAGGACAAAGAGGATCACGACCATGATGAGGTAGGAGACCATCACCGGCCGGTCGAGTTGCAGGATCGAGTCGATGATCAGCTTGCCGACACCGGGCCAGTTGAACACGCTCTCGGTCACCACCGCGAAGGCCAGCGTCGAGCCAAGCTCAAGCCCCAGCACCGTGACGATCGGGATCGAGATGTTGCGCAGGATGTGGCGGAAAACGATCTGCCGGTCCGGCAGACCCTGCGCGCGGGCGAACTTGACGTAATCGGTGCCCATGGCCTCGACCATGCCGGCGCGGGTCAGGCGGATCATCAGGCCCATCTTGAACAGCGACAGGTTGATCGCGGGCATGATGACATGGCTCCAGCCATCGGGGGTGAAAAGCGAGGAGGTGATGCCAAGGAAGGTCGCCTCGTCGCCGCGACCGCCCGAGGGCAGCCAGCCAAGCTCGACCGCAAAGCCCATGATCAGCAGCATGCCGATCCAGAAGGTCGGCACCGAGAAGCCCAGCACCGAAAGCGCCATGATCATCTTGGCGCCGAGGCTCTCGGGGCGGTAGCCGGCCCAGAGACCGGCGGGAATGCCCACGCCCACGGCGATCAGCACCGAGGTCAGCACCAGTTCCAGCGTGGCGGGAAAGCGTGAGAAGACGAGGTCGACGACCGGGATGTTATAGACCATCGAGGTGCCCAGATCGCCCTGGGCCACGTTCTTGAGGAAGGTCCAGTACTGCACGACCAGCGGTTGATCGAGCCCGTATTGCTCGATCAGCTTCTGGCGGATCTCGGCGGTGGCGCCCGGATCGATCATCACGTCGATCGGGTTGCCGATGGCAAAGACGCCGACAAAGACGATCACCGACATGGCAAAGACCACGACAACCGCCTGTGCCAACCGGGTTACAAAATAGCTGAGCATTCGACCTCGCCCATCAGACTTGAAAAATAGAGGCACCCGCCGGCAAGCAGCGGGCGCCCGGTGCGTTATGCCGCCTTATTCGACCGGGGTGATCGCATAGGCGCGGGTTTCCTGATCGACGCGGGGCGTCATCTCGATGGTGTCGGCATTGGCCGCCCAGACGGTCTGCAGGATCACCGTCGGGATCAGCGCGCGGTCTTCCATCGCGATGAAGGAGGCCTCTTCATAGAGCTTCTTGCGCGCTTCCGGGTCGAGGGTCTGGGCGCCTTCGCCGAAGACCTTGTCGAACTCGGGGTTGGAATAGCCCGCGCGGTTGAAGTTGCCGAAGCCCTTCTCGGGGTCCTTAGTGTGCACCAGCGCGCCGTAGGTATAGGCGGCCTCACCGGTGAGCGTGCCCCATGCGGACATGGTCATGGTGTATTCCTCACGCGCGGCGGCGGGGAAGAAGACCGTACCGTTCAGCGCCTGCGCGTTCACCTTCAGACCCAGGCGCGACCACATCTGCGCCAGCGCCTCGCAGACCACGGCATCGCCGGGCACGCGGTTGTTGGTGCAGGTGAAATCGATCTCGAAACCCTCGGGGTAGCCGGCCTCGGCCAGCAGTTCCTTGGCTTTCTCGATGTCATATTCGCGCTTGCCCAGTTCCGGGCTGTAGCCGAAGAAGCCTTCGGGCATCAGCTGGTTGGCGGGCGTACCCAGACCTTCGAGCACCACATTGACCAGCACGTCGCGGTTGATCGCCAGGTCCAGCGCCTTGCGCACACGCAGATCCTGCAGCGGGTTGCCCTCGACCTCTTCGCCGTTGACCTTGATCGGCTGCGGCTCTTCGTCCTTCACCGACGGCGCGATGTTGAGGATATAGACCGAGTCAGACACGAATGTTTCGATGTCGCCATCGTTCTTCATCGCGAGGTAGTCGGAGGCAGGCACGTAGTTGATCAGGTCAACCTCCCCCGAACGCAGGGCCGCGACGCGCGAGGTGTCCTCGGGGATCTCGCGGCGGGTGACGGTTTCCCAAGCGGCCTGACCGCCCCAGTAGTCGTCGAAACGCTCGAGCACCAGATCGCCTTTGGGCTGCCAAGAGACGAAGGTATAGGGACCGGTGCCGATCGCCTTCTCGCCGGAGTTGAACTGCTCGTTGCCCGCTTCCATGCCGGTCTCAGAAGGCACGACGAAGAGACGGGTGAAGTCGTTCGGCAGCGAAGGTGCCATGCCTTTCGTCTTCACGCGCAGGGTGTAGTCGTCCACCACTTCGACGCTGTCGACATATTTGGTGTAGAGGGTCATCGGCATTGGGCCGGTCACTTCCGGGATACGCTCGATCGAGAATTTCGCGTCCTCGGCGGTGAAGTCGGTGCCATCATGGAATTTCACGCCTTCGCGCATCTTGAATTCCCATGTGGTGTCGTCGATCGGCTCCCAACTGACGGCAAGGCCGGGCTTCAACTGCAGCTTCTCGTCGACGTCGACCAACGTGTCGAAGACATGGCGCAGGGCTTCGGCCTGCGAGCCCAATGTCGACCAATGCGGGTCAATCGAATCCGGGCCGGCACGCAGGCCGATCACCAGATCGGCGGCCATCGCTGCTGGCGCGGCAGCGATCAGCGCCAATGCGGCGACGGCGGATTTCAGGGTAAGCTTCTTCATTGGTCAAAACCTCCATGTGTTATATCTTGCAGTTACACTAGACAGCTATAATTGTGACGGTCAACACAAATATGTAACATTGCAACCTTCGACCGCCGTATAAGCCCAATATATAAGCTTGTCGCGCTACGGCTTTTGAGGCAGTGTTACAGACATGAGTGACAAACAGGCAAAATTTGAACGGGCAATGAATCGAATCGTACAGGCGATGGATCGCAGCTCGTCCGTATCTCTTTCCGTTCAGCTCCGCGGAGCGCTGGAATTCGGGATTGCGTCGGGCGAATTGCCCTCCGACGCGCGCCTGCCCTCGGTCCGCGCTTTGGCCGCGCGGATGAAGATTTCCCCGGTCACGGTCAGCAATGTCTACGCCGCGCTGCAATCCTCGGGGTTGGTCGAGGGGCGCGTCGGCTCGGGTACATTCGTCAGCGGCGGTGGTAGCCGCGCCCACGACGGGCGCTTTCGACAGCTTGATCAACAGATCGCTGAACTGTTGAGTCTTGCGAAATCCTGTGGTGTCAGCGCGTCGGAACTGGCTGTGCGCATTTCCATGGCCAGCAGCGCCAGCCCGCGCCCGCTGCGCATTCTGATGGTCGGCAATTTCATCGACGCGACCCGCGCTTATGCCGATGAACTGCGCCAGCATCTGCCCGAGGGCGATGAGATCGACGCCGCCGTTCTGGATGAGATCGCACCCAATCCGCCCAAGGACATCGACCTGATTATCGCGCCCAAAACCCTGCTGTCCAAAACGCGAGAAATTTTGCCGAATGTCGAAGTGCTGGGCCTGACACTCATCCCCAACGAGGCGACCCGCGTGGCGCTGGCCTCGATCCCGCCTGACGCCAAGACGCTCGCTTACTCCTATTTTCCCGGCTTCGTTACGATCATGAAAGCGGGCATCCTGCGGTTTGCCCCGCATGTCACGCAGTTGACCATGAAGGTTCGTGACGAGAATGGCCTGTCATCGGCCATGCGCGAGGCAGATGTGGTCATCTATGCCACCGGTGCCGACTACCTTCGTGGCGCGTTGCGCCCCGAGCAGACCGCTTTTGAATACCGTCACACCCCAGACGTGCACGCCATCCGTTCAGAAATCCTGCCCGCCATTGAGACATGCCGGGCCTCTCTCAAATCCACAAAGGCCGCCGAAGAATGAAGATATCCGAAAGCAATTGGTTCGAGATCGAAGAATACCTCAAGACCGACGACCGCTGTGTCCTGCCCCTCGGCAGCACCGAGCAGCACGCCTACCTCAGCCTCTCGGTCGATTCGATCCTGTCGGAAAAGGTCGCCGCCGATGCCGCCGAACCTCTGGGCGTGCCGGTGTTTCCGGCCGTGGCCTATGGTCTGACGCCCTATTTCATGGGCTTCCCCGGCTCGGTCTCGCTGAAGCTTTCGACCTATGCGGCGCTTCTGCGTGACATCCTCGACAGTCTCTATGCCACCGGCTTCCGCCGCGTGCTGATCGTCAACGGCCATGGCGGCAACAGCCCGGTGCAGCCCGTCACGATGGAGTGGATGGAGGCCAACGAAGGCGCCCGCTGCCGCTTCCATGACTGGTGGCGTGCGCCCGAGACCTGGAACTGCGTGCAAGAGATCGACCCCGTCGCCTCTCACGCGTCCTGGATGGAGAACTTCCCCTGGACCCGCCTTCCCGGCCGCGAGCTGCCGGCCGAGCAGAAACCCTTCGTCGATTTCGATCGCCTGCGCGACCGCAACGCCGCCGGCGTGCGCGCGCTCATCGGAGACGGCAACTACGGCGGCGTCTACCAGAAGCCCGACGCCGACACCGACCGCCTGTGGGAGATCGCCGTGCGCGAGACCCGCGCGCAGCTCGAGGGGGACTGGGCATGAGCGAGACGCCGATCCTGATCTGGGGCGCCGGTGCCATCGGCGGCATCCTCGGCGCCTATTTCGCCCGCGCAGGTCATGCCGTGCATATGGTCGATGTCGTGGAAGAGCATGTAGAAGCCATGCGCAGCAGCGGGTTGCGCATTGAAGGCCCCGTCGAAGCATTTACCCAAATCCTCCCGGCCAGCACGCCGGATGAACTCACTGGCCAATACGACCGCATTTTCCTCTGCGTGAAGGCGCACCACACCGCCGCCGCTTTGGAGATGCTTGCCCCCCATCTCGCGCCGGGCGGCTATGTCGTCTCGGCCCAGAACGGGCTCAACGAAAAGGTCATCGCCGCGCGCATCGGGGCCGAGAACACTGTAGGCTGTTTCGTCAACTACGGCGCCGACTGGTTGAAGCCGGGCCGCATCCTCTTCGGCAACCGCGCCGCCGTAGCTGTGGGGGAACTCGACGGGCGCATGAGCGACCGCGTGGCCGAGGTGCATGGCCTTTTGCAACTGGTCGAACCCGAAGCCGTCGCCACCGACAACATCTGGGGCTACCTCTGGGGCAAGATGGGCTACGGCGCGTTGCTGTTCTGCACCGCCCTCACCCCCGACAGCATGTCCGACGCCATGGCCCGCGACGAACACCGCGCCGCCTACCGCGCGCTTGGCCACGAGGTGATGACACTGGCCGCGCATGAGGGCGTCTCCCCTCTCGGCTTCAACGGGTTCGACCCGGAAGCCTTCCGCACCAATGACACCGCCGCCATCGACGCCGCGATGCAGAAAATGATCGTCCACAACCGCAAAACCGCCAAGACCCACTCCGGCATCTGGCGCGACCTCGCGGTGCGCAAGCGTAAGACCGAAGTCGACGCACAGATCGGTGTCATGGTCGAGTTGGGCCGGGAGGCAGGCATCTCGGTGCCGACACTGGCGCGCATGGTCGAACTTATTCACGACATCGAGGACGGCAAGCGCGAACAATCCGCCGACCTCGTCAACCTGTTGGTGGCGGCATGAAGATCGATCTGACCGGCAAGGTCTTTGCCGTGACCGGCGCGGCGCAGGGCATCGGCGCCGCGATACTGTCCGAGCTCCGCGCCGCCGGGGCCACCGTGGCCGCGATGGACATCGACGCCGCGGGCCTCGCCCCGCTGAAGGCCGAGGGCGTGACGCTGCATAGCGGCGATCTGGGCAACCGCGAAACGACCCTCGCGCTCTGCGCCGAGATCCTCGAACGTCACGGACGGATCGACGGGCTGGTGACTTCCGCCGGCGGCGTGCGCGGTCAGGTCGGCCGCCCGCTGGAGGAGATCAGCGAAGCCGACTGGCAGGCGATCTTTCAGGCCAATGTCGATGCCGCCATGTGGTGCGCGCAAGGTTTCGCGCCCGCGATGAAGAGCGCGGGATCGGGCCGGATCGTCACCATCTCCTCCGGCGCGGGGCTGAAGCCCAGCCTCACCGGCATCCAAGCCTATGCGGCGGCGAAACACGCGCTGGTCGGCCTGACCAAGCAGCTCGCGCTGGAGCTTGGGCCGCAGGGCATCACCGTGAATTCCGTGGCCCCCGGCTTTGTCCTGTCGAACCCCTCGACAGAAAAGCAATGGGACGCCTTCGGCCCCGAGCGGCAGAAGCAGATCATCGGCGGCATCCACATGCGCCGCTTGGGCCGCGCGCAGGACATCGCGGATGCGGTCACCTTCCTCTGCTCCGACCGCGCCGGTTGGATCACGGGGCAAATACTTTCCGTCGACGGAGGCCACGCATGAGCGAGCCGCATGAATGGGACGAGCCGCATTGGCGCGGGCTGGTCGAACAGGTCCGCGCAGGGAAGAACCTGTTGCCGAAGTCCTGGCCCGGCGGCGCGCGCTGTGCCGTGGCGCTGAGCTTCGACAGCGATCACGAAACCAACGAGCTACGCGACGGCGGCACAAGCATTGCGCGCCTCGGCTGGGGCGAATACGGCGCACGGCGTGGCATCCCCCGCATCCGCCGCGTCCTTGACCGGCATGGGGTGAAGGCGAGCTTCTTCGTGCCCGCCGTCTCTGCCCTGCTGCATCCCGAGGAGCAGCGCAGCCTTGCCGAGGAGGGCCACGAGATCGGCCTTCACGGCTGGATCCACGAGCGCAATACGCAGGTCCCGCCGGAGGCTGAACGCGATCTGATGCTGCGCGCCTCGGACACGCTGGAGAAGATCACCGGCACCCGCCCCGTCGGCATGCGCACGCCGTCTTGGGACTACAGCGCCCACACGCTCTCGATCGCCCGCGAGATGGGGCTTCTCTACGACAGCTCTCTGTTCTCGGACGACGACCCCTACGAAATCGTGGAGAAGGGCGAAGCGACCGGGATTGTGGAACTGCCGGTGGAGTGGATCCGCGACGACGCCGTCTATTTCATGATGAACCGTTTCGGCGCGCAGCGGCCCTATACGCCGCCTGCGGATGTGCTCGACATTTTCCGGCGCGAGTTCGACGGGGCCTATGACGAGGGCGGGCTCTTCCTCTTGACCATGCACCCGCATGTGACAGGCTACCGCTCGCGCATCTTCATCCTCGACGAGCTTATCGACCACATCAAATCCCGCGGCGATTGTTGGATCGCCACCCATGCCGAGATCGCCGCCTATTGCGCCGAGCAGGCCGGATTGAAAGGACCGAAATGACCTATTCCCTTGCCATCCACGGTGGTGCCGGAACCATCCTCAAGGAAAACATGACGCCCGAGAAGGAGGCCGCCTATCACGACGGTCTCGCCCGTGCGCTGGAGGCGGGCGAAGCGGTACTGCGCGACGGTGGCAGCGCGATGGACGCGGTGGTGGCCGCTGTCTGCGCGCTGGAGGACGAGCCGCTGTTCAACGCAGGGCGCGGTGCGGTCTATACCTCCGAGGGCGTGCAGGAGATGGACGCCGCCGTGATGGATGGCGCCGACCGGCGCGCGGGCTCGGTCGCCGGGGTCTTCGGGCCGAAGAACCCGGTGAAACTGGCGCGCGCCGTCATGGAACGGACCGAGCATGTCACCCTCATCGGCCCCAACGCGCTGGAGATCGCCCGGCAGGCGGGGCTCGAGTTCGCCGACCGTGACTACTTCTTCACCCAGTCCCGCTGGGACGCTTTGCAGGAGACGCTCGAGATGCGCGCCCGCGGCGAGGTCTCCGACGATCCAGCGCGGCGGCATGGCACCGTGGGGGCCGTGGCGCGCGACGCGGCGGGCAACATTGCCGCCGCCACCTCAACGGGGGGCATGACCGCCAAGGCCCCGGGCCGGGTTGGCGACACGCCGATGATCGGCGCGGGCACCTTCGCGGACAACGAGACCTGCGCCGTCTCCGCCACCGGGCATGGCGAGATTTTCATCCGCTGGAACGCCGCCGGGGAGATCGCCGCGCGGATGCGCCACGCGGGCGAGGATCTGGCCACAGCCGCCGAACATGTGGTGATGCAGGATCTGGCGCCCAACGACGGCTCAGGCGGGATCATCGCCGTGGATGCGGCGGGCAATATCGCCATGCCGTTTAACTCGCAGGGCATGTACCGCGGCATGGTGCGTAAAGGCAGCGCGCCCGAGACCAGTATCTATTGAGCGGCGCGGCCCTTCGGTTGCCTTCCTGCCACGGGAAGGCGACAAATGCCGCTGGGAAGAGCCGCCCGCCATCTAAATCTTGACATTTTGTCCCCTCCCTTTGATTGACGGTCAAACGAACTTGACGGGAGAGGGGACAAGGTGCGTTTTTTAGCAGCAATTGCCAGGGTGATCTGCGCGGTGAACTTGGTCATCGGCAATCTCTTCTCATGGCTCGCACTCGGCATCGTGTTGGTCTGTTTCACCGTGGTCGTGCAGCGCTATGTCTTCGCGATCAGCTTCGTTTGGATGCAAGACCTTTATATCTGGCTCAACGGCGCGATGTTCACGGCCGTGGCCGGTTTTGCGCTGCTGCGCGATGACCATGTGCGCGTCGACATCTTCTACCGCCCCGCCACCATGGCCCGCCGCGCGCTGATTGACCTGATCGGTGTCATCGTCTTTCTGCTGCCCTTTTGCTGGATCGTCTACACCTATTCGATCCCCTTCGTGATCCGCGCTTGGGGCTATCAGGAAGGGTCGGCCAATGTGGGCGGCATGCCGGGGCTTTATATTCTCAAAGCCTTCATCATCGGCTTCGCGTTTCTACTCGCAATTCAAGGGATTGCATGGATCATCCGCTCCATCCTCGTGCTCAGCGGCAATGCTGAGCTGGTGCCCAAATCCATGCAATACAGCCGGGACCAAATCCCCGCAGACCATCCGCAGGGAGCCGTTTGATGGATCCGATTTTCATTGGCGAGATGCTCGCCGCGCTCATGTTCTTTGGCGTGATCGGCTTTTTGCTGCTCGGCTTTCCGGTGGCCTTCACCCTTGCCGGCGTGTCGCTGCTGTTTGGCGCCGTGGGCATGGGCTTCGGCGTGTTCGATCCCTCGAACTTCGGCTCGCTGCCGAACCGCTATATCGGCTTCATGACCAACGAAGTCTTGGTCGCCGTGCCGCTCTTTATCTTCATGGGGGTGATGCTGGAACGCAGCCAAATCGCCGAGCAGCTTTTGCTCACCATGGGCAAGCTTTTCGGCAATATGCGCGGCGGTCTGGGGATTTCGGTGGTGCTTGTGGGGGCAATGCTCGCGGCATCCACCGGCGTCGTGGGGGCCACGGTTGTCACCATGGGCCTGATCTCGCTGCCCGCGATGTTGCGGGCGGGCTATGACCCCAAGCTTGCCACCGGGGTGATCTGCGCCAGCGGCACCTTGGGGCAGATCATTCCGCCCTCCACCGTGTTGATCTTCATGGGCGATATGCTTTCGGGCATTAACTCTCAGGTGCAGATGGCCAAGGGCAACTTTGCCCCCACGCCCGTCTCTGTGGGGGATCTCTTCGCCGGGGCGCTGTTACCGGGGGTTTTGCTGGTTTCGCTTTATCTCAGCTACGTTCTCTTCAAAGCCGCGACCGCGCCAGCCTCCTGCCCCGCGACGCCGGTTCCGGCGGATGAGAAAAGCCAACTGGTGCGGGATTTCTTTGTCGCCCTGATGCCGCCGCTCTTGCTGATCCTCGCCGTGCTGGGGTCGATCCTCGGCGGCATCGCGACCCCGACCGAGGCGGCCTCTGTCGGTGCTGTGGGGGCGATGGTGCTTGCGGCCATGCGCTGGCGTCTGTCCTTCCGCATCCTGCGGGAGACGATGATTGCCACGGCCACGATCACCAGCATGGTCTTTGTCATTCTGCTGGGGGCTTCGGTCTTTTCCATCGTGTTCCGCATGATGGGCGGCGACAATCTGGTGCATGAGTTCCTCAGCAATCTACCCGGCGGCCCCTTGGCGGCGGTGGCGGTGGTGATGATCATCATGTTCTTCTTGGGTTTCATCCTCGATACCTTTGAGATCATCTTTATCGTGATCCCGATCACGGCACCGGTGCTGTTGATGCTGGACATCGATCCGATCTGGCTGGGCGTCTTGGTCGGGGTGAACTTGCAGACATCCTTCCTGACGCCGCCCTTCGGCTTTGCGCTGTTCTATCTGCGCGGGGTGGCCCCGGCGGATCTGCCGACGAGCGCGATTTACAAAGGGATCCTGCCCTTCGTGATGTTGCAGGTGGTGGCGATTGCGATCCTCTTTGCCTTCCCGCAGATCGTGACTTGGTTGCCTAAGGTGATCGCGGGGTGAGATAGCCCCCCTCGACGTTCAAAGGCTCGGCAGCAACGCCGGGCCTTTTTTGGTTGAGCGGTAAGGGCATCGCCCTCCCTGGTGGGCGATCGAACCCGTGAAAGGGGCTGCGCCGGAGCCCATCTCGCGAACCGATCCGGCGCGGGCTACGTCGCAAAATCGCCCTCCGGGGGGAGGGAGGGCGATGCCCGGTGTGCCACCGGGCGAGGCAGATTTCTTGGGGTTCGCCCAAGAAAAAGGCCCGGCGTTTCCACCGGGCCTTTCCAATTACATTCAGCGCGAAGCTCAGTACTTCAGGAACTTCTGACGCGCCTGCACATAGGGGCTGTCGATGTTCTCGGTCCGGGTACGGACGAGGTTCAGCGCTTCGACAAAGCTCTCGGCGGTCTTCTTGACCAACGGGTCGTCGCTGTTGCGCAATTCTTCGACCACTTCGACCGAGGCCTTGGCACCGGCTTCCATGATATCGTCGGGGAAGTTGCGCACGGTTACGCCATGCTCTTCCTGCAGGGTCTTCAGTGCACGGGGATCGTTGGCGTAGAAGTCCGCAGCGACTTGGTCGTACTCCGCTTGGCTGACGTCACGGATGATCGCCTGCAGGTTCTCAGGCAGTTCCTGATACTTCTTCTTATCGACGACAAGCTCGGTCGCCAGACCCGATTCCACGAAGGACGGCATGTAGTAGTTCTTGGCCACCTGATGGAAGCCGAGCGCCAGATCGTTGTAGGGGCCGACGAATTCCGCAGCGTCGAGCGTGCCCGACTGAAGCGCTTGGAAGATCTCGCCCGCGGCCATGTTGGTCACGGTCGCGCCCAGTTTCTCCCACACGCGGCCACCAAGGCCCGGCGTCCGGAAGCGTACGCCTTTGACGTCGTCGAGGCTCTTCAGCTCATCGCGGAACCAGCCGCCGGTCTGCGTGCCGGTGTTGCCCGACAGGAAGCCCTGAACGCCGAACTGGTCATAGATCTCGTCCCAGATCTCCTGACCGCCCATGTAGCGCATCCATGCCGTCAGTTCCGGCGTGGTCATGCCGTAGGGAACGCCAGTGAAGAAGGACAGCGCGGGCGATTTGTTCTGCCAGTAGTAGGCGGCGCCATGGCTCATCTCAGCGGTGCCGTCGATCACGGCGTCCAGCGACTGCAACGGCGGCACCATCTCGCCGGCCGAGAAGACCTGAATGGTCAGCTCGCCACCCGAGGCAGCGGTGATCCGGTCGGCCAGACGCTGCGCGCCGACACCCAGACCGGGGAAGTTCTTGGGCCATGTGGTGACCATGCGCCATGTGATGTTGCCCTGCGCAATTGCGGGCGCTGCAAGTGTCGTGGCGGCGGCACCTGCCCCCATCACACCGGCTTTGCGGATAAATGAACGACGATCCATGTTTTTCCTCCCAAACGGATATTTGCTTAGCTTCCCCCGACGTCGACGCGGAGGGCCATGCGCAGCAGATAATCGTCGCTTTTCGAAAATGTCCATGGCTTAGGCAAATTGAAATTCCACCTTCTGGACAATCCCGCCCCAAGCCGCATACGTAGTGCTACTTAAAGCAGCATTATTAATGGTCTTTTGCCTTGTTTTCGGCAGAAAGGCCAATAATGTGCGAGCTGCCAGGGAGGGCTCAGATCTTGATAAAATTCATCGACCAGATGAACGAATTCGTCGGGCGCATCGTGTCGGTCGTCGCCGTCATTTTCGCCGCAATCATCATCTATGACGTCTTCATGCGCTATGCGCTGAATGACCCGACCCGCTGGGCCTTTGACGTCACGAAACAACTCTATGGCTTCTATTTCGTGATGCTGGGCGGCTATGCGCTGCGCCATCAGGCCCATGTGCGGGTCGATCTGATCACCGAAACCCTTGGCCCCAACCTGCGCCGTTGGGTCGAAGCGGCGGGCTATGTGATCTTTTTCTTCCCCTTCGCGTGGATCTTCACCACCCGCTCTTATGAATTCGCCATGCGCTCCTATGCCCAAGGTGAGACGACATATGGCTCGGTCCAGCTGCCGGTCTATCCGCTGAAAATGGCCATGGCCCTCGCTGCCGGTCTTTTGCTGCTGCAAGGTGTGTCGGAATTTTTGAAACTCGTACTTAACCGTCAGGAACTGCCCCGTGACGCCTGAACTCATTGCTCTCACCATGTTCGGCCTGCTTTTGCTGGGCCTTTTCATGGGCCACCCGCTGGCCTTCGTTCTGGGCGGCACCGCCGTTTTGGGGGCTGTCATCGCCGGCAAACCGATGGTGCTGGGCATCGTCATTAACCGGATTTTCGGCGATGTGCTGGACAACTTCACGCTGATCGCGATTCCGCTCTTTATCTTGATGGCAAGGTTCCTCTCCGATTCGGGCGTGACGGATAAGATGTTCGAATCACTGCGACTTTTGATGTCGAACATTCGCGGCGGTCTGGCGCTCGCGGTGGTTTTCATCTCGATCCTGCTCGCCGCGACCACGGGTATCATCGGCGCCTCGATCACAGTGATGGGCGTGATGGCGCTGCGCCCCATGCTGCAATATGGTTATAGCCCGACGCTGACCACCGGCGTCATCGCGGCATCCGGCTGTCTGGGCATTCTGATCCCGCCGTCGATCATGTTGATCCTCATGGCCTCTTATTCCCCCCTCTCGGTGGGAGAGCTTTTCGCGGGCGCCATGGTGCCGGGCGTGGTGCTGGGGCTGCTCTATGCGGTCTGGGTTTTCGTCGTTGCCGTGGTCCGGCCCGACATGGCCCCCGCCGTCGAGCCTGATGAGAAAATCTCGAAACCCGCCCTTGTGCGCATGTTGCTGATCGAAGCCGTGCCGCCACTGGTGCTGATCCTCGGCATTCTGGGCTCTCTGCTCGCGGGCATCGCCACGGCGACCGAAGCTTCCGCCATCGGCGCGGCGCTGGCACTGGTGATCGTCATCATGCGCGGCAAGTTCAGCTGGGCATCCTTCTACGGCGCGATGCTGGAAACCGGGCGCACCTCGGCGATGATCCTGTTTATCGTCGTGGGCGCCACGGCCTTTACCGGCGTGTTCAACATCACCGGGGGTCTGCGCGCGACGCAGGAGATCATCCGCAACCTCGACATGGCGCCTTGGCTCTTGATCGCGATGATGATGTTCATCGTCTTCATCCTCGGCGCCTTCCTTGACTGGACCGGCATCGTGCTGCTGTCCTTCCCGATCTTCCTGCCGATCGTGCAGGAGATGGACGTGAGCCTTTTGTGGTTCGTCGTCCTGATGTCGGTGGTTCTGCAGACGTCCTTTTTGACCCCGCCCTTTGGATATGCGCTCTTCTACCTGCGCGCCATTGCCCCGCGTGAGGTCAAGACGTCGCATATCATCGTCGGCGTGCTGCCTTTCATCGGTCTGATCCTGATGATGTGCGTGGCCATCGCCCTGTTCCCGCAGCTTGTCACCTGGCTGCCGGAAACGCTCTATACAAAATAATCAACGGAGGAGAGAGATTATGAAATTGAAATCAACCCTTGCCGGACTGGCACTCTGCGCGGGCGTTGCCACGCAGGCCGCGGCCCAAGACAGCTGGACCATGACCACCACATGGCCGACCTCGCTGGAACTGATCGAGATCGACAAGCATTTCGTCGATCTGGCCAACAAGCTGACCGGCGACGACCTGACCATCGAATTCTTCGAAGGTGGCTCCCTCGTGCCCGCGGGCGAAGTGTTCGGCGCGGTTGAATCCAACACCGTGCAAGCTGGTGCCGACTGGCCCGGTTACTGGGCAGGCCGCAACTCTGCCTTCTCGCCGCTGGCGACCACGGCGAGCCTGTTCAACGCGGTCGACTACGTCAACTGGATCGAGCAATGGGGCGGCAAAGAGCTTTATAACGAGATCTACGGCAAGTTCGGCATGGTCTATCTGCCCTACGGCGTGACCAACAACGAATCCGGCTTCCGCACCAACGAGCAAATCGTCACGCTGGAAGACCTTAAGGGCAAGCGTCTGCGTCTGTCGGGTCTGGAGCAGGGCCGTCTGTTGGAAAAACTGGGCGGGTCGCAGGTCTCGATGGCTGGCGGCGAAATCTATCAGTCGCTTGAGCGCGGCGTGATCGATGGCGCGGAATTCTCGACCCCGAACGTCGACTTCTCGGGCGGTTTCCAGCAGGTCACCAAATACTGGGCGACACCGGGCTGGCACCAGTCCGCCTCGATCTTCGGTGTGATGATCAACAAAGGCGCATGGGACGCCCTGTCGGATGAGACCCGCGAAGCGCTTGAGATTGCGGCGCAGGCCAACCTCGTTTGGTCGCTGTCCTTCACCGAGAAGCGCGCGACCGAAGCCTACCAGCAGTTCCTCGACGCGGGCATCGAAATCAACCGCTACGATGACGAGACGCTGACCAAGGTTCAGGAGATGGCCAACGAGACCATCGAAGAGACCGCCTGCGAGAACCCCGATTCCGCTAAGGTTTACCTGAGCCAGCTGGAGTATCTGAACGACTACGCCAAATGGCGTGACGCGTCGGCTCCGTTCAACCTGGGCCGCACGCCGAATGGACCGGACATCGAGAAGATCCGCGCCTGCGCGGAGTGATTTGAGCCGTCAGGTTTAAACGGAAAGGCCCGCCATCGGCGGGCCTTTTTGCGTTTGGAGAAGAAGATCGAGGGCCATCGCCTGCCCGCGGGTCGGCGATCAAACGCTAGATGCTGCCACTTTATCCCTCAGCCATGATGTGCTTTCGCGAGGTTGCACCCAGCCTCACCAAATCGCCTACCCGTCCGGGCGGGCAGGCGATGGCCCGGCGCCTGCGGCTTGATTCCGGGCCCCGCTGGCAAAATCGGCCCCTACCCCTCGACCCGTTTCAAGAACTTCTGCAAACGCGCATCCTTCGGCGCGCCAAAAATCTCCGACGGGGCACCGCTCTCTACAATCTTCCCGCCGTCCATAAAGATCACCCGATCTGCGATCTCCCGCGCGAACTGCATTTCATGGGTCACGATCAGCATGGTCTGCTTCCGCTCGGCCACCGCGCGCATCAGGTCGAGCACCTCCCCCACCCATTCCGGGTCGAGCGCCGAGGTCGGCTCGTCGAACAACATCAGTTCCGCCCCGAGCGCCATGGCACGACCGATGCCAACGCGCTGTTGCTGCCCGCCAGACAACGCCGCCGGAAAACTGTCGGCCTTATCGGCCAAGCCGGTCTCAGCCAGAACCGAGAGCGCGCGTTCTTCGGCCTCGGCCTTGGGCCGTTTCTGCACCGTCACGAGCGCTTCCATGATGTTCTCTTTCGCCGTCTTATTGGCGAAAAGCGCGTAGTTCTGGAACACCATCGCCGTCCGGCGGCGCAGCGCTAGAATATCGGCTTTGCGCGCCTTGGCGGCATCGACAGTCACATCGCCAATGCGAATGACCCCCTCTTGCGGCACGTCGAGAAAATTGAGGCAGCGCAACAGGGTCGACTTGCCGGTGCCCGAGGGGCCAATCACGACCACGCGCTCGCCCTCGGCAATCTGCAAATCAATGCCGTTCAGAACCGGCGCGCCGCCGAAATCTTTGGTCAGGCCAGTGATATCAATCATCGCACGAACGCCTTATTCAGATAGGTTTCAAGCCGCTTTTGCACTTGGCTTAGCGCTTCGACGATGACCCAATAGATCATGGCGACCACGAGATAGGCCTCGAAATAGAGGAAGCTCCCGGCGGCTTCTTTCTGCGCGGCGCCCATCATCTCGGTCACGCCGAGGGTAAAGGCGAGCGAGGTGCCTTTGATCATGTCGATGAAATAATTCACCAACGTCGGCGCGGCGATCCGGGCGGCCTGTGGCAGGATGATCCGCCACATCATCTGACCTTGGGTCATGCCGATGGACTGGGCGGCCTCCCATTGGCTGCGGTCCACCCCCATGATCGCGGCGCGGATGCTTTCGGCCATATAGGCGGCAAAATGCAGGGTCAGCCCCATGATGGCGGCAGTCACACCGCTGATATTGGTCAGGAACGACAGCACCTGCGGCAGACCGAAGTAGAAGAGAAACAGTTGCACCAGCAGCGGCGTGCCGCGGAAGAAGCTGATGAAAACGATCACGAACCAGTCGAGCACGGGCACTTTCACAACCCGTTCGACCGCCAAAAGCGAGGCAAGGATGAGTGCGAACACCATCCCCGCCACCGCCATGAACAAGGTCAGCGGTACGTAGCCCAATATGACGGGCACCAGCCCCAGCATGTAGTCAAGGTCTAGCGCCCGCATGGGTTACTCCGCTTTGGTGATGTCTGTGCCGAACCACTTGTCCGAGATTTCGGCCAGTGTACCGTCTTCGCGCAGGGATTCCAGCGCAGTGTCGACACGGTCACGCAGCGCGCGGCCTTCGTTATTGTCTTGGAACGGCAGGGCGTTGCGGATCTCGGAGAAAGGCTTGCCCGCCAGTTGCAGCGGCAGGGGGCTTTCCTGAATGAGCTGCGCCGAAGAAACCCGGTCCATCACAAAGGCATCGACCCGGCCAAGCGCGGTATCTTGGGCAATGTTGGACTCATAGGTCTTGATCTCGATCTCATCGGCGAAGGCAAGTTCGTTCAAAAGCTGCTCGAAGTTCGACCCAAGGTTCACCGCAACGGTTTTGCCGCGCAGGTCTTCGACGCCGCCGATCTCTTCGTTGCCCTCTTTGGTCACGACCTGCGCACCGTCAAAGACATACGGCGCGGTAAAGGCGAACTTCTCCTGACGCTCGGGCGTGATGGTGATCTGGTTGGCGATCGTATCAATGCGGCCCGCGTCCAACGCGCCGATCAGGCCGGAGAATGCCATGGTCTCGAACTCGACCTCGAAACCCGCCTCTTCGCCAACGGCGTTCATGACATCGACTTCAAAACCCTGAAGCACGTCCTGCTTCACAAAGGTGAAGGGGAAATAGCCGCCCGACATGCCGACGCGGAGCGTGTCATTGTCTTGGGCAAAGGCTGCGGTGCCGGTGACCGCGGCGAGCGCGGTGGCGGTAACGATCTGTTTCAGCATTGAATTTACTCCTCTAACGCTTGCGCTTCAGATGTCACCGGGCGCCGCCCGCTTCAACACCGTCGCTGAAACAGGAACGTTTGACGGGCAGGATCGGTTCAGATGGAATAACGGGTCTAGGTGAGCGACCCCGGCAGGGACATCCTCCCTACCACAGCGCAGGTGACAGAATGGTATTCTGCGAATCCGAAGCAGATTCCCCACATGCGGAACGAATATGCTCGTTTCGCATAGCTTTAACCCGTCAAAGCGTCTCGATATCCAACCCTTCGGCGGCCCAAGCGGCGAGCTTGCGGTCTACGGTTTTGCGCGACACGCCCAAGCGGCGCGCGGCTTCGGCCCGGTTGCCGTTCGACAGATCAAGGATGTGCAGCATATGGCGCTGCGTGACCAGTTCCAGGTCTTCGATCGCCCGCGGCCCATCGACCGCGCCATGGCCCGCAAAGGCTTCGGGCAGGCTGCCAAGGATCACCGACCGTTCGATGAGGTTTCGCAATTCGCGCACATTCCCCGGCCAGTCGTAACGGCGCAATTTCAGCAAAGTCTCCGCATCCAAGCGCAGCGCGGGCATGCCGAGCGCGGTCGAAAACTGCTGCATGAACATCGCTGCCAGTTCGACGATATCCTCAGACCGGTCCTTGAGCGGCGGCATCGCGACTTCAACCACGTTCATGCGGTGATAGAGGTCGGCGCGGAAACGCCCTTCTTCCACCGCCTTGGGCAGGTCGGCGTTGGTGGCGAACAGGAACCGCAGGTTCAGCGGAATCTCCCGCTCTGCCCCGTCGGGCCGGATGCGCTGGTCTTCCAACACCCGCAAAAGCGCCGCCTGTAGCTGTTCCGGCATCTGCGCCACTTCGTCGAGAAACAACGTGCCGCCGTCGGCCAAGAGGAACAGCCCCGGTTGCAGGGTCTCGTTCCCCTCCACCGCGCCAAAGAGTTCGGGCACGATCCGGTCCGGCGTGATGGCGGCGCAGTTCACCGCGACGAAGGGGTTATCGGCACGGTCGGACATCTGGTGCAACTGCCGCGCGGCCAACTCCTTGCCCGTGCCGCTGGGACCGGTGAACAGCACCGGCGTCGGCACCGGGGCAAGACGGTTGAGCATGCCGCGCACCTTCGACAGCGCCTCGGATTTGCCGAGCATTTGCACCGCCGTGCCACCCTGCAACTCCCGCCTGAGCAGGGTGTTGTCGCGGCGCAGGTTCTTGCGGTCCAATGTGCGCGACACCGCGCCGAGGATCTGGTTCGCCCGGAAAGGTTTCAGCACGAAATCACTGACGCCTGCCCGCAGCGCGGCAATGGCGGTTTCAAGATCAGCATAGGCGGTGATCAGGACCGTGTCGGCGTAGAACCCCTTGCGGCGCTGCTCGACGACCCATTCCAGACCGGTTTTGCCGGGCATCACATTGTCCAACACGACCACATCGAAATGCGCTTCGTCCAACAGCTTGGTGGCCTCCGCCGGGGAAGCCGCTTGGGCCACGCGTTTGACGCGCGGCTCCAAGATTTTGGTGAGGAAATGGCGCATCCCCGGTTCGTCGTCGATCACAAGGATCGACGCGCCTTCGAGCGTGCCGCCGTATTCATCGCCTGCCGCCATGATATGCCTCTTTGGTGTCAGTCCAGCCGGACGTTTTCACCTGAATAGACCTCGGCGGAGGAAAAGCCTATCTCATGCAGCCCGAAATAGGCCACGACGCCGATCACCGCGACGCCCAGGAACCCTGCCAACATGGCTTTCATCGCGCGACTCCTTTGATTTGAACGCCGCCGCCCGTCATTCTGCGGGGGTCCGTTTGTCTTGTTTGACCTCATCGAGCCAGAGCGAATGGTGCTGTTCGGCCCAACGCTCATCGACCTCGCCATCGCCCATGGCGTCAAAGGCGCCTTCCATGCCGAGCGTCCCGATGTAGATATGGCCCAAGATCACCGCCATCATCAGAAAGCCGATGATCGCGTGCCACAGCTGGGCATATTGCATTTCGGCATGCGGCGTCAGATCGCCCTGAAGCGGACCAAAGCCTGCGGCCTCGGCCATGCCGATGTCATTGATGATGTTGAACGTATGCCCGAAAAGCTGGATCTCGAAGGGAAAGAGCAGCGACAGCCCTGAGAGCGAGACCGAGAAGCCCAGCAGGATCACGGCCCAGAAGACGATCTTTTGGCCGAAGTTGAACTTCTTGGCGGGCGGGTGTTTGTCACCGATGAAACCGCCGCCCTGTTTGATCCAGACCCAATCGGTCTTGTTCGGGATATTGTGCCAAATCCACATGACGAAGACCATGACGAGCGCAATCATGAAGGCCCATGAGACGTTGTTGTGGATGAACTTCGACCCGGTCAACAGGGTCGAGTTGAACTCATGCCCCAGCAAAGGGATGACGACCTTGCGGCCAAAGAGCGTGGCCAAGCCCGTCAGCGCGAGCAGGATGAACGAGCCCGCCAGCATCCAATGCGCGAAACGCTCAATGGCTTTAAAGCGGGTGACGGTGCGCCCGACCTTGCCGCCTTCGATCCGGATCCGGCCTCGCAGAAGGTAAAAGAGCAGCAGAACGGCCAGCGTCCCGGCGAGCAGCCAAGCGCCATAGGTCGCCAGTGGGCCTTCGCGGAATTGCTGCCACCACATCCCGTTGTCTTGAACAAGGACGCGGCCCGTCTTGTTCATCGTACTCACGCGCACGGGCAATTCGTTATAGCGGATGCCACGCCACAGGTCAGGGTCAGAGCGTCCGCCGAGCGGGCCAAGGCTTGGCACCGTGGCCGCATCGCCGCCCAGATTGTTGCGCCTGAACCCATCGTCGATCTCTGCGCCGTTCTGACGCCGTTCGATATCGGCCAAGTTCTGCGCGCCGCCGGTGCTGGCGCGGTCGATGGCCGAGGGGGTCGCGTTCTCAGGCAGGCGCACGTCCTGCGCCGTGACGCTGACCGGCAGCGCGGCCAAGGCGAGAATGAAAAGAGCCATCAGGTGGCGCAGCATGGGAAATCCCCCGGCTAGACAGATATGGAGAAAAGGGACGGCCCGATCAGGCCGCCCCCCGAAAGCCGTTACTGGCCCTTTTGCTCGTAAGCCGTGCCCCAGCCCCAAGCGCCGGAGCCGAAGCCGCGTGCGACCACGCGCTCGCGGTAGATGTCCGAGACCATGTCCCCGTCACCCGCCAGCAGCGCCTTGGTCGAGCACATCTCGGCGCAGATCGGCAGTTTGCCTTCGGCGATCCGGTTGCGGCCATACTTCTGGAACTCGGCTTGGCTGTGGTTTTCCTCGGGGCCGCCAGCGCAGAAGGTGCATTTGTCCATCTTGCCGCGGCTGCCGAAGTTGCCGGCCTGCGGGTACTGCGGCGCGCCGAAGGGGCAGGCGTAGAAGCAGTAGCCGCAGCCGATGCAGAGGTCTTTGGAGTGCAGCACGATGCCGTCGTCGGTCTGGTAGAAACAATCCACCGGGCAGACCGCCATGCAGGGCGCGTCCG
Organism: Sulfitobacter sp. 1A13679; assembly: GCF_043557115.1. Classification (NCBI taxonomy): domain Bacteria; kingdom Pseudomonadati; phylum Pseudomonadota; class Alphaproteobacteria; order Rhodobacterales; family Roseobacteraceae; genus Sulfitobacter; species Sulfitobacter sp. 1A13679. The sequence goes on from NZ_JBIFFO010000030.1 coordinate 25,257, forward strand.
AACAGTGCATGCAGGCGACCGAAATCGAGCGTTCGCCCGGCTGGCCGTCCTGAATGGTCACCACGCGGCGGCGGTTGATGCCCCAAGGCACCTCGTGTTCGTTCTTACAAGCCGTGACACATGCGTTGCATTCAATGCAGCGCTCGGCATCGCAGAGAAACTTTGCTCTTGCCATTCTCTTGTCTCCTTACGCTGGCATGATCTTGCAGAGAGTCGCTTTGGTCTCCTGCATTTGTGTGACTGAATCGTAGCCGTAGGTCTGCACGGTGTTGGTGCTTTCGCCCAGCACGATCGGGTCGGCCCCGTCGGGGTATTTGTCCCGCAGGCTGACGCCGCCCATGTGCCCGCCGAAGTGGAAGGGCATGAAGGCCACGCCCTCCCCCACCCGTTCGGTGACCAAGGCCATCACCTTGATCTTGCCGCCCTCCGGGCCTTCGACCCAGACATCCGCCCCGTCGCGGACGCCGAGGTTGTTGGCGTCACGGGTGTTGATCTCGATGAACATGTTCTGTTGCAGCTCGGCCAGCCATGGGTTCGACCGGGTCTCATCCCCGCCGCCCTCATATTCGACCAGACGGCCAGATGTGAGGATGATCGGGAATTCCTGCGAGAAGTCGTTCTTTTGGATCGACGCATAGAGCGTCGGCACCCGCCAGAAGGTCTTGTCGTCATAGGTCGGATAATCCGCCACCAGATCACGCCGGTTGGAATAAAGCGGCTCGCGGTGTTTCGGCACCGGATCGGGGAAGGTCCAGACCACGCAGCGGGCCTTGGCGTTGCCGAAGGGGGCGCAGCCATGCGCGATCGCCACCCGCTGGATGCCGCCCGACAGGTCGGTCTTCCAGTTGATGCCGCCGACTTGGGCCACATAATCGGAATCGATCTCACCCTGCTGCGAGGTTTCGCCGACTTCTGCTTGCCCGTCATCCGCGTTTTGTGGCGCTTCGTAGCCGGCGACCGCTTCGATGATGCGGCGCTCATCCGCTGTCAGGTCACCGTCCCAACCCAGATCCATCAGCATCTGCATGGTGAATTCGGGATAGCCATCCTTGATCTCGGACCCTTTGGAATAAACGCCCTCGGCCAGCAGGTTTTCACCATCACGCTCCACGCCGAAACGCGCGCGGAAGGTCAGGCCACCATCGGCCACCGGCAGCGACATGTCGTAGAGGTTCGCGGTGCCGGGGTGCTTCATCTCGGGCGTGCCCCAGCAGGGCCACGGCATACCGTAGTAATCGCCATCCGCCGGGCCGCCGACGGCACGCAGCGTGGTTTTGTCGAAAGTATGCTGGTTCTGCATGTGCATCTTCATCCGCTCGGGCGACTGCCCGGTGTAGCCGATGGTCCACATGCCCTTGTTGAACTCGCGTGTCAGATCCTCGATGAGCGGCTCTTCACCATTCACCTCGATGTTGCGGAACATGCGATCTTCAAAGCCGAACTTCTTGGCGAACTTATAGAGGATCGTGTGGTCGGGCAGGCTCTCAAACAGCGGCTCCACGACCTTTTCGCGCCACTGGAGCGAGCGGTTCGATGCGGTGACCGAGCCGGAGGTTTCAAACTGCGTACAGGCCGGCAGAAGATAGGTGTCTTCGGTCCGGTCATGCAGAACGGCGGAAACGGTGGGGTATGGGTCGACCACAACCAAGAGGTCGAGTTTCTCCATCGCCGTTTTCATCTCGCCCTGACGGGTTTGCGAGTTCGGCGCGTGGCCCCAGAGCACCATCGCTTTGGTGTTGTCGGGCTGTTCGAGGTTCTCACGATCTTCAAGCACGCCGTCGATCCAACGCGATACCGGGATGCCGGTGAGGTTGATCATGCGCTGCTCTTCGCCTGCGCCATCGGTCCAAGCGGCGAAACGGCTCTGGATCCACTCCAGATCCTCACCCCAAACGCGCGCCCAATGCGCCCAAGAGCCATCGGACAGACCGTAGTAACCCGGCAGCGTGTCGGCCAGAACGCCAAGGTCAGTGGCACCCTGCACGTTGTCGTGGCCGCGGAAGATGTTGGTGCCGCCGCCCGCGGTGCCCATGTTGCCAAGGGCCAGCTGCAGGATGCAGTAGGCACGGGTGTTGTTGTTGCCGTTGGTGTGCTGTGTGCCACCCATGCACCAGATCACGGTGCCGGGACGGTGGTTGGCCAGCGTGCGCGCGACACGCTCAAGCTGGGAGCCGGGCACGCCGGTGACGCGCTCGACCTCGTCCGGCGTCCAGTTGGCGACTTCCTTGCGGATCTCATCCATGCCCCAGACGCGGGTGCGGATGAATTCCTCATCCTCCCAGCCGTTCTCGAAGATGTGGTAGAGAAGGCCCCAAACCAGTGCCACGTCCGAACCGGGGCGCATGCGCACATACTCATCCGCGTGGGCAGCGGTGCGGGTGAAGCGCGGGTCGCAAACGATGAGCGACGCGTTGTTTTCCTCTTTCGCCTTCAGCACGTGCTGGAGCGAGACGGGGTGCGCCTCGGCGGGGTTGCCGCCGATTATGAAGATCGCCTTGGACTTGTGGATGTCATTGTAGCTGTTGGTCATGGCGCCGTAGCCCCATGTGTTCGCCACGCCCGCCACGGTGGTGGAGTGACAAATCCGCGCTTGGTGGTCGACGTTGTTGGTACCCCAGTAAGCCGCGAACTTGCGGAACAGGTAGGCCTGTTCGTTGGAGTGTTTCGCCGAACCGAGCCAGTAGACAGAATCCGGACCAGAGGTGTCACGGATCGACAGCATCTTGTCGCCGATCTCGTTGATCGCCTGCTCCCAAGAGATGCGCTGCCATTCACCGCCGACTTTCTTCATCGGGTACTTCAGGCGACGCTCACCATGGGCGTGCTCACGGACCGAAGCGCCCTTGGCGCAATGCGCGCCGAGGTTGAAGGGGCTGTCCCAGCCGGGCTCCTGACCCAGCCAAACACCGTCCGACACTTCGGCGATGACGGTACAACCGACCGAGCAATGGGTGCAGACGGATTTCTTGACTTCCATCTTGCCGCTGACAGCGGCGGTGGCGGCGCTGGCCTGTTGCACGCTGCCCGCGGAGCCCGCGATTGCGGCAAGTCCACCGATGGCAAGTCCCGAGCCGCGCAGGAACGCGCGCCGGTCAATACCGCTGCGCGCCACATCGGACATGATGCCTGTCCGCTGCGCAGACCGCGCGACCCCATTGGTCTTTTTCCTCAACATATCTTCACTCCCTATGCGCGGGCTGGCCCCGCCTGAGGTGGCTATTGAACGGCGGGCGTTGTCGCCCTGCCAATTTTCGGGGCCGCGCCCCGGTTATCTGGTCAGAACCGCGCAGCGGCGTAATAGGCCCGCGTGTGTTCGGTGTCTTGAATACGGTCCGACGACAGGTCGGGCGCCTTGGCCGCTTCGGCCTCGGTCCCGGTGGTGGCCACGGCGACGGCGGCCAAAGGCCCGGCGCTGCCCGCGAATTTCAGGAAGTCGCGCCGATCCTTGCGAACGGCTGTGTCGGTGGTTCCCTCTGGCTTGCGTGTCATCTTCTCTCTCCTGTTACGTCTCTTGTTCAGGGGCGCGCGGCCCCGCCTGTCTCATCCCGCTTGGTCTAGTCGTCTTTGCTCAGCCGGAAAGCTTCGGCCTCGATCTGCATGAAGGCGCGGCCAATCTTGCCCACCGGGGCGTAAAAGACCGAGTTTTTCGCGCCTTCTAGGTCGGCAAAGAAATGCCCGGCCCAAGGGGCGATATGCCGGTTAAAGAATGTCTTTTGCTGCGCCACCGTGGCGGGGGCCGAGAAACGGCCTGCGATCATCGCGCCCATCATCTCCATCAATGAGGCGATGTTGTCTTCGGGCTCGAACACATTCGCCGCCCGCTCCAACCCGCGGGCGACCATGTCTTGGCGCAGCGCTGCCAGCGGCTTTTCGTTGAGAAAGCCGGTGAGGTAGAAGCTGGCATAGGGCAACAGTTCGCCCCGGCCCAAACCGATAAAGAGCCGGTTGAACTCGCTCTCGGCGCCTGCGGGTTTGGTCTTGGCGGCCAGTTTGGAGAGCGCTTTGAACCCCTGCCCCAATTCGCTGTCGTCGCCCGACAGGGCGGCACATTGATCCAGCAGGATCTGATCCGGCGGGCCGGAAAGGATAAGCCCCATGAAGTTGTAGAGGTCCGCGCGCAGGCGGTCTTCTTCGGGCAGGGGCGTCGCGGCCAATTGGGTCATGCGCTGCTACCTTCCATGTCCTGTGCCAGATCGCTGGCGAAGTGAAACCGCATGCGGCGGTGGGTCGGCGCAGGCTGCGCCTCGGCGTCTTCTTCGGGGGTCACCGTCTGCGCCTCGTAAGGCGCGTCTTGAGCCAGAGCCGTTTCGGTGCGCCGCGGGCCCGGCACGACGACATCATGGGTCGGCGCCAGCGCGGGCGCTTCTGCCTCAACAGCCTCTTCCGGCGCGTCAGCTTCGGCGGTCAGCACCTCTTCGACCTTAGCGACCATGCCCCGGCCCACTTTGTAGATCGTGTTGACCGGCTTTCCAGCGGTGGCCGCCGCGGTGTAATCGTCGTCATAGTCGTTCAACCCGTCGAGGCAGGCGAGCACCGGATTGGTTTTCCAAAAACTGCGCAGCGCACGGGTCTTGAGCCGTTGCGGCAGTTGCGCCTTGAGAAAGGCACGCAGCTGTTCGCCGCTTACCAGATCCTCGGGCGCGGGCAGGTCGAACTCGGCCAGCAGATCATCATCGCTGCGCTCGGCCAGTGCGGCCTCTTCGGCGGCGGCGGCGCGGGCTTCGTGAAGCCGCGCTTCGGCCTCCGCCTCGGCGGCGACGGCAGCGCGGCGCTTTTGCCAGAAACCGCTCATGCCAGACGCTTTCGTTTCAACGCGGGCGAGGCGTAGATGTCGGCGGGCTTTTCAATGCGCGGGTCGCCGATACCGTCTTGCTTGCGATCGGTGCGCAGACGATCCCGGCGGCGTTTGACGAAGGCTTCCTCTTGATGGAACTCTTCGACGAATTCCTGCACCCATGCGATCAGCCCCGGCGTCATCGCGACCTTTTCCACGACCTCTTCGGCGCTGTCGCAATAGTCCTGCGCCTCATAGGGCGAGGCCGTGACGAGGGCGAGTTTGAAGGGTCGGTCTGTCGCACCGGGAATGGGGCGCATCACGACATAGACACATGGCACATCCGCGCCCAGCCCGTGCACATAGGCCTCGGTCTCGGCGCCGTGGAGCTCCAGCTTAAGGGTCGCGGCGTGGTATTCGACGGTCTCACCCTCGCGGCGCAGCTCACGCCAATCCGCCTTTTCCGCACCGGGCAGCACGGCGGTCGCTTTCCAGCTCCACTTGGCCCAACGGGTCACACCCGGCGCGCGCCGCAGTACAATGCCCAAGGGCATCGTCCGATACATTGTCGGGTTGTGAATCAAGTCGCTCCTCCGTTTCGAAGACTTTCGCCGGAAAGCCCGGTCCGGGGGAAGCGCTAATCCGCGCCGAGGCCCGAAAAACCCGGCTTTCGAGACAAGATGGCCCGCCGGTTCTGCCCGTCAATGGCGCCTCGGCCTATTTGTCTAACTTGAGTATTTTGATCGGAAAACCGACAAATCGCCGATATCGAATCACCCGGGCGGCAAGGAGCCGCGCCGCCCCGCCGATCGCCCCTGTCGCGACGCGGTCGCGGGGCGAATTTCGGTTGTAGGGGGTGGCAAATCCCGTCTAGCTTGGGGCCTCAGCCGCCGCCGGAGAGGCCGCGGATTGACGGGCGAGATAAGGGAAAATTCATGGCCAAGACATTGATAACATGCGATTGCGCAGGGTCGCAGCGTATCGATTCCGATGCATTGGCCGAGCGTAGCGGTTTGGCGGTCTCCCCCCCCTGTTCGGCCCTTTGCACCACCCAGATCGACCGCGCGGCCAAGGCGCTCACCGCGGGCGATGCGATTTTATGCTGCACCCAAGAAGAGCGGGTCTTTACCGAATTGGCCGAGGAATTGGGCCTGCCCCCTGCCCCCCTGTTGGACCTGCGCGACCGGGCCGGATGGTCCGATGACCCCCGGGACAAACTACCCAAAATGTCCGCCCTCGCGACGGAAGCGCTGTTGGACGTTCCAGCTGAGAAAACCATCGATGTTGCCTCCGAAGGGCTCTGCCTGATCATAGGGCGCGGCCCGGCAGCGCTGGAGGCGGCGGCGCAGCTCAAGGACCACCTCAGCGTCACGCTTCTGATGGACGATGCGGTGACTGAGGCCGAAGACAATCTGCCCGAGGTCCGCGACTTCGACCTCATCTCAGGCAAACTGCGCCGCGCCAAGGGAGCGCTCGGCCAGTTCGAGCTGGTGATCGACGCGCTGCGGCAGGTCGATCCGCGCGGCCGTGGTCCGCTGAACTGGACCGAGCCGCGCAACGGCGCCCGCAGCCAATGCGACATCATCCTCGATCTGCGCGGCGAGACCCCGCTTTTCCCGGCGCACGAAAAACGCGAAGGCTACCTGCGCGCCGATCCCGGCCATCCGCCCGCTGTCGCCGCTGCTATCCTGGCGGCCTCGCATCTGACCGGCACCTTCGAGCAGCCGCTCTATGTCCGCACCGAGCCGCTGCTCTGCGCCCATTCCCGCGCCGGGCAAACAGGCTGCACTGCCTGCCTCGACCTCTGCCCCACCGGCGCGATCACGCCCGACGGCGATCACGTCACCGTCGATCCGATGATCTGTGCGGGCTGCGGCGCCTGTTCCTCTGCCTGCCCCTCAGGCGCGATCAGCTATGATGCGCCGCCGGTGGATTTCACCATGCGCCGGGTCCAGACGCTGGCGCGCGCCTATCTCGAAGCGGGCGGCGAAGCACCGCGCCTGCTAGTCCACGATGCCCACGGCGCCGAGATGATCCGCCTCGCCGCGCGCCACGGCCGCGGCCTGCCGGCGGACGTGGTGCCGATAGAGCTCGACGCGCTCGCCGCCTTCGGCCATGCCGAAGCGCTTGCCGCCCTCGCCGCCGGTTTCGCCCAAGTCTCGCTGCTCCTCGGCCCCAAGGCCGACCGGGATGCCATCGAGACCCAGACCGCGCTGGCCCGCGCCATCGCGGGCGAGGCGCGGATGTCCCTCATCGACACGCCCGACCCCGAGGCGCTGACCGACATCCTCTACGATGGCGCGGCCTCTGCCCCCGTCGCCCAGCCGGTGCGCCCCATGGGCAGCCGCCGCCAGATTGCCCGCCAATCCGCGCGCGCGCTGAACCCCGAAGCCGAGGTGCTGGACCTGCCCGCCGGCGCCCCCTACGGTGCCGTGCTCGTGGACAAGGACGCCTGCACGCTCTGCCTTTCCTGCGTCTCGCTCTGCCCCTCGGGGGCGCTTGGCGATAACCCGGACCTGCCGCAGCTGCGCTTTCAGGAGGACGCCTGCCTGCAATGCGGCCTCTGCGCCAATGTCTGCCCCGAGGATGCCATCACCCTCGCGCCGCGCCTCGACCTGACCGAGGCGGCGCTGAGCCAGCGTGTGCTTAACGAGGAAGAACCCTTTGCCTGCGTGGAATGCGGCAGCCTCTTCGGCGTGAAATCCACCGTCGAGCGGATCACCGACAAGCTGCGCAGCCATTCCATGTTTGCCGACGAGGCCAAGCTGCGGATGATCCAGATGTGCGATGACTGCCGCATCAATGCGCAGTATCACAGCACCAATAACCCGATGACAGGCGGCGATCGCCCCCGTCCCCGCACCACCGACGATTACCTCTCCAAACGGCGCGACCACTAGGCCGCCCTCAAGCACAGGAGCCCCCCATGAGCGAAGACTTCAACATGTCGATGCGCAAGTTTCTCAAGCAGGTCGGCGTGACCTCGCAACAGGCCATCGAAAAGGCCATGCGCGAGCATGACACGAGCGGCAAAACCTTCCCGGTAAAGGCCGTGATCTCGATCCCCGAACTGGGTCTGGAACATACCATCGACGGCACCATCGCCGGCGCGGACAAGGACGAGGCATAAGCGACGTGACTGCCAGCAGAGACGCGGTCCTGACCGCCTTGAAGACCGTGACCGATCCGGCCACGGGCACCGATATCGTGGCCAGCGGCGTGATGCGCGCGCTCAACGTGGACGCCGCGGGCGCGGTGCGTTTCGTGATGGAAATTCCGCCCGCGCAGGCCAAGGCCTACGAGGAGGCCAAGGCGCAGGCTGAAGCCGCGCTGGCACAGGTCGAGGGGGTCTCGAAGGTCTCCATCGTGCTGACCGGCCACAGCGAGAAGGCTCCGCCCCCGGACCTCAAGCCGCAGCGCAAAGCGGAGCCTTCGGGCCCGCAGAAGATCCCCGGTGTGGAGCGGATCATCGCCGTGGCCTCGGGCAAGGGCGGCGTGGGCAAATCCACGGTTTCGGCGAACCTCGCCTGTGCGCTTGCCGCGCAAGGCCGGCGGGTTGGCCTGCTCGATGCCGATGTCTACGGCCCCAGCCAGCCGCGGATGCTCGGCGTTTCGGGCCGTCCGGCCTCGCCCGATGGCAAGACCATCCTGCCGATGCGCAACCACGGCGTCACCATGATGTCGATCGGGCTCATGACGAACGAGGATCAGGCCGTGGTCTGGCGCGGGCCGATGCTGATGGGCGCGCTGCAGCAGATGATGACGCAGGTGCAATGGGGCGCGCTCGACGTGCTGATCGTGGACCTGCCGCCGGGCACCGGCGACGTGCAGATGACGCTGGCGCAAAAGGCGCAGGTCGACGGCGCGGTGATCGTCTCTACCCCGCAGGATGTGGCCCTGATCGACGCCCGTAAGGGCATCGACATGTTCAACCAACTCAAGGTGCCGATCCTCGGCATGATCGAGAACATGTCGACCCATGTCTGCTCGAACTGCGGTCACGAGGAACATGTCTTCGGTCACGGCGGTGTCGCCTCCGAAGCCGAGAAATGGGGCGTGCCGCTGCTCGCCGAGGTGCCGCTCGACCTGCAGATCCGTCTTGCCTCCGACGGCGGCGCGCCGATCACCGTGAGCCAGCCCGACAGCAAGCAGGCCGCGGCTTTCCACGTCATCGCCAAGACATTGGTCGACAGCGGCGCGGCATGAGCGAAGACCTGTCCTTTCCCCCGTTGATGTCGGGCGAGGCGGTGACGGGCGATGCCCTCGCCGCCGCCTGCGCCCGCGCGGCCGAGGGCTGCGACGCGGGGCTGATTTGCTACCGGTTGGGCGAGACGGAGATCGAGGCCGCGCTGGTCTTCGCCCCCGAGGTGCCGCTGGCGCGCGCCGTGGCGATGCTGCCGCTCTGCGGGGTGGGCTTCCAAAATGCACTCGGCGCGCTGTCGCCGCCTGAGGTGGCGGTGCAGCTCGACTGGGACGGCGGCATCCGCCTTAACTGCGCTTCCTGTGGCCGCTTTCGCATGGTGGCGTCCACGAGTGACGCTGAGACGGTGCCCGACTGGCTCGTCGTGGGCTTCACCCTGCCGCTCTACCCCGCCGACGATCCCAAGATGACTCAAACTGGTCTTACCCCCGATCAAACCGCGCTTTATGCCGAAGGCTGCGCCGAGGTCCAGCCCCCTGCCCTCGTGGAATCCTGGGCGCGGCACAGCATGCATTGGATCAACCGCTGGGAAGACCTCGGCCCGAAAGCGCTGCATAATGAATGGCGCGGGCTGGTCTTCAACCTCGACACGCAGGTGACCGTGCAGGGCCAAAGCGGTACATTCATCGGTGTCGACGAGGATTTCGGCATGTTACTGCGCGACGGAGAGACCACCCGTCTCATCCCGCTCACCACCCTATTGGAGCCCGCCCCATGACCCTGAAACTCGCCCGCGCGATCCATTTCGACGAAAGCGACCGCAACGTCTTCGCCTCCCCCGCCCGCACCGGCGAATGGTGCATCTCGGGCGGTTTCGAGTTCTCCGACTGGACCGAAGGCGATCTGACCGGCAAGGCGCGCCAAGCCTTCGCCAACGGCTGGCTTGGGCTAGAGACCTTCGGCCGCGTCACCTTCGTCGCCGTCACGCAGATCGAAGAGGCCGAGGTCGAGACCCTCGCCGCACTGCTGGCGCAGCATTTCGTGACATACTACGGCGCGCCCTCGGTCGATGCCGCGCGCCCCGTGGCGAAAGAGGAACTTGCGCAGATGGCCGATCTCTGCGCCGACCACGCGCCCAATTGCCTGCTCACCGTGGCGCGCGAGTTGACCGAGGCGGGCGTGCGCGAAAGCTTCCGCATGATCCAGCCGCAGGACGCGGGGCTCGAGCAATTCGCCATCCACGGCGATCTGCCCGAATGAACCACCCGCGCCCCGGCAGGCGCGGATGGTCTCTAACAAAGGCTATTCAGCGTCTGCCGCGTTGAAGACAAAGAGCGTCTCACCGTTGATCTTGTAGTCATTAATCAAGGTTTTCGCGCGGTCTGATGTCAGCCAATCCTCCAACTTCAAGGCCAGTTCGTTTTTCACATGCCCATGCATTTCGGGATTCACCGGCAGATAGGCATATTGGTTAAACAGAACCGGATCGCCCGCGTAGAGCAGCGCCAGATCGCCTTTGTTTCCGAAGTTCAGCCAGCTCGCGCGGTCTGACATGACATAGGCGGGCATCCCCGACGCGGTGTTTAGCGCGGCGCCCATGCCCGCGCCGACAGCGTTGTACCAATCCCCAAACGTCGCCGGGTCAAGGCCCGCTTCGGCCCAGAGCGACAGTTCCTTCTTATGGGTGCCGCTGTCGTCCCCCCGGCTCACGAAGGCAGTCTCCGCCTCGGCGATTGCGCCCAAGGCAGCCGTGGCCGCCTCAGACCCTTCAATGCTCGCCGGATCGTCTTTCGGCCCGATGAAGACGAAATCGTTATACATGATCTCGGTCCGGTGGCTGCCAAAGCCGCCCTCGACAAAGGCTTCCTCCGCCTTGCGCGAATGGACGAGGATCGCATCCACGTCGCCCGCCTCGCCCAGTTTGATCGCTTGGCCGGTGCCGACGACCAACAGTTGAACGTCCAGATCGAGGTCCGCCGCGATCTCGGGCAGGAGCACGTCCGCAAGGCCCGAGTTGTTGAACGAGGTGGTCACCGCCATCTTCATCACATCCGCGGCCTGCGCGGCACTGCTCATCGCCAGCGCGGAAATTGCGCCGATCATCCAATGTTTCATTCTACGATATCTCCTCTTAGAAATGCCTGAGCCTCTGCGGTCTCAGGTCGGTTGAAAAACACATTTGCGGGACCGGCCTCATGCAGACGGCCCCCCAGCAAAAACAACACGTCATCGGCCAAGCGACGGGCCTGGCCAAGGTCATGTGTCGATAGGATCAGCCGCGTGCCGGTCGATTTCGCCGATTGCAAAATCGCCTCGATCTCTCGCGTCGCGCGCCCGTCCAATGCGGCACAGGGCTCATCCAGAAACAGCAATTTGGGTTTGCAGATCAGTGCACGGGCAAGGGCCAGCTTTTGCTGCTCACCGCCCGAGAGCACCGGGGCCGCGCGGCCCAAAAGCGGCTCTAACCCGACGCGGTTGGCCCATTCCTCGGCTTCTTTTCGAGCGTGGGCCTTTGACACGCCGCGCAGGAGCAAGGGGTAGATGAGGTTCTCAAGCACCGTCCGCCGCAGCATGACCGGGCGCTGAAAGACAAATGCTTGGTGATGCCGCGCCTCCTCGGTCGAGCAAGCCCACTCGATCTCTCCGGCCGAGAGCCGGGCGGTGCCGTGCAGCAGCTGTAGCAGCGTGGTCTTCCCTGCGCCGTTCGGCCCCATCACAACCGTAGCGCCCTGCCCGTCCAGCGTCAGATCGATCGGCCCGACCAGCCGCTGCCCCCGCCTGCGGCTTTCGATCGCTTTGGTTTGCATCGGGAAAAGTTGCGTCACCACCGGCCCTCCCGCTCCGTCCGGCCCAGCCAATGGATGGCGAGGTTCACCGCCACCGCAAGCCCGATCAGCACAAACCCAAGGGCGAGCGCGAGGGCGAACTCCCCCTTCCCGGTTTCAAGCGCGATGGCCGTGGTCAACACACGCGTCGCATGGTCGATATTGCCGCCGACGATCATGATCGCTCCGACCTCACCAATCGCGCGGCCAAACCCCGCAAGTGCCGCAGTCAGCAACGCGCGGCGCGAGTCCCAGAGCAGTGTCCGTATTTTCTGGCCCTGCGTGACATTCATCGAAATCAGAAGGTCATGATATTCCTGCCAAAGCTCACGGATCGACTGATGCGCGATGGAAGCGATCAGCGGCACGATAATGATCACCTGCGCGATGATCATCGCCGGGGGGGTGAAGAGCAGTCCGAACACCCCAAGCGGCCCGGAACGGGAGAGAACCACATAGACGATCAGCCCCACCACGACCGGCGGCAGCCCCATGAGCGCGTTCAATATGGCAATGACCAACCGCCTTGCGCGGAACCGTTTGACGGCGACCAAAGCGGCGAGGGGCAGTGCGATCAGGCAGGCGACAGCCAAAGCAAAGAGGGTGACACGAAGAGACCGGCCGGCGATCTCCACCAGCTCGGCATCGAAGGTAAAGACAAGCCAAAAGGCCTGCGTCATACCGCTCCAAATATCGACCATCTCGCGGAGGCCTCCCCCGAATAGGAGCCCGCGGCCCCATCGCCCGCGCAGAGTGTCAGGACTATCCTTCGGGCGCCAGAGTCTATGGGCGTGAAATTACCTAGGAAGACAGGCTGGCTTTGATTTTACCTCGCTCAGAAGGACAGAAGGTCAAGTTGACCCACCTGTGATTCCCGCGAAAGGAAGGATGTGGCTCTAACAAGGGGGAGCGGACGTGCGCGTGGGGTTAACTCGTGGTTGGCGAGGGCCTTTTGCCGCAAGAATAGTTTTATTGTTTATCTACAGTCACTTCTGTCGAGTGGGACATTCTATCTTTGCGTTTGGCCAGATAATTAATGCCGCCTTACCCTCTCCTTCCGCAAGAATCTATTGCAAGCTTCGCTCCAATCGCATTAAGTAACGGAAACAAAAGCGCTACCGAATAATAGCGTTACTGAGAGCGAGGGCAGATGTGACGGACACGGTACACATCAATACACGGATCCGCCGTAATGCGGAAACGCTTTCCGAGGCGTTGGAAAGTCACATGCTGAAGGTCTTTGCGCCCGACGCGCGCAAGGAGTTGCGCCGGTTCTCCGCCGGGGAAGCGGCTGAATTGCTTGGCATTTCCACGAGCTTCCTTCGCAAACTCCATTTCGACAATAAGATCGTCGATGTCCAGACCAGCCCGGGCGGGCGGCGGCACTATAGGGCGGACGATCTACTGTCGATCCGACGGACATTGGAATCCACCGCTAAAACCCGCGGCGCCTATCAACGCGGCCGTCGTGAAGGGGACAAACTGCAAGTTTTGTCCTTTTTGAACTTCAAGGGCGGTAGCGGCAAAACCACGAGCGCGATCCACGCGGCACAGCGGCTGGCCCTTAAAGGCTATCGCGTGCTCTGTGTCGATATCGACCCTCAAGCGTCTCTAACAACGCTGTTTGGCTATCGGCCTGAGTATGATTTCCTGAACTCCGGCACCATCTACGATGCGATCCGCTATGATGATCCCGTGCCCTTGGCCAATGTGATCCAAAACACCTTCTTTACGGGCATTGATTTGGCCCCGGGCGGCTTGATGCTGCAGGAGTTCGAGCACGAAACGCCTCAGGCACTGCTTAACAATACGCAACCACCGTTTTTCGCGCGTTTGGCGACATCCTTGCAGGACGTAGAGCAGAATTACGACGTGGTGATCTTCGATTGTCCGCCGCAATTGGGCTATCTGACCATGTCGGCGCTCTGCGCCTCGACGGGTGTGTTGATCACAGTGGTTCCGAATATGCTCGACGTCGCATCGATGTCGCAATTCCTTCAGATGAGCGCCGATCTGCTCGATGTCGTCTCTAACGCGGGGGCAAGCATGGAGTTCGACTTCCTGCGCTTCCTCATCAATCGTTACGAGCCGAATGACGGGCCGCAGCAGCAGGTTCTATCCTTTTTGCGGCAACTCTTTGACGAGGAAGTCATGGTGGCCCCGATGCTGAAATCCACCGCGATTTCTGACGCGGGACTAACCCATCAGACAATCTATGAGGTTGACCGGTCGCAGTTTCATCGGACGACCTATGACCGCGCGGTGGATTCACTCAATCTTGTGAATGATGAGATCGAAAGCATGATCCAAAAAGCATGGGGGCGGTAATGGCACGTAAAGGTATTCTATCATCTGCTCCGGCGAAATCTCCAAAGACGGAGCCGCCGAAAACACCCGTGTTAGAGCCGAATAAGAGCCGGAACAAGCCTAGCCTTATGCCCCGCGGGGCTGTTGGGGCGCTTCAGTCCTCACTGAACCGGATGCAAGAGAATGCAGTTCAAGAATTGGACGGCAGCCTGATTGATATGGCCGGCATCGAAGACCGCTTAGGGACTGATACGCAGTCACAAAAACAGCTTCATGACAGTCTAAAGACCTATGGCCAGCAGGTCCCGGTTCTGGTTCGGCCGCATCCGGAAACCCCGGGACGGTTCGAGATTGTCTACGGGCGGCGGCGACTTCAGGCTCTGAAAGCGCTTGGGATGCCGGTTAAAGCGATGGTGCGTCAATTGGATGACCACGCTTTGGTAATGGCGCAGGGCCAAGAGAACACGGCCCGTCAGGATCTCTCTTTCATCGAGAAAGCGAGTTTTGCGGCTCAGCTCGATGCGGGGGGGCATGACCGGCAGACAATTGCGGATGCGCTTTCGATCGACCTGCCAATGGTCAGCCGGATGCTTAAGGTCGGCCATGCGTTCGCTTTGCCCTTTCTGCGGCAGATCGGGTCGGCGCCATCCATCGGGCGTGATCGCTGGATGGCGCTGGTCAAGTTGTTTGAACAACCGAGCGCGAAAGAACGGGCAGTAAAACGAATGGCGCGGCCCGATTGGGAAAGGTTCACCTCGGATGAACGGTTTGAGGCGATTTTCGCCGAGGCCTCAGCGATCCCAGAAAAGTCAGCCGCCTCCCCTGCCCCATCAGCAAAGCCCCGAACGCTGCGGAGCCGAGATGGCAAAGCACTGGCGGACATTCGCAGCGGCAAACGCGGTGTCACGGTCACCGTGCCCGCCCGCGCAGCGGAGGGTTTTGATAAATGGCTCGATGCCCATGCAGAAGAGCTTTTGCAGGAGATTCACGACCGCTGGCAGAAGACCCGCGCGTGAGACATTGAGGAAGTAGCAACAGGAGGCACATCCAAGACCACAAAAGAAAAGCCCCCCAGGATAAATCCCGGAAGGCCCTTCTCAAACTTTGCACCTTCGAGATAGCCCCAAAGATTTATCGATGTCAACTCTACCCGCTGGGATAGGGCCGGTATTTTGTTGTCTTTCGTGATTTTAAATGAAAAACACGTTCCGAACTGCGTTCGGGCGGCCTAAATCGGCTACCCAAGTGGAATGCAAGGGGCCGGACAAATGGGCTTTGCTCGACCGGCTGACAACCGCGGCAGAGGCCTTTGAGCTGTCGCACCGCACTCTTACCGTATTGAAGGCTTTGCTGAGTTTCCTACCAAGCCGGCATATTCCAGATGGCGCGGCAGGCATTGTATTCGCTTCGAACGCCCGACTTTCTGAACGGCTGCATGGCATGCCCGAGAGCACTCTAAGGCGGCATCTGGCGCAGTTGGTCCGTGTGGGGCTGATTGCGCGGCATGATAGCCCGAACCGAAAGCGTTTTGCGCGAAACCAAGGTGGCGCGATTGCGCTGGCCTTTGGCTTTGACCTCGCCCCTCTTGTGGTTCAGGCAACGATGATTGAGACGGCAGCTCAAGCAGCCGAGGCAGAGCAGGAGCGCTTGCAGGCGCTGAGGGACCGCGTGCTGGTCCTCCGCCATGCGCTGATCCGTGAGGGTTGCGGCGAGGGATTGGCTGATGAGGCGGGCCGGGTTCTGCGGCGCAAACCGGATGAAATGGCGTTGTCTCAGCTTGAGAAGGCGCTGCGCGGGAGCCTTGAAAATGCCCGTGGAAAAGAACCTGTAGGCGAAACAGCACCCGTCCCCCCTGCCCCGCTTACGGATCAAATGAGCGCCAACGACGGCGAAAATGAGCGGCACATACAGGATTCAGATAAATCCTATTTTGACTCTGAAGAGCTCGGCAACGGTGATATGGCCTCTCGTACGGCTGACAAAGCCGAACCTGATTATTCTGAGAAAGAAGAAGGCGTATCATTCGCGGATGTCGTGGACGCCTGCACAGAGGCTCGCAGTTTTTTCCCGGATGCGATGGGAAACTGGGGAGACCTTGTGCGGGTCGGAGACCGGATTGCACCGATGCTGGGGATTGACCCGCCTGTGTTAAATGAGGCAAAACGAGACATGGGCGCGGAGAGCGCTGCGGTAACGGTGCTCTGCTTGCTTGAGAAAGCCGCGACAATCCGTAGCCCCGGAGCTTATCTGAGGCGTTTGACGCAGATGGCCCGAAATGGTGCCTTTTCCCTTGGTCCGATGGTCTCAGCCTTGGCAAACCGACGAAATTGTCAGCTGACAATTCGAAAAGCATAGGTTTTACAGTAGCTTAGGTTAAATGGCGCCTGGCAATTTGAGAAATTGAGCCTTATAGCGGGCAAAATCCCTCCATATGCTTCACCCTCTTAGGCGCAACGGCTAACTTAGGTGAAGCTCTCCGGGAAAACCCATGACCTCTGTTCGCCTCCGCCTGCTTATCCTCGCGCTCACACCGCTCATTGTGCTGATGCCGCTTCTGTTGGTTCTGGGCATGTCCCGCTGGACGGCAGATTATGACGAAGTCCTCATCGCGAATGTTGAAAGCGAGCTGAGGATCGCCAACCAGTATCTCGCGCGGTTGTTGGCGCAGACGGGGAATGAGTTGGACGCCGTCGCGGGGTCCGTTGAATTCGCCCGGCAGCTTGATAGCCCGACGGCAGAACAAGCGGCTTTCTTTGCTGTAACACAGGACCGGCTGGGATTGGATTTTCTGCAATTCCTCCCCATCGACGTCGCCGTCGAAGACGGAGAGGATTGGCCGGTGATCGCCCGCGCCGCGCGTGGTCAAAGCGGAGCGGAGATCGATGTATTCAGCAACGCACGGCTGACAAGGTTGAACGACGCCCTCGTGCTTCGCGCGCAGGTCCCGGTGATTGATACGCCCGCCGCCGTGCCCACGGACCGAAAGATTGAAGATCGCGGCATGGTGGTTCACGCCGCGAGCCCGGTTAACTTGGACGGCAGGCAGGGGGTCTTGGTCGGCGGGATGCTGTTGAACCGCAACCTCGACTTTATCGATACGATCAATGACCTCGTGTATCTCAATGCGGTGACCGGTGGGGACAGGCAGGGCACGGCGACGCTTTTCCTAGATGACCTGCGCGTCTCGACCAATGTGCGCCTTTTCGAAGATGTGCGCGCCCTCGGCACCCGGGTCTCGGCAGAGGTGCGGGAGGCCGTGTTGATTGAGGGGCGCACTTGGCTCGACCGGGCCTTCGTGGTGAACGATTGGTACATCTCTGGCTACCAGCCGATCACGGATAGTTTCGGCGA
>NZ_JBIFFO010000031.1:0-26062 GCF_043557115.1 Sulfitobacter sp. 1A13679
AGGTTGCCGCCTGAAATGAAATCAATGCTATAGCTTACCACGGCGGCAAACTGGTCGAATTTCCAGGACCACCTCTAGGTTCTTGGTCTTTGGATCGCTGACAACGAGGGCGCCAAATTTTGGCTCTCGGTGATGGTGATCCTTAGCTTGCGACCGATCCTTCTTGGACCGACAGCGCGAATCCTTGCCAAACGGGCCGATTTGGCCGTTCTCATTATTTAGTCTGACCGCACTTGCCGCGCAATGGTCGAGAAAGTCGTACAAGTATTACAATATTACTTCCAGGGCATCCGTGGGGCTGTGTCGCGTCAGATTTAGCGTCGGCGCGGGTAAGGTGGCGGTCGGAGAACGGAAACATTGCAGCTACTGTATAGCTTACTAGGCAAGCTAAGGCCGATCTGCTGCGATTGATACCTGAAGCTGAGTTGCCTCAGGTTTGTGATTTTGCCCCTACAGCTTCTTTGCTGTAGGGGCATGGACGCTCACCCTCGCGCAAGTTATTATGTGTCATAGTAACTTGAATAGTCGCCGTAACTATCGGTGTAGCCGTAGCGCTTCATTTTGTTGCCGTCGATCTGGCTTAGCACCAAACCGCTCACCCGCACATTGACGCTTTGAAGGGACTTCAACCCATCGAGAACCTGACGCTGGGGTGTGGTATCCCAGTGTACCGTGTAGATCACGGCATCGACGAGCTGGCCGATCACGCGTGCATCAGGCACGGCGAGGACGGGCGGCGTGTCGATGATGATATGGTCGTAGTGCTCTCGTAGCCCCTTGATGAAGTCAGCGAAGGTGTTCGATGAAAACAAGTCGGCAGCGTTAATGTTCGATTTCTCACCGTACAAAATGTCGGCTTTGAGCGTTTCGTCATGCACGATGGCTTTTTCAAGCGGGACTTCTCCAGAGATCACCGAGAGGAAGCCGCGCTCTTGATCGTGATTGAAATACTCGTCCAACACGCGCCTTCTGATGTCGCCTTCAATCAATAGTACTTTGGCGCCGAGACCGGCGAAGTTCTGAGCAAGCGTAAGAGATTGAGTGGTCTTACCCTCTCCGGGAACCGAAGAGGTCGACATGATGACCTTTGGTTGTTTATCCAGATTCGCGAGAAGCAACGAAGTGCGCAAGTTACGGACGGACTCGGCAGCAGCCGAATTAGGTTTCTGCGAGATGTATTCCAAAACGTTCCGGCGATGTTTGGCCGGAATTTTGGGAATCTGCCCGATGACGGAATGGCCAGTTTTCTCTTCAAGATCCTCCGGGGTGCGGAAGGTATTCTGTGCCATCTCGCGTAGGAGTACGGCACCGGCCCCGACCATAAGCCCCAAGATCAGTGAAAGGGCCAAAACCCGAGATTTACGGGGGGCGGAGGGCGTGGATGGTACCACGGCCCGGCTTAGCATCCTGCTGTCCGCCTGCTGGATCCCCTGTTGGATACTGGTCTCCTTGAGGCGGCTCAAAAAGGCTTCGTAGAGCAGTCGGCTCGCTTCGACTTCCCGCTGAAGCTGTTCGAGAATGACGAGCTCTTCGGACTGATTGTCAATCCGGGTGGTTACCTCAGAGATTGAGGCTTCGATCGCGTTGAGTTGAGAGGCGGCGCGGGTCGCTTCGAGCTCTGCCCGCGCAATCAAGGCTTCGGCCCGGGTCTCGAAGGCTGTTTCTGCTCCTACGCTCCCATCTTGGAGGCGCCGGTAGACCTGA
This sequence comes from Sulfitobacter sp. 1A13679, assembly GCF_043557115.1. Taxonomy (NCBI): domain Bacteria; kingdom Pseudomonadati; phylum Pseudomonadota; class Alphaproteobacteria; order Rhodobacterales; family Roseobacteraceae; genus Sulfitobacter; species Sulfitobacter sp. 1A13679. Next base: position 1,705 of record NZ_JBIFFO010000031.1, read on the forward strand.
TTAAGGGCTGGATCATTTGCAACATCAACAAACGCGGCAGGACCGGAGGCTCGGGCTTCCTGCAACATTTGCAACCTGCCTTCTGTCGTTTCGGCCTGACCGATAAGCGTGGCGCGGCGGTCGCGCAGGTCTTTTAGCTGCCGGTTGAGAGCGGCAAGGGTTTCCGCGTTTACAAGCTGGGTATTCGTCGAGAAATCTTTGAGTTTCGCTTGCGCGGTTTCCAGTTCGATCTGGAGGCCGCTTACGCGTTCGCTCAACCAAGTTGTCGCCTGTTCGGTCTTCTCGAACTTTACGGAAATCTGATCTTGGATGTAGAGTTCGGCCAGCCGGTTCGCCATCGCGGCAGATTTATCGGGGTCTTGGGTGGTCACCGTAATTTCGAAGACAAAGCTCTGCCGCAGGTTGGAAGCCGAGATGGAATCGAGGACCTGGTTGATCGTAGAATCAAGAATAGCCCGTTCTGTTATCCGTCGCGTTTCCTGTGGCTCGGAGACGAGGCTGCGCACAAAATCGACGACCTGACCGATGGAAAAGCTGGGGGCGGGCTGTAGGAGGGTGTTGAACTCGGGGTCCTCAAGAAGATCCATGTCCATGACCAAATCTTCGATGAGACCGCGCGACCGCAGCACTTCAACTTCAGTATTGATTGTCGATTGGTCCCCACCAAGCCCTGTCACGACGCTCTCAATGTCCATCACCTGTTCTTGCCGGCTTTCAAGCGCGATCGCGGCCTTGGCAGTATAGACAGGGACGGCAAGACCGTAGGCATAGTAGCCCCCTAGGAGCAGGGCTATCAGCCCACAAAGCGCGATCCACGGTTTGCCGCGCCAAAGGGTGCGGAGCAGGCTAGAAAGATCAATTTCGTCATCGGTATCACGGTCCTGAAGGGTGCTTTGAGCAAATACTTGTTGCTGTTTCATGAAATACTATTCTCACGCAAATCGCTTGGTTGACCGTTAACTACACCGGTATGTCTGGTAATGCTATGAAAGATCGGCAAAAAGCTGTGCATGCATTGCTAGGGTGTGCCATTTGGTAGGCGATAGGAACTTCGGTTTTTGTTTGTCATACCACTGGTGCCGGCGTTACCCTACCTTATGAGGTAGAACTGCCGGTGAGATTTTAATCTTTCAGCCATTTCTTAAGGCGCGCGAATCGCGGAGATAGTCAAAGGGCCATTTTAGCTTGCATATCATTTAGCCTGTGTCAGCCCTGTACGGCTTTCTAAAGTTTCAAATGGCAATGGGATACGCTGCCTACACTTGCTTTTCAGGCTCAGTTTAGGAAGCGAAAATTTGGGGGTTTTCTTTTACTTTGAAAGACTTATGCCGTAATACGACCGTGAAGACCATGTCGAAGTTCTGTGGAAACGCTGGTGTATGGTGGTAGACTTCCACGCTTGACGGGGAGCGCGCCAGTGCATTTTTCTAGGGTGTATTACAAGATCGTTTTACGATAGTACGCGCATTATTTTGTAGAGGTATCTAGTTTTGTTCGAACCGTGGATTTTGTTGGCGACCTTTCTGATCAGTCTGGCCATTGGTCTGCTTTTCATTGCATGGCCAGGCTTGTTGATGAGCCAGGAGCATATGGAGCGTGATCTGGGTGCGCGGCAGGCGACGCATACGCGTCCCACGCCCCGTGTGGGCGGCATCGGTATCATTGTCGCGCTTGTTTTCGGGTGTTTTTACTATGCAGACCAGTTGCGCAGTGATCTGTTTTTGTCGCTGGCGGCAGGACTGATTGTTTTTTTTGTTGGTTTGCGAGAGGATATTCACCGGAACGTAAGCCCGCGTGCCCGGCTTTTGGCGGCTTTTGCCGCGGCCGCGCTGGCGATTGCGCTCACGCGTACTGTCGTTCCAGATCTTGGACTGGTGGACAATTCGCTGGCTTATTTTGTTGTCCCCGCGATCGCTATCACGTTGTTGTGGTCAGCCGGCACTTGCCACGCGCTGAACCTGATCGATGGCCTTAATGGACTCTCCTCGCTATATAGCATGAGTGCGGCGGTAGGGTTTTTCACGATCGCCAGTTTCACTGGCGATGGGGATGTGCAGATCGTAGCGGGTTCGTTGGTTGCGGCGACGCTTGGCTTCTTCGTGTTGAACTGGCCCTTTGGGCGGATCTTTCTGGGTGATGCGGGGGCCTATGGGATTGGCCATGTGCTGGCGTGGCTGGGCATTGTGTTGGTCGCGCGGAACCCTTCGGTTGCGGGGATGGCGGTTCTGCTTTTGCTGTTCTGGCCGGTGTGTGACACGCTCTTTTCGATCTTACGACGTCGGATGACGCGCAAGGCGACCGACCAGCCGGACCGGCTGCATTTCCACCACCTCGCAGTGCGCGCCTTGCCTCTGCTGCGGAAGCGCAGCCGTCGTAGCCAGTTCGACAATCCTCTGGCGAGCCTTCTTCTGTTGCCGTTTCTTGGTGTGCCAATCCTCACTGGGGTCCTGCTCTGGGATCAACCTATCGCGGCGGCCTTCGCCCTCGCACTTTATATTTCGCTTTTCGCGCTCGGCTATGTCGTTGCTATGAAATATTTTACATCGCATCGTTTCCGTCAGCCGCGCCGCTTCGTCCCGCTTTCGCTGAGCCGTAAGATCGAAGGGCGGCAGAACTCGCCTCTGTCGGGGACATATACGCGGGACGGGGAGAACTTTGATGTGTTGATCTACCGCGACAGTCCGACTGTTTATTGGACTTTGCAAGCGAAAGCAGCGGGCACGGGCGCGCTAATTCTCTATGGGAAGTTTCGCAACGACGTCATCGCTTATGAGCACTTTCTGCGGGACGCGGAAAACGCCCAAGCAGCGTAAGCTGTTAGTGAAAGGTCACTCTGTGACCTTCGCCACATGAGCGCGGGGCAGGGAGGAGCGGACTTCCCTGCCCATCAAATCGATCAGCACCCCGACGCGCTCTGCGCTTGGCAGAGCTTCGATCTTTGTCACGAGTTCGGCAAAAGGTCCGGTGAGAACGCGCACGCGATCTCCGACTTCTAGGTCATCTTCACCCTTGTAAGCCTCTTCGGGATCGCAGCGGTCCTGTAGGGCGCGGATCAGTTCTTCTGGAAGGGGCCGGGGGCGGCGGGGGTCGTTCAGAATAAGGCGTGAGACACCTCGCGTGCTATTGATGGCCGTCCAGCCCGTTTGGCTGGGATCGAAGCTTACAAATAGATAGCCGGGGAAGAGCGGGCGCTCCACCGCGCCCTTGTTTGGCCGATTGCGAGGGCTTTGCAAAAGCACGGGCGAGAAAGTCTCAAATCCCTGTCGTTTAAGATGAACCCGCGCTTGGGCGAGGCCATGCGGGCGCAGTTGGGCGACGAACCAACCTGATCTAATAGTATCAGACATCTATAGCTCTCTGGTCATCTCTTGCGCTGACAACTGGAAGCGCGCGCCGATGGCGCGCGCAGACTGTTGGAAGGAGGCTCAGAGGTCGGCAGGCCAAGCCCACCACCAATTTAGTTAACCGAGCTGGCCACACTGGAGATAATCGTCGGGGTAATCTGCGTGATGACCCGGTTCCAGCGCGTGACTGGCTGTTCGGCGACGAAGATGATGTCGTTCGGACGTAGCTCCATCCGTGTCGCGAGAATCAGGTTGGTTGCATTGCGCGCGTCGAGGTTCCATGCGGTCACTGCGCCGAACTCGCGCGGATCGTTCGAGCCGCGCAGGACGTAGATCTGCGAGGGATTGCCGGTCATCGTGTCGATTCCGCCTTCGGAGTAAAGCGCATCCGCGAGGGTGGATTTCCGGCCGAAGGGCAGAGTGAAGCGACCGGACTTGGTCACTTCTCCGGCGAGATAGGCGTAGTCCCGCTCTACGGCGTCATTGGCGAGCTGAGCTTCGAAGTTCGCGCGGCCTTCTTGGAGAGAGGCACGGCGCAGATCGACGACTGCTGTGAGTTCTGCCAAGGCCTGGGCGCGCGCTTGTTGGCGGAATTGCTGGAGGGTGATCTGCTCGGCGAAATATGCCTGCGCCCGATCGAGCTGGTACTCGGTGTCGACAAACACGCTGTCTCCTGCGATGAGGCGAGTTTTTTGAAGGTCGGGCCGACGTAGGTACTGTTCGAGCGGGATTTGATAGAGGTCGCCATCGCGGTAGAGGCGGATCGAAGCGTATTCGAGATCGGGGGTTTGGATACCGCCTGCGCCTGCCACGGCTTGGTCCAACGTAAGCTGCGTCAAGGTGATCGGGATCACGGTGGGGTTGCCGACAGCACCGCCGACAGAAACGCGTTTGGAATTGAACTCAGCGATCTCAAGACTGAAAGAGGGGTCGATCTGCGCTTCCAGTAAACGCTGAAAAAGTGCCGCTTCTGCTTCTTCCAATGTCAGGTCCGAGACTTTGACGCGGCCGACATCGGGAATGGCGATCGCCCCGTCATCCTGTACGGTGTAGCCTTGGCGCCGGTTTTGCGCGGCGAGCAGGCCGCTCAGCTCTTCGACGGTGCTGCTGCCACTGCGCGTCGCCAGCAAAAGCACATCCCCGACGCCGATATGATAGGTCGTGTTAGGCGGGGTGCTGGGGATGCGGAGTGCGAGGTTGCCGGGCTTCGTCTGAATCTGGGAAACTGGCGAAGGTGTCGGCCCCGCGCCGCGCAAGCCGCCTGCGCCGCCGGCAGTCTGGAAGAACACAGCCGGAAGCTGTTTGGGTTCATAGGTTGATCTATTCGCGGCCAGAACGGTTTCCGAGGTCAAAGGTACGATACGGACCTTGCTGCCAGCTTCGGTGACTTTCGGAGAGACATAGGCCACCCCGCAACCGCTGAGGAGTATCAGAGTAGAAGCAGCGATAAGACGTTTAAACATTAAGGAACCTCGGAATAAAAACGAACGGCAGCGTGTGAACGCGAGAAGGGCCTAGGAACTAAAACTCGCTAATCGGCATGGACCTGTTTGCGGGGCATTAAACATCCTCCAACCGGATGTAGCCAAGGTTTGGGCCAATCCATTGCCGGGACGCGACGACTTTGCCTCCCGACATTTGATAGCTGTTCTTAAAGCTGTGATCTTTGCCATAGCAGGTTTCTGTGATCTGCGCATTTCCGCTATAGTTGCAGATGTAGCTCTTGATCACAATCTGATCTTCGCCATCGAGATAGCGATGAACGCGGACGGCTTGTCCGCCGTGGCGCAAGCCTGTAAGCACTTCGGCGACATCGCCGCTCATCAAGTCAAATCCGAGACCGCGGGTGCCGACAAGCACTCCTTCTTTGAGGCTCAGTGAGATGTTGTCGGGGGTGAAATAGGTTTCGACATTGCGGTTAACCCCCTTACGTACGAGGATCGAGGCCCGTTCATTTTGCTCGAGCTGAGCGATCATCAAAGACGTGTGCTGAAACTGTTGACGCACCTCAGGGGTCACCTGCCGCCGAATGTCTGCCATGCTGGAGGGTTTCGAGGCCGGCTGCGTAAAGCCGAGCAGGACCTGACCGATTGGGCCGAGTATGCTTTGCTGCGATTGGCCCGACCCGCAGGCAGTCAGCAGCCCCAAAAGGGACAAGACGGCGATAGATTTAAATTTCATCTCCAGAACCTGCCCCAGCTGTCTTTCAATTCGGGTGTGTGGTAGCCTCGCACGCTTTCGTAGAGACGGTTTCTGACCTTCAGCCTTGCACCCCCGTCGCGTGTCAACGGTTGGATCACGGCCTTATAGGTTTTGTCCGAAGGCTCGCCCAATACATGCGACAGCGGCACGGTAAAGCGCAGACCTTTGTCAAAAGACCCTTCGCCGAAATCGTCAAATGAGACATCGGTGAAGGTGGCGTAGGCGCCGATGCTCCAGCCATTTGCGAAGACACGGTCGAGGGTAAAGGTCGCCCCGTAGTCGCCCGCCAGATAGCGGCCCGCGTCCACTTGGCCAAGGTAGCCGTTTCCAAAGTCGTAATAGGCGGAGAGGTGACCTGTCGCGATTTCGTAGTCCCGGAAGCCGAACCTTTGGTCGAAATCGCGCTGTACCGCGTAATTCACCTCTGCACCCAAGGCCAAGCGGCTGGCGACGGGTTTCCAGAGCAATTCACTCGAAACACCCCCGAATTGCGATTCGAGGTAGCCTGCGGTGACCCGGGCGTAGAGATCTTTGCCGGGTCGGAAGTAATGCGCCAGCGTCAGATGCTCTAAGGCGGTTTCCCCCTCGCGCGCGTAGATTGCGGATTCTGACCGAACCCGCGGCAGCACGGAATTGGACCCGCGGGCCGCGTCACCGATATTTCCCGCCAGCCGTTGTTCAATGCTGCCTGACAGGAACCAGCCTGGCGCGATGTCGTAACGCCCTTGCAGCCGCAGGCCGGTGTCGAGGCGTACCGGCTCGTCCGGATCAAAGTAGCTGGCGTTAAGGTAGGGGCCGACGGACCAAGTCAGGTTGGGGTAGTGGTCGCCATGATAGGTCGCGTCTTCCAAGCTACCTGCGGCATCCTCAATATCCGCGCGGGCATAGGCCTGCCATGATCCATCCGCCTCATGCTCTAAATCCTCGATGTCCGACCGGTGTAATGTGGTGGCGGAGAGCGGAATGCCGTTCTCCAACGGGACGACGGTAAAGGTTTTTACCGATGCTGGCATAACCCGCGTGAGGATGCGCGCCGTGCGCCCGATGGCTTCGGGACGGGCGAGATAACGCTCGTTGCGAATGTGGACGGTCACGGCATTCGGGCTGATTTTCATTGCCTCCAGCGCCATACCGTCGCTGGCAAGCAGTGTGGCAGTTTGCTCGCGCAGGCCGGATTCGACGCCGACGGCCTGTGTCCAACCAAGATCGGACGCCGCCCCCGGCGCGCGTCGTTTCACTGGCAAAGGTGCGGGGCCCTTGCCACCGTTTACGAGGGGGTGCCTGGGGTTGTTCCGTAGGTTCAGCGAGAAGCCGAATGTTGAGCCATAAAGGTAATGCGCCTGAAGGTGGATGTTGTCGCGGATCTCGTAGTCGAGGCCGAAGTTGAATGGGGACTTATGCTCGAACGAACCGTATCGGGTTTCACGATTGTAAGCATCAGATGAATACTCGGCCTTCAGCGTTAGCTTATCCGTGGCCTGCCAAGCCACCCCGCCAAAGAGCGCGGCATCCCCCCGGAACCAACCCGCCGCTTCGATCTCACCGCCGCGGCCAAAGTCTCGGTCCGGTCTGGTTTCAAAGCGGCCATCGATGACGCCAAGCGGGTTAGAAAAGCCATTGTAGCTGCCAAGCCGTCCCCATCCAATACCCCCCGTAAAAGTCAGGCGGGGGGTGACGCTTTTCGTAGCGACGATATACTCCGCCGAGTAGACGCCTGTGCCGATAAAATCCTGCAAGCCAACTGCGATCGCCGGCCGGCTGCTGGTTTCATCCACAAAGCGATAGCGTAGGTCGAAGGAGCGGTCGAAAAGAGCGCCGCCCCCGGAGAAAAAATCGTCGATCTTGCTGTAGCGGAAACTGCCGGAAAGTCGCGGGGTAATTTGAAAGCTTAGCGTGGTACGAGCGGTATTGGCGAACTGACTATATGTCGCCGTCAACTCAGCATCTTCCGCGCTCTGCGCCGTGGGCATGTCGACCAGCCCGACGGTACCATAGGTCGTGTAGGAATAACCTTCCGTCTGCGCTGCGGCAGGCAGCAAGAGCAGACCGACCCCCAACATCGCACGCGGCGTCCGGCGGCGTGATGCAGGCTTTGCGCGAGGCTTGTGAGTCATATCTCTCTCCGTTCCTTGTAAGTAGGGATACTTGTTCAGCCGCGGCAGGGCAATCGCTGTGCGAGTCTCTCCCGCATTCGAGAGCCCTGAGAAGTTTGATGTGGCCTATCGGTCGCAGTCGCGTTAACCGAAGGGTTCGCAGGACCATAACAAGGCAGCACTCAGGGGGCGATATGCGCAGGGGGATCACATCGTGGTTGAAGAGCTGGAAGAAGCACGACCGCGTGGAGGTGGAAGGCGTTCCTGACGATTTCGCACCTGAGATACCGTTTTTCGCCGTTGGTGACATCCATGGTTGCGCGGGGCTTCTGGATGCCATGTTGCTACAGTTAGGGGCTGCGGCATCCGGCGAAGAAACGCGCGTATTCCTCGGGGACTACATTGATCGGGGGCCGGACTCTCGGGATGTTCTCATGCGGTTATGGGGCCTCTCACAAGAGCATCCAGATAAAGTGGTCTGCTTGATGGGCAATCACGAGCGCATGATGCTCGACTTTATTGATGACCCGGCAGGCTCGGGCGCGGAATGGCTGAGGTTCGGGGGCGTGGAAACCCTTCGTAGTTTTGGGATTTCGGCTGAAAAGAAGAGACTAGACAGTGACGCATCAATCGACCTCGCCAACGCTCTAGAGGCCGCGCTGCCGGCCGGCATGCAGGAATGGCTGCGGGGTCTGCCGCTCCAATGGTCGAGCGGTAATATGCACTGCGTCCATGCAGCGATGTCCCCGAAGCGTCACCCCAAGGCGCAGCGCGAGGAGGCGCTTTTGTGGGGGCACCCGAAGTTCTTTAGCGAGCCCCGTGAGGACGGGGTGTTTGTCGTTCACGGGCACACGATTGTCGAGATCGCGAGCATATCGGCGAGCCGGGTGTCTTTAGATACAGGGGCCTATAAAACGGGCCGGTTGACAGCGGCTCGTGTCTCGGAAAGCACCTGCGATTTCTTCCAAGCTTAGTTCTGACTCGCAATAACTTTGCCATCTAAATTGAATTCACCTTTCCTAAAGGGTAAATTGAAGGTATGCGTTCATCTATGAACGGAGTGTCGTTCGTTTCGGAGGCTGTCTTAGCGACCTCTGGTGCGGTAGCTATGTCCTGAAAGCTTATGGCAAAGCCAGTCAATGAAGATATCCGATTCCGAGTAATGCGGGCGCTTGAGGCTGATCCGAAGCTGTCTCAGCGAGATCTAGCCAAATCTTTGGGGATTAGCCTTGGTGTCGTGAATTATTGCCTGAAGGGTTTGATCGAAAAGGGCCAAGTCAAGGTTGGGAACTTCCGGTCGTCTGGGAATAAGCTGCGCTATACATATGTCCTGACGCCGCGCGGTGTGTTAGCGAAGGCGAAGCTGACGACGGCCTTTTTGAAGCGTCGTATGGCTGAGCACGAGGCCTTGATTGCTGAGATCGAGGCGCTGCAGCGTGAGATTGATCCTGAAGTGGTTGGGCAGGGCGCTTCGAAGAGCATCCGATAGTTTGCGTTATTGGGGGTTTGCGCTGCCAGCCTTGGCGCCCCCCCGTTCTTATCCAGATTACCTCAGCTACACGGGTGCGGCTTGGTCCTTTGGCGATGTAACAACTCTACTGTGCGTGTCGTTTTTAAGATTAAGTTCTCCAGGAACTAAGGTGATTATGAATTTTAATTTCCAGCGTATTGGGAATGTCGGGCTGCGCAGCTTGACACTCGGTACGCGCTTTTTGTTTATATTCTTTTTGGCTAAGTACTTAAGCCCATCTGATGTCGGCTACTATGGTTTGTTTACCGCCACTGTTGGCTACGCAATGTACTTCGTGGGATTGGACTTCTATGCGTTTGCCACTCGAGAGATTATCAAAACGCCAAAGGAAGACAGGGGCCAACTGTTGCGGGGGCAAGCCGCCTTGTCGGGGTTGCTATATTTAGGACTGCTACCTGTTGCGCTTGTCTTTCTTTACAATACCGGCTGGCCCGCTCATTTGGTTTGGTGGTTTATCCCCATTTTGATGTTGGAGCACTTCAATCAGGAAGTGTTTCGGCTGCTTGTGGCACTGTCGGAACAGGTCATCGCCAGCCTCATTCTATTTGCGCGTCAAGGCAGTTGGGCCATAGGAATTGTCATCTTGATGGCAGTGGAGCCGGCTAGCCGCAATCTCGACGCCGTTATGGGATTTTGGCTGCTTGGCGGAGCCGGCGCGGCTGGTCTTGGTTTCTGGAAGTTGAAAAAGCTTAGCATGGGCGGCTGGGGTAGGGCTGTTGATTGGGCCTGGGTAAAACGCGGCATTCAGGTCAGCGTCTGGCTGCTGATCGCGAGTTTGGCGCTGCGCGGTATTCAGACGGTGGATCGGTACTGGTTAGAAGCGCTAGGTGGGATTGATCAGGTCGCTGCCTATGTTTTGTTTTTGGGTGTCGCGAGTACGTTAATGGTTTTTCTGGATGCTGGCGTGTTCTCCTTCGCCTATCCCACTTTGATCGCGCAATACCATGCGAACGAACAGAGCGCTGCCCGCAAGACATTGCGCGCAATGTTGGTACAGACGGTCGCCTTATCCGCAGCATTCGCCGTCGCAAGCCTTCTTTTACTGCCCTATCTTCTGAAATGGATCGGCAAGCTAGCCTATCTGGACGCAGTACATCTTTATCCTTGGCTGTTGCTGGCAATGGTCATAAATGCATTGGGAATGATACCCCACTATGCCCTCTATGCCTCACGCAGAGATAATATCATTATATACAGTCATTTACTCGCAATGGTTGCATTTGTGGCCGCGACCTGGGCTCTTAGTGACGCAGTAGGGGCAATGGCTGTCCCAGTAGGGTTGAACATCGCCTTCTTCACAATTTTTACGATCAAAACCTTAGGGTTTTGGTGGCTCAAAAATCCTAAACAACCTGCCCCCGACAATATTACCTCCTCTCTTAAAAACGGTTGAGTTCTATGATCCGCTACGGCCAACAAGATATCACTCAGGACGACATTGATGCCGTCGTTGAGGTCCTAAAATCATCAAACTTGACCCAGGGGCCGAATATCCCGCTCTTTGAAGAAAGCGTTCTGGCGCATACTGGCGCAAAACATGCCTTTGCCGTCAATAGTGCTACATCAGGGCTTCATATCGCCTGTTTAGCCCTAGAACTCGGTCCGGGGGATTGGCTTTGGACAACACCAAACACATTTGTCGCGTCTGCAAATTGCGCGCTCTATTGCGGCGCCCAAGTAGATTTTGTGGATATAGATCCGCGAACCTATAATCTGTGCCCTCAAAAGCTAGAAGAGAAACTGATTGAGGCCAAAAAGGAAGGTCGTCTCCCTAAGATCGTTGTACCAGTCCACCTCACCGGTCAGCCCTGCGATATGGAAGCTATCCATAAGCTTTCAAAAACTTATGGGTTTAGGATTATTGAAGATGCCTCCCATGCTATTGGCGGTAAGTACAAGGGTGAGCCGATCGGCAACGGGCGCTTCAGCGATATTACTGTGTTCAGTTTCCATCCGGTTAAAATTATCACCACCGCAGAAGGCGGGATGGTGCTTACCAATTCTGATACATTGGCGACCCGGCTTGGCTTGCTTAGGAGCCATGGCATTACGCGCGACCCTGAGTTAATGACAAAACCGATGGAAGGGCCTTGGTATTATCAGCAGGTTGCTCTCGGCTACAACTATCGGATGACAGATCTGCAGTCCGCTCTCGGCGTCAGCCAGATGACTCGGTTAAACCAGTATATTGAACGACGCCATGCCATTGTCGCCAGATATGCCGATCTGTTTAGCGATCTGCCGTTAACGCTTCCGTGGCAACATCCAGATTCCCATTCTGCATTCCACCTCTATGTGATCCGGCTTCAGCTAGATAACGGCAGGTCTACCCATCTCGAGGTGTTCAACCATTTGCGTGCCAAAGAGATCATGGTCAATCTGCACTATATTCCGGTTCATTTGCAGCCGTACTATCAGGACAAGGGATTTAAAGAGGGCGATTTCCCCGAGGCAGAGCGCTACTATGAAGAAGCGATCAGTATTCCCATGCATCCGTCCCTAACCGAAGACGAACAAGATTACGTCGTTGAAGCACTGCGTGAAGTTCTATGAGTTTAAGGCTCGCCATCATTCCTGCTCGAGGCGGCAGCAAGCGCATTCCACGTAAGAATATAAAGGTATTCGGCGGAAAGCCTATGATCGCCTGGTCGATTGACGCCGCGCTAGAAAGTGAGTGTTTTGACCGGATTATCGTCAGTACCGATGATCCGGAAATTGCTCAGGTTGCTGAGGCGCTTGGGGCTGAAGTCCCGTTTATACGCCCAAGAGATTTATCCGACGATCACACCGGTACAGTCCCTGTCATTGCACACGCTGTCGCGTGGCAGAATGCGCAAGGCACGCTGGCAACAGAAGTCTGCTGCCTTTACGCCACCGCGCCGTTCATTCGACCAAAAGACCTGCGAGAAGGGCTCAACGCTCTGCAGCGAACCGACGTTGACTATGCATTCTCGGTCACAACATATGCTTTTCCAATCCAGCGCGCGATACGCATCACCGAAGACAAGCGCGTTGCGATGTTTCAGCCGGAGCATTTTGCTACTCGGTCTCAGGATTTGGAAGAAGCCTGGCACGATGCCGGCCAATTTTACTGGGGGAAGGCGGAGGCTTGGTTGGAGGAGCGTCCGCTCTTTGGATCAGCGAGCGTACCCGTCCCGCTACCTCGCTACCGCGTCCAAGATATCGATACAGTTGAAGACTGGGAACGCGCCGAATTGATGCGGCTGGCTCTGCAACAAGCGCAATCTTCAAATCATGGTTAATTCAGCTGCCAAGCAAATCGCGTTTCGGGTGGACGCTTCCACGGAGATCGGTACCGGCCATGTTATGCGGTGCCTGACCCTAGCTGATGCGCTGCGGCAGAAAGGTGCGACGTCTCTCTTCTTATGCCGACCGCATCAGGGTCATTTGATGGACGTGATTGCGAAGCGAGGGCATGAGGTGGTGGCATTGCCTGAATTGTCTAGAGATTGGCACTGCGAGGTTACGGTACCTTCCCATGCGAGTTGGCTAGGAACGAGCTGGCAGCAGGATGCAAAAGATACGCTTGCTGTCCTTGCTGGACGCAATTTTGATTGGTTGGTGGTGGACCACTATGCTCTCGATGCGCACTGGCAGGATGCTGTAAAGGCCGCGTTCCACAACCTTTTGGTAGTCGATGATTTAGCTGATCGTCGGCATGCATGCGATCTGCTGCTCGACCAGAACTTGGGAAGGACGAGAGCGGACTATACTGGCCTTCTCGGTCCAAGCACGAAAGCGTTGATAGGCCCGGAGTACGCTTTGTTGCGACCTGAATTTTCTCAGCTTCGCTCAGAAAGCCTAAATCGCCGCAAAAGCCCCCACTTTAAACGCATTCTAATTACCATGGGGGGTGTAGATAAGGCGAATGTGACTTCTAAAGTTCTGAGGGCGCTCGACGATAGCTCCATGCCCGACGGCGTAGAAGTCGTTGTCGTTATGGGTTCGAATGCGCCTTGGCTTGACCAGGTCCGCGAGACTGTATCACAAATGAAGTACAAGGCTAACGTCCTTGTCGGCGTGTCGAATATGGCGAGATTGATGACGGATAGCGACTATGCGATTGGGGCGGCCGGCAGCACTTCGTGGGAGCGCTGCTGTTTGGGGTTGCCGTCCATGATTTTAGTGATCGCTGAGAACCAGTGGGAAATTGCTGAAGCGTTAGATCGTTCAGGTGCAGCTATATTGTCCGCAGTTGATGGTCTTAAGGAAGCACTGAACCAAGTATTTAGCGATGATTCACTCGTGGACAGGCTTCGCTACCAAGCTGAACGGGCCGGCGCATTGGGCGATGGGCTTGGCGCAGACCGGATCGCGAGAATATTGATAGGAGCGCAGCGATGATTATCACAATTTTATGCAGCGACCCTACACACCCGGTGAATGACTATATTCGATCATGGATCGAAGAATATTCGTCGCCAGAGAAGCAGATCAAGTTGGTTCGTCGAAAGAACCAAGCGAAGGGAGGCGATCTCCTTTTTCTGGTCTCGTGCAACGAAATGATAACTGCGGATGTTACCGACCGCTATCATGCGTGTCTGGTCTTGCATGCCAGTGACCTTCCTGAGGGCCGTGGCTGGAGTCCGCATATCTGGGAGATATCTTCAGGAGCTTCCTCAATCACGGTGTCTTTACTTGAAGCTGATGCAAAGGTCGACAGCGGTCGAATCTGGGAGAAAACCACTATCCCAATTCCGCCGAGCGCACTTTGGGATGAAATCAATGATCTATTGTTTCAGGCAGAATTGAAGCTTATGGAGTTCGCTGTCGAAAACTTCGAAACGATTACGCCTCAGGTGCAGGACCCTGCCATTACGCCTACATACTGGCCTCGACGCAGTCCGGCTGATAGCCGCATTGAGACCGAGAAAAGCATAGCGGACCAGTTTGATCTTATCCGTGTGTGCGATCCTAACCGCTTTCCGGCATACTTTGAGCTTCGCGGAGAGACATACACGTTGAAATTGGAGAAAGTGAACGATGGCTGAAATATCGATCGCAGGCCGAAAAATCGGCCCGGCTTATCCCCCCTACGTAATAGCGGAGATGTCCGCGAACCATAACGGTGATTTCCTGAGCGCACTCAGGCTTATTCAAGCCGCGAAGCAATCTGGAGCGGATGCGGTCAAGATGCAGACCTATCGACCCGATACAATTACTCTAGATAGCGATCTCCCCGATTTTCAGATAGAAACCGGGCTTTGGGCTGGACGTACTCTTTACGATCTCTATGATGAAGCTCATACTCCATGGGATTGGCATAAGCCGCTCTTTGAGCATGCACGAGAGCTTGGTATCACGCTGTTCAGTTCTCCCTTTGATCATACAGCCATTGATCTTTTGGAAGATTTGAATGCGCCGGCTTACAAAATTGCCTCCTTTGAAGCGATCGACCTGCCCCTCATTAAATATGCCGCCAGTACCGGCAAGCCTATGATAATCTCTACTGGCATGGCTGATGCAGAAGAGATCGATGAAGCGATTGATGCGGCTCGGGCGGGAGGGTGTCGTGAGCTAGCAATCCTACACTGCGTAAGCGGTTATCCGGCGCCAGCAGAGGATTATAACCTGCGTACTATACCGGATATGATCGAGCGTTTCGGATTAGTGACCGGGCTGTCGGACCATACTCTAGACAACACTACTGCCGTGACCAGCGTGGGTCTGGGGGCGTCAATCATCGAGAAGCACTTCACCCTTGACCGTGAGGGCGGCGGCCCTGACGATAGCTTTTCTTTGGAACCGCAGGATTTGGCTGCGCTTTGCAGCGAAGTTTCAACCGCATGGGTGGCTCTCGGAGAAGTTAATTATGGACGTAAATCGAGTGAGCAGGGGAACGTCAAATTTAGACGATCTCTATATTTTATTCGTGATCTAGTTCCAGGGCAGAAAGTTTCCGAAGATGACGTAAGGAGTGTTCGGCCGGGGTATGGCCTCCCGCCAAAAATGTTGAGCTACATCTTGGGTCGCGCTGTAGTGCGGAACGTTTCTGCGAACACTCCTGTCAAAATGGATCTCCTCTCCCTCGGGGAGAAACGGTGAACCGGGCCGCATTTATCGTAAGCAAACCTATACAAATTTTGATTGCATTGAATTTGGCGGAGCAAATTGATGCGCTGGAACTAGTTACTTTGATAATCGTTGATGAGTTCCACGGTGCAGAAGATGTATATAACGAATTTCGAGATAGTAGCTATTTCGCATCGAAAGCTGAATTCGAGTTTGTATCAACTAAAAGCGCAGCGTTTAAGAGAATAGCGAACTCAAAGATTCATTCCATTTTTATCGACTCAGACGTTGGGGTAAGAAATTATGCTGCCTTAATTTTTCTTAAGGGCTTGCGTGGAAACCTAGAGATCAACGTGTTTGAAGAAGGCATTGGCACTTATCGGCGTGATTTATACTGTGGATGGAAAAAATTCGCTTTAGATTCGATCGGAGCGGGCACCCATTTTGGGGGGGCAAGTGTGACCGAGAATATCTATGTGTTTGATCACTCAGCTTACTGCGATATCTTCGATAAGGATTCCATGAAGGCAAAGCCAATTCGCGGGGCGGTTATGGACTATCTTGACAAACATAGCAGTGAACTGGCAAGGGTGTTTTCCTATCGCGCGCCTGAAAGCAGCGGAGCTAACAATTGTCACGTTTACCTATCTTCTTGGAGGTTTTCGCAGCGATTTTTTATTGACTTTGGTTCAGCGCCCGGCGATTTATTCGTTAAGCCACATCCCCATACACGATTGGTCCCGGAATGGGTTTACGGTACGATTGTCAGCGCCACAGTCCCCTCCGAACTAGTCATAAACGACCTAAGCAGCAAATATAGTTCGGTTAGCGTTTACCACCACGGTTCGAGTTCGGAGTTCTACATTCGCAGAAATAATGTAAACTTCGTGAAAATCTTCGACGCTAAGAATGGTTAAGTATGTTCATGCGTTTTTCGCGTTGTCCGGACCGGCGCTTCTGATAGTTGGCTTTATTGCCTTCTTCAAGGTTAGTTTGGATGCTGTCGGAATATCTTTCCTAGTTATTGCAATACAATCCGCATGTGCTCTGATGGTGATAGGGATGCGTTGCACGAATTTGCTCACAGTATATTCTATATTCACGCTTGTTTTTTTCTCCCTAATTCCGTGGCTGCATTATTCCGAAGGCCACTATATGTGGAGATCCTCAGTTATACCGTCAGACCTACACCTATTTGCGAACATTCTGATCATCATCTCTAATATATTAGTAGCTATTACTTATGCCCTCACTAAGGGGAAGAGGGTAGCAAGTAAAGAAGCCCAACGGGTGCACCGGAACCGAGGTAGGGCAATGGTAGTGTTACTGCTTATTTCAGTAGCGAGTTTTCTCGGGCTTCTCTATTTGAACGAATTTTCCCTACGGCTGTTGCTTTTCCGCGGTCTCGTAGATGGGATTGCGCAGGGCGCTCAACCGCAATCGCCGATTATTTTGGTGCTAGGCATGAGTTTCCGTCTGGCACCCTTATTCTGTTTTCTCTATTCAGTGGTGAGGATCAGTGGACATAAGTTCTTAAAGGTTCTCCTTCTCATAATTCTTCTTTTTTCAGTGTTTCCTACTGGGGTGGCAAGATTTCTCACCGCCTTCGTGTATATCCCCGTATTATTGGTGCTACTTTCAAGCTTCCGAAGGGCGTGGGTGTTCTCTGGAGTTCTAGTTTCGGCAATTATTTTTGTTTTTCCATTCCTAGAGCAGTTTCGCTATTTCTCGGGGTGGGACCGGATTACCCTTTCGCCAAATCCGGATTTTTTCAGGCAAGCTCACTTTGACGCTTACGAGAACATGCTGAGCGCTATAGAAGCAGAGTTCGTCACTTATGGTAATCAACTATTGGGAGCGCTTCTATTTTTCGTTCCAAGAGCTTTTTGGCAGGATAAACCAGTGGGTAGCGGCTATCAGCTTGCTGAAAACTTAGGTTATCGATTTAATAATATCTCGATGCCATTCTTGGGCGAAGGCTATGTAAATTTTGGTATTATCGGTTTCGTCCTGTTTTCAATAGCCGCAGGCTTTTGCATGGCTAGATTAGATAAAGCCTTCTCGGTTATAATGTCGGCGAAGCGAGTTTGTAGCTTTGAGGCAGCTATCTATCTCTATTTAATCGGTGCACTATTCTTCTTTCTGCGTGGGGACCTCCTCTCTTCGTTCTCGTTCACACTAGCCGGTTTGGCGGTCGCGTTCCTAGTGGCGCGAACGATTAATGCTCTACGCTTTTAGCCATTCTATTGTGTACTCTATCGAAATAGTATAATGCTCGCCAGTGCGATGATTATAAATAATAGCGTTGTTCATTCTAAAGAATCTCAATTTTCGCGCAATTGTACAGCCGCTAATTGCAGTAGTTTCGCTACATCCAATTATGGGTATTTCTGACTAAGTTCTCTAACCTTCGCGCTCTATCTGTGTTAGGTTTGACCTGCTGCTCGCCAAAACCATTGTTGAGGAACGAACCGGAACACGCTACTCAATACAAATTTGGAAGATAGGAATCTAGCTTTGGTAAATAGCGAACCTGACGTTGGAAATGCATCACTTCTGATTAATGCAGCAAATCTTCATTCTGGTGGCGGAGTTCAGGTCGCCGCGTCTACTTTCGTTGAACTCTCCAGACCGAATTTTGCCCAGCACAAGCTGACTGCCTTCGCATCTAGTGAAGTCATTTCAAATTTGGATTCAGGCGACTTGTTTGGCGGAAATAGTTTCGGTCTACAGTTATTAAACACGCGAGGTATCGATCTTCTTAATCGTTCCGCTCGCAAGAGAATGAAACGGTTTGATGTGGTGTTCACTATTTTTGGCCCATTGTATCGTTGGCGTCCACCCTTCAAAAGTATCGTAGGTTTCGCGCAGCCTTGGATTATCTACCCTCAGAACGAACTCTACCTTGATATGTCTATGGGAAGACGGCTGCAAAATCGTTTGAAATTTTGGATACAAGGTCAATTCTTTAGGCGGGCAGATATCCTCGTTGTCGAGCTGGGCCATGTCAAGGAAGGGCTAGTTCGACAGCTTGGTATTTCTCCAGAACGCATATATGTGGTAGAAAATTGTGTTTCCTCTATTTACCGTGATCCGCAAGCATGGGAATCACTTTCTTTCCCGGCGTGTGAGTGCGATTTGCGCCTTGGCTTCATTGGTCGAAACTACAGCCACAAGAATACCAAGATTTTCCCCGAGATCGTTCGCATTCTTAGAGTACAGCACGGCATCAAAGCCAAATTTTTTGTGACATTTACTGAAGATGAGTGGCAGGCTTGCCCCTCAGAATTCCATGAAGTTTGTGTCAATGTTGGTCCCCTTAGGGTCAAGCAATGCCCTAGTTTCTATGAGACTGTGGATGCCGTTGTGTTTCCATCTTTGCTCGAGTGCTTTTCAGCCACACCACTGGAGGCTATGGCAATGAAGAAACCACTGTTTGCGTCCGATAGGCCATTCAATAGGGAGATTTGTTCGTCCTACGCGAATTATTTTGACCCCCTTTGCGCTCGTTCAGCAGCCGGTACGATTGCAGCCTATTTTGAATCTGGAAAGCCGAATAAAAAGACGCTAGAAGCCGCCCAGAATCACGCACTTTGCTTCTCTAGCGCAAAGGAGCGAGCTGAGAAGTATGTCGCTTTGCTCCGCCAAGAGTCGGCTAAAATTCACAAATAGAAATACGGAAAATTCATGTTCACAAACAAAACTTTACTAATCACTGGTGGTACTGGATCTTTTGGTAATGCCATTCTGCGACGATTTCTCGACTCTGACCTGCGTCAGATTCGTATCTTCAGCCGCGACGAAAAAAAACAAGACGATATGCGCAAGAGGTATAACAACCCAAAACTAAAATTTTACATTGGAGATGTTAGGGATTACCAGTCAATCCTCACAGCGATGCGTGGAGTAGATTACGTCTATCATGCCGCCGCGCTCAAACAAGTTCCCTCTTGTGAATTTCACCCCTTAGAAGCTGTCAAGACTAATGTTCTTGGAACCGAGAACACGTTAGAAGCTGCAATCAACTGTGGTGTAAGCCGGGTAGTTTGTTTGAGTACTGATAAGGCCGTTTATCCGATCAATGCTATGGGTATTAGCAAGGCGATGATGGAAAAGGTCGTCGTAGCTAAGTCACGCTCAAGTAGCGATACCGTCATCTGCGCAACTCGATACGGAAACGTCATGGCGTCTCGAGGGTCGGTAATTCCGCTATTTATCAATCAGGTTCGGAATAGGAAACCCATTTCTATCACCGATCCCGCGATGACTCGATTCATGATGACCCTTGATGATGCAGTAGATTTAGTTCTGTATGCTTTCGAACACGGTAACCCGGGAGAGATTTTCGTACAAAAGGCCCCTGCGGCAACCGTCAAGATATTAGCTGAAGCTCTCACCGATCTGCTTGGAGTTCCAAAACATCCCATCGATATTATTGGAACTCGGCACGGTGAGAAGCTGTTCGAGGTGCTGCTGAGTCGAGAGGAAATGGTAGCAGCTGAAGATTTGGGCGGCTATTATCGTGTCCCCCCAGACTTGCGGGACCTCAATTATGGCAAGTTCGTCGAGCAGGGCGAAGTCGAAATCTCGAAGGCTGTTGAATATAGCTCACATAATACAAATCAGCTGGACGTGAAGGGTATGCGAGAGCTCTTGATGAAGTTGCGGTTCATGCGGGCGACTGTACGTGGTGAGCACATCGAGCCGGAGGAGTAATGTAATGGCATTAAGCGGCCAGCGGATCCTCGTCACAGGTGCGGAAGGATTTATAGGGAAAAATCTCTGTGTACGTCTCGGCGAATTTCCGGGAGTCGAAGTGTTGAAGTTCACACGCGGTGACGACATCGCGACGCTGAAGTCTCTAGCTGCTAAGACGGACGTAGTATACCATCTGGCTGGGGAGAATCGTCCAGAAGATCCCAAAGCCTATATGGAGACCAATCACGGGCTTACTGAGGCTCTTTGCGGTGTTTTACGAGATGAATTAGCTTTTTCTGGCCGGAGCATTCCAATTGTTTTTGCGTCCTCATCTCAAGCCATTTTGGAAAATCCTTATGGGCGCAGTAAACGCGCCGGCGAGGAGGCTTTAGAGAGCCTGGCGAATGAGGTTGACATTCCAGTGACTGTCTTTCGGCTGCCAGGCGTGTTTGGCAAGTGGTCCAAGCCAAACTACAATTCGGTCGTAGCAACATTCTGCTATAATATCGCGCGCGGACAACCTATTCATATCGCCGCTCCAGAAAGATGTATCTCGCTTGTTTACATAGATGATGTTGTCGAAGCCTTTGTCCAAGCGGTAGGGAATTCGTTTCAGGGCTACTCGGTTGCTAGCGTTGCGTCTGAACACACCATAACCTTGGGCCACTTGGCTGATCTCGTTAAAGGTTTTGCTGAGGATCGCTCGGCTTTACGAATAGCAGATGTTGGGGGCGGGCTAGAACGTGCGCTCTATGCTACGTATATCAGCTATCTTCCGCTTGATAGCTTTTCGTACGACATTCCGCAGCATACCGATGGTCGTGGAACATTTGTGGAGGTTCTTAAGACGGCTAGCTGCGGCCAGTTCAGTTTCCTAACAGCCGGGGCCGGGGTGACTCGAGGCGGGCATTACCATCATAGCAAGGTTGAGAAGTTTGTGGTTATTCAGGGTGATGCACAGTTCAAATTTCGTCACATAGTCACTGATGAACGTTTTGAAGTGAAGGCAAGCGGTGAAAAGCCTCAAGTAGTTGAAACGATCCCTGGTTGGGCGCACGACATCACCAACGTAGGGAAAGAGGATCTGATTGTTATCGTTTGGGCAAACGAGGTGTTCGACCATGAACGCCCAGATACAATCGCTAGCAAGGTTTAATCATGAAGAAACTGAAGGTAATGTCGGTTGTTGGAACTCGGCCGGAAATTATTCGATTGTCACGTGTTTTTGCCGAGTTAGACGCTCATTGCGAACATATACTCGTACATACCGGTCAGAACTATGACTACGAACTCAACGAGGTATTCTTCACTGATCTGGGTATTCGAAAGCCCGATTTCTTTCTCGGAAGTGCCGATGGTTCGAAAAGCGCAGCAAATACGATCGGGAACCTTATCACAAATGTCGATGAAGTACTGGCTCAAGAAGAGCCGGAAGCGCTTCTGGTCTTGGGTGATACAAATAGCTGTCTTTCTGTGATACCCGCAAAGCGACGCCAGATACCAATTTTTCACATGGAAGCCGGGAATCGTTGTTTCGATCTGCGCGTACCTGAGGAAACCAACCGCCGGATTGTGGATCATACGGCGGATATTAATTTGACGTATAGTTCAATTGCGAGGGAGTATTTACTGCGAGAGGGTCTCGCTCCAGATCAGATCATAAAAACCGGTAGCCCTATGTATGAGGTCCTTCAGCACTACCTGCCGCAGATACGAGCTAGCAATGTGCGCGAGAGGCTAGGTCTTGAAAACAACCGATACTTTACCGTTAGTGCGCATCGAGAAGAAAACATTGAGTCTGATCGAAATTTTGAACGCCTTGTCGATATATTGAATGCGGTGGCAGAAGAATATAACATGCCTGTGGTGGTTTCCACTCATCCACGAACGCGAAAGCGAGCCTTTGGGATGGAAACCGTATTTCACCCGAATGTACGTTTGCTGAAACCATTGGGTTTTCATGATTATGTAAATTTGCAGATGCATAGCCGAGCGGTCCTATCCGACAGCGGTACCATCAGCGAAGAATCATCAATCCTTAACTTTCCTGCTCTCAACTTACGTGAAGCCCACGAGCGTCCTGAAGCGATGGAGGAGGCCTCGGTAATGATGGTAGGGCTTAGCGTCGAGCGCGTTCAGCAAGGTCTTGCCATCCTCGATAGTCAATTGCGAGGAAGCGCACGCACTCTTCGACTTGTTGATGATTACGCCGCCCGAAACGTCAGCGACAAGGTTGTTCGTATCATTCAAAGCTATACTGATTTCGTCAACCGTCAGGTTTGGAAGAAGTACTGTTGACCTGTGGCTAGGCTGCTGTTTTTCTTTTATTTCGCTTCAGTGAGCTTTCTTGTTGTGCGCCAAGGTTTCAAGTATTTAGGCATCTACTATGATGCGTAGCTCTCTTAAAGGAACGATGAAGGAAGTTAGACATTGATACGGTTTGCTGCGCCAAAGGAAAACGCTCGGCTCATACGGCCTTGAGGAAATAATGAAGGAAAGTTTATGCAAGTCACATTAACAGGCGGCAGTGGTTTCATCGGGACCCGCTTGACGGCGCGCCTAATAGAAGAAGGACATAGTGTCTCTAATCTTGACATTAAAATGAGCCGATCGTTTCCGGACTTTTGGTTGCAAACGGACGTTAGAGATGCGCAATCCCTCCAAAACAACCTAATCGGCGATGCAATTGTTCATTTAGCCGCAGTCCATCGTGATGACGTTTATCCTCTGTCACTATATGCAGAAAATAATATAGAAGGAGCTCGCAACCTACGCCGTTCGGCTGAAGCGAACGGGATTAGTAAGATTGTCTTTACAAGCTCTGTCGCGGTGTATGGCTTTGCACCACCAGATACAGACGAATTCGGCAAAATCAACCCTTTTAATGAATATGGACGCACGAAATTCGAAGCTGAATTGCTACTCCGCGAGTGGCAGGAACGGGATCCTGAAGCACGTAGCTTAACAATAATACGGCCGGCGGTTGTTTTTGGGGAAGGAAACAGAGGAAACGTTTACAATCTTTTAAACCAAATTCATAAAGGAAAATTTGTAATGGTGGGGAAAGGGAAAAACCGGAAATCCATGGCGTATGTCGAAAACCTTGCAGCGTTTCTCGCCCACAGCCTGCAAAATCCCGCTGGTATCCATCTGTTTAATTATGTCGACAAACCAGATTTTACGATGAACGAGTTAGTGACTCAAGCTCGCTCCGTTCTGACAGGAAGAGAAAATGTTGGACTAAGGTTGCCACTTTTTGTCGGACAGGCCTTAGGGAACGCCGCAGATGCGGTTTCCCCCGTCCTCGGCCGAAAATTGCCGATCAGTTCAATTCGTGTGAAGAAGTTTGTTAGCAACAGTTCATTCTCCTCGGGCGCCCACGGCTTCAGGGGCTTTGCCGCGCCAATCGGATTAAGTGAAGGGTTGCGGCGAACTTTGCATAGCGAGTTCATAAATCCAGATCCACAAGCCGAATCTTTTGTTACTGAGTAGTTGCCATGGCACATGTTACTACAGGCCTTTCTAGCCGTGAATGCAGATCTGGATGTCAGTTGTGGCTCGGCATGGCAAATAAACTGACGCCTTCTAACAAAACCTCAATAATATTGGCAGAGTGTTATGAAAGGCCCATCGCATTGATCCTCCACTAGACGGCAACGCGGCAAGAAACAAAAGCGCTTGGAACGCTTGCTGGACCACATAGCAGGCCTTAGCAGCACCTGGCGTAGGTGTTAACGTTAACGCTTAATGACACATCTATCTTTAGGCTGAGGGCTCATAGCCAGTAAATGACAGTTGCGGCGAGAGCGAATGCAAAGCGTGAGACCTCTTGACCTGCTCCCCATTGAGTCCGCTAATTTAGGTTAGCTCTGTTCAGGTTTTGGTCCTCTTCTGACCTGTTAGCATATTCGACTGGCGTCAGGCCAGCGAGGCTTGTGTGCGGGCGGTGGTGGTTGAAGTCGGTACTCCACGCAGCGATCAACTGGCGGGCATGGCGCAGGTTGTCGAACAGGTGCTCGTTTAGACATTCATCCAATGCCCGGCAGTGCACAATTACATGCATGAGAGGGCGCATCCTCCCGTTGAAGCTTTCCACAAACCCATTTTGCAAAGGCTTGCCCGGTGCGATGTAGTGCCAGTCAACCTTTCGGTCTTCCTACCATTTCAGGATCGCATTCGAAGTCAGCTCTGTTCCGTAGCACCTCGGGAAGAAGCGCCGCTAAGAGGTTATGGCCGCCTGCGCAGCCCTCAAATTGCGCAGCGGGTGGCCATAACCGGATCTCAGGTCTCAACAGTGGTTTTGCATAACCACACCGCTGAGGAGACCGGCTATGACCACTACCTATGCTACCCTTTCGACCTTGTTGGTCGCCATCGACAGTAAGCGGTGGCCCGGAGTCACGTTGTAGGGTGTGATCCGCGCTGCGAGAACGAACGCATCTTATGACGGGGAGTGC
>NZ_JBIFFO010000032.1:0-22988 GCF_043557115.1 Sulfitobacter sp. 1A13679
ATCGCTCTCGAGATCGATCTCCCAGACAGCCATCTGGGCGGCATCGAGTGCAATGCGCAGCCGTGCCTCGCTTTCAGTCAGGGCGCGCCGCATTTCCTCCCGCTCGGTGATATCCTCGATCGAGCCGCTGTAATGAACGGCCTGGATCTTGCCCTCGACCTCAGCAAACCGCGCTACCCCATGAGCTCTCACCCACCGAAGTTCACCGGTGTCAGGGCGCGTGATCCGATAGACATAGCTCTCCTGTAAGCGGTTCTCCGGATCGAGGGCGTGCTCCAGCGCGGCAAGCATATCGGCAGCATCATCGGGATGGGTTAGCGAGCGCACTGTGGCGAAAGTTGCTGGCTCATCTTGCGAAAGACCCTGAATCTCTCGCGCAAGAGAAGAAAAATAGATCTCGTCCGACCGAAGATCCCAGTCCCAGACACCAACTCCTGCGGCAAGGCAGGCAAGTTGATAGGGATCGCTGTCGCGGGGTTCCGACCTCTCTTCGTTTTGCATGTGTGGCATATCCTTATTTCCCGCCACCGGCCACTTTGAACAGGAAGCCAAGAATGGGCAAGCGAAACGCTTTGGTGACAACACTGACGTCTGCCTAAAAGCCGCAGCCTATTCATCTTATGCCAAAAGACGGCGTCATCCCGTCTAATTTGCTGGGCAGGCTTCAAGTTTTCGAATCGCGCACCTCTTGAGACTGAGGTTATGGCGGAGTTTCGGCAGCGGTCATTGCCATCGGAGCGTCAGGGGCTGAAGGGATCGATGATCTTCGATCCCTGCTTGCAGAATGGCAGGAGATCAATGCCATCGTAATGATCGTCCTGCACCGGCCTTGGGAGAAAGACACTCATCTGCGCCAAATCTTGCAACGTGCGGCGCGAGCGCCTTTCCTGTAGGGCTTTTCGCGTTTGCTGCGGTGCAGGAAAGATCTTGACCAATTTCCGGAGATTTTGGGCGGTTGCGGCGAGCAGGAATTCGTCATTTGCACCGCATGGGCCACGTAATCAGAGCCTTCCGAGGCCGAGGGTGCGCTTGAGATGCGTGAAGAGCATCTCGACCTTCTTCCGGAGCTACCTTCTAGGCAGCCACGGAATGTCCTATTGCGCAGCCAGACAAGTCGAGATGTTTGTTCCGCCCTCATAGCCCGGCCTCTCGGTGCGCTCAATGGCTGATGGTCTGCGTCGGGAAATGGTGCCGGACCTTCTGACCGATTTTATCGGAATTGGTTGCAGGGGCGTCTAAAATCTGTTTCTTACTGTTTCAGTCAAGTTACTCCAAACTGGAACAGGACCCTGATATGACCTTCTGCAAAACATCGACTGCCGCCGCCGCGCTGATGTCGCTGGCACTACCCGCGCTGGCCGATGGCGAGTTGAACCTCTACTCCGCCCGTCACTATGACACCGATGAGCGCCTTTACTCCGACTTTACCGAAGCAACTGGCATCACCATTAACCGCATCGAAGGCAAGGCCGACGAACTGCTGGCCCGTATGGAAGCCGAGGGTGCCAACTCCCCCGCCGACTTGCTGCTGACCGTCGACACCAGCCGCCTCAAGCGCGCCAAAGACATGGGCCTGCTGCAAGCGGTGGAGAGCGACACGCTTGAAGAGCGCATTCCCGGCAATCTGCAAGACGACGACAACCAGTGGTTCGGCCTGTCGCAGCGCGCGCGGATCATCTTCTTTAACAAAGAGACGCTGGACACCCCACCCGCGACTTACATGGACCTCGCCGATCCTGCCTACAAAGGTCAGGTCTGCATCCGGTCCTCGACCAACACCTACAACCAGACTCTGTTGGCTGCCATCGTGACGCACGAGGGTGAAGAAGCCGCGACCGAATGGGCACAGGGCGTGGTCGACAACATGGCGCGCGCACCGCAGGGCGGTGACACCGACCAGCTGCGCGGCATCGTCTCGGGTGAATGCGACATCGCGGTATCCAACAGCTACTATTTCGCCCGCGCGATCCGCACCGATGTGGACGGCGTGAGTGCCGATATCGACAAGATCGGCCTGATCTGGCCGGACCAAGAAGGCAACGGCGCGCATATGAACCTCTCCGGCGGCGGCGTGGCCAAGAACGCGCCGAACCGTGAGAATGCTGTGAAGTTCCTTGAGTATCTCGCCTCTGATCAGGCGCAGGTCTATTTCTCGGCCGGTAACGATGAGTTCCCGACGGTGGAAGGCGTTGAACTGGCTGATAGCGTAAAGCAGTTGGGTGAGTTCAAAGCCGACGAGGTGAACCTGTCGGACGTGGCCGAGAACATCGGCACCGCGCAGAAAATCTTTGACACGGTTGGCTGGGAATAAGACTTCACATCAAGTAACGCAGAAGGCGGGCTTTCGAGCCCGCCTTTTATTTTAGCTTCGATCATCGCCGATCCCGGTACCGTAAAGGGCGCGACCCGAGCCGCTCGGCCATCTAGCTGACCGTCGCTAGGATGAAAAACCTGCGCTACATAGTTCCGCTTGAACTCGTCCTAAACCGATTGTGCGGCTGAATCCGCGCTTCTACTCGGTTCCCAAATTGCCAAGTAAGTATCTACAAAATCTAAGGACACCTCATTCATCGTCAATTCGATCCACCAGATCCCGGAACTATTGTCACGTTAACTCGCCGACATTTCAAGGTGGCATGCCGAACGTTGATCAAGGGGCTGAATAACCGCGCAGAGAACAGCCATTTGCCTTTCCGAAAGCGAGAGCTTGCAAACTCGGCGAGTTAACGTGACAACACACTTCGGCCGCCCGTCAGAGGCGCCCCACGACGCCAACCATCCGTAAAAGTACCAAAGATCGGAGCGGATATCGGCCAATCAAATGCCTTCAGCAATGGCTTCGCCACTGACGGTACCTTATCGGCTGCCCTTGCTCTTCTGAAATCTATTAGATACGTACATCTTACGCAGGGGAGTCCCAACTGAGGGACTGAGAGGCGACTGACAGCAAGGCTGTAGTGTCGCGACCCTTTGAACCTGACCCAGTTGATACTGGCGTAGGAAGCATTGGTCGCCCCTCCCGAACTGGGTGCGTGGCCAGACAGGGGCATGCGCCCGTTTCCAAGCCAAAAATCGTCTGTGTCTTTTTGAGTTATCAACTTGAGGAGCACGCCATGAATATTCCGAATCCTAAAGTCACAACAGGTGAATTGCCTGCATCGCGCAAAATCTATGTGAAAGGCAGTCTATATCCCGAAATTCGTGTGCCCCTGCGCGAGATTTCGGTTCACCCGACCGCAGGTGAACCGCCGCTGCCAGTCTATGACAGTTCTGGTCCATATACCGATTCAAACCATCTGACCGACATCAGACATGGCTTGCCCGTTTTGCGCCGAAACTGGATCATCAGACGCGGCGACGTCGAATCCTATCAGGGGCGGAACACGCAGGACGCTGATAATGGCTTTGTGCAGGGTGATCGCTTGACACCTGAATTTCCGGTGCAACAGCAACCCTATCGTGCAAAAGAGGGCAAGGCGGTAACGCAACTGGCCTATGCCCGGGCAGGTATTGTCACGCCCGAAATGGAGTTTGTGGCCATTCGCGAAAACCAGTTGCGTGAAGCGGTATCTGCGCCGCGCGATGGCAATGACTTTGGCGCAAACATTCCAGACTATGTAACGCCCGAGTTTGTGCGAGGTGAAATCGCCGCCGGCCGGGCGATTATTCCCGCCAATATCAACCACCCAGAGATTGAACCGATGATTATCGGTCGCAATTTTCTAGTGAAGATCAATGCCAATATGGGCACGTCTGCCGTCACATCTTCGATGGAAGAAGAAGTGGACAAGCTTGTCTGGGCAATCCGCTGGGGGGCCGATACGGTCATGGACCTTTCGACCGGTCGCAACATCCATAACACGCGCGAATGGATTATCCGGAACAGCCCTGTGCCCATTGGGACCGTGCCAATTTATCAAGCGCTGGAAAAGGTTAACGGAATTGCCGAGGATCTCACATGGGAGGTCTTCCGCGACACATTGATTGAACAGGCCGAACAGGGGGTGGATTACTTCACCATTCATGCGGGCGTGCGTTTGCATATGGTGCCAATGACGGTGAACCGAGTGACGGGGATTGTGTCGCGCGGGGGGGCTATCATGGCAAAATGGTGCCTGCATCACCACAAGGAAAGCTTTCTGTACGAGAATTTCGACGAGATTTGCGATATCTGCCGCGCCTATGATGTATCGTTCAGTCTTGGCGATGGCCTGCGCCCGGGGTCGGTTGCAGACGCCAATGACGAAGCGCAATTTGCTGAGCTCGAAACATTGGGCGAGTTGACGAAGGTCGCTTGGGCCAAGGATTGTCAGGTGATGATTGAAGGGCCGGGCCACGTGGCCATGCACAAGATCAAGGAAAACATGGACAAGCAGCTTGAGTGCTGCCACGAGGCGCCGTTCTACACACTTGGACCACTAACGACCGATATTGCGCCGGGGTATGATCATATCACCTCTGGTATCGGCGCTGCGATGATTGGTTGGTTCGGATGTGCAATGCTGTGTTACGTGACCCCAAAAGAGCATCTTGGCCTGCCAGACCGTGACGATGTCAAAATTGGCGTTGTCACCTACAAAATCGCCGCTCACGCTGCCGATTTGGCCAAAGGGCTGCCCGGTGCACAACGGCGCGACGATGCCTTGTCCCGCGCCCGGTTTGAGTTCCGTTGGGAGGATCAATTCAACCTTTCGCTGGACCCGGAAACCGCGCGTGACTTTCATGATCAAACGCTGCCGAAAGAGGCGCATAAGGTGGCACATTTCTGTTCGATGTGCGGGCCGAAATTCTGCTCCATGCGGATCAGCCATGACATCCGGGCCGAAGCGCACAAAGATGGGATGGAGGCAATGGCTCAAAAGTTCCGCAACGGCGGCAACCTATACATGCCGGTTGATGTGTCTGACGAGTGATAATAACCGCGGGGCAGTCTTGCCGGGCTGGTCTCTGCCATTGAGCTGGCGCGACATGGAGCAGACGTGCGGTTTTTGAGCTCGGCGACAATCGGGGGTCGCGCAGCCTTGCGCGCTTTGCGGGCGGTATGTTGGCGCCTTGGTGCGAAAGCGCAGCGGTTGAACAGCAGGTTATCAAGCTTGGGACAAGGGCGGCGGATTCACGGTCACAGATTACGCTTGTCACGCGGCGCGGAACTCGTGTGCTCGCCCCGCCGCGCGATCGGGGAAAACTTACACGAATTGCCAGGGTGTTGTCACGTTAACGGGCCCGAGGTTACTGGTCCATTGATCTGGGCGTAGGCCGTTTCGATGCAGAGATTGGGGCTTTATGGCGATCGAGTAGCGCTTTCGTCATCTTGGCGTCTCCGAAGACCGATGGCCACTCAGCGAAGTCGAGGTTCGTCACGATGATGGACGTGCGCTCGTAAAGACGACTGACGAGGTAGTACAGCAGCTGGCCGCCGGTCTGTGCGAAGAGGATATAGCCGAATCAGTCGAGGACCAGGAAGCCGAGGCGGCACAAGCGAACCGCAGCTTCCCACGCTCACCGGGAGGCGCGAGGTAAGGCGAAGTGACGCCTTCAGATCATGCTTTTGCTTGGGTTTAGGAGTTTTCGGGTAGGAGATCGAACTCAATCCAAAAGGTTGAGCCCTTTCCTTCAACCGACTTGAACTCGATCTTTCCGCCCAGCAAATCAATCAACTGCTTTGTGATGCTCAAACCCAGGCCGCTGCTCTGAGTGGTGCCCGTGGTGCCCGGATTGACCTGGTGAAAGGGGGTAAAGATCGCATTTTGTCGGTCTATCGGTATTCCTATGCCATGGTCGGTGACCTCTATCCGCACCTTCTGGTCAATTTTTTTCAGGTTTATTTCCACGACATCGCCTGAAGACGTAAACTTTGTAGCGTTTGAAATCAGATTGGCCAGAATCTGACTGACGCGGGCGCTGTCCGTCAGAGCTTTCATCTCCTCGTCCGGTGTGTTCACGCGATAGCTGACGTTGTGTTTGTCACCGTAAGCTTGGCACCCTTCGACAGCTGAAGACACGACTGTATTGAGATCGACAGGTTTGCGTTCCACTTTCACTTTACCCTCTGTCAAAGCCTGCGCGTCCAAAATGTCATTGACCAGCGCCAAGAGCCGATCTCCATTGCGAGATGCGACATCAAGTAGCTTGAGCGCGGCTTCATCCTTCATCGTATCTGCAACTCGGCTTTTCAATAAAGCCAGGCCACCGATGATGGAGGTCAGAGGCGTCCTTAGCTCGTGACTGACGATGCTCATGAAATTCATTTTCATGCGGGCAGCGGATGAAGCTTCCTCAGCAAGATGGCGCATCTCTTGTTCAGCATGCTCGGCGGTTCTTAACTCCAGCATGAGTAAAAGAATGAAGATCCCCAGAAGCCCCAGAATGGTGGCGCTGAGATAGGCCACGGTATGAGACAGAGTGAGGAGAGCCGCCCTAAACTCCGCCATGGCTTCGGATTTTTCTTGCGCGACGGTTAGTAAAAATTCCCGGATAGAGAGATCAAAGCCTTCCAGTGCAAGGAGAATACTTTCCGCTCTTTCGCTGCGTTCTTCGCCAGTAAGACGATCGGTGTTGAGATCTTTGATCGCAGGCTCCAGACGCTTGAAGGTTGCCTCAAGCTCCGGCACCACGTCGGCATTGATTTGGAAGGTTGCGATAAGCTTCGGAAGCTCTCCCTTCTGAAGGATATTAATCCGGCTCCAGGCGATGTCAAATCGCATGGCCACATCGACCGCTGACTTATACCCGAGAGCATACTCGCCGAGGGCATTCTCGAGTCGTAGCAATTCAAACTGCAATTGCGAGGCAACCCACAGAGGGTCACTCTGCTCAGCAGTTTGAATATTCTGGACTCCGTCGTCCAGCTTGGAAAGCACGATAATCCCAAAAATCACTGCGCCGATAAACAATAGCAGGAGCAGGCCGCGGATAAATTTCCTGTAAGGAATTAGTCGACGGAGATGCTCTTGAGCTGCCATACCAACCTATCATTGTAGATCTCGTCATGAAGTTCCGGATTGCCGTCCATCGGGTAGATAACCCAAATCGGTCCCTTGTCACGAACTGACATTGTCTCACCGTTCAATAAGACCGCCAGAATGACGTCATACTCAAACGCGTCCGCAGCTGGCACTTTCGATGAGAAATCGTTGAGCGCGACCATTTTCAGGGTCGCACCTCGCGCAACATCCATCCCTTCAAGAACTGATCGCAGGGCCGGTCCTTGAAAGGTGGTCGCTTCGTCAACGTAGTCATTTTTCGTCACAACGGTCGTCTGCGGCATCGCGAGGATTTCTTCGAGCGTGAAGCTCTCCGTTCTATCCGGCGTCGTAACAGTTAGGATGTCCTGCGCGTAGCCCAAGGTTGGAGCTGCAAGTAGCAAGGCAAGCAGGCCGGTGAGGAAAGTTCTTTTAATTCGCATCATTCAAGCCCTGATTGTGTTGCGCGGTAGAGCCTTTCCTAATGTGATTTCATGTCAATATTTTGTCGACCCGATCAAAATATCTGAACCTCGATCATCAGTGAGGATGGTCAATTTGCGTTGGTCGATTTAGCGCCCCATTCTGGGCCATAAAATTCCATTATCCTCAGCGGATTAGCGCCCATGATATCGCGTCATTTTAGCAGATTTTCGCATCTTTTTCGGGGTTCCGTGGACCTTCTGCGCGACAAACGTAACTAAAGGATCATCGGACACAAATCGGAGAAAATATCATGGTTAAATCGCTTAAAACTTTCGTTCTAACGACCACATTGACTGCCCTAACTGCTGTTCCCCTTGCGACGGGCTTCGTCTTGTCGAGTAGCGATGTGGCTCATGCTCAGGGAAATGGTGGCGGCAACGGTGGCGGAAATGGTGGCGGCAACGGCGGCGGTGAAGGTTCTCCCGGGGCTGAGGGAACAACTGGCAATCCTGGCAATGATCAGGACGTTGGCCGCGCAGGCGAGGCACCTGACGGTGATGAAGATGGATGGGGCGAAGGGGGCCGCGGAAAATCTGACGCAGTCATCGACGATCAGACTGTAGAAGAACCTGAAGAAGACGAAATCGTCGAAGAGCCGGACGAAGAGGAGTCGCTGGACGAGCCCGAAGACCGCTGATCCCATCCTGAATTTTCGGTTGCCTTTTCGAAGCGATGTGGGTCCTATCGGTGGACCTACAGCCGTCATCGCCTCGAAAGAGGGCTGACGACTGTCCCTCCATTAGGCCCGGGCTTTGCCTGGGCCTTTATTGCACTTGAAGCGTGATTCATTCTTTGAGGTCGTCCCGGACCCGTTCACCCGCAGCGCCCCAAAAAAAACGCCCTCAAGGGCGGAGCCTAAGAGCGCAAAGTTTCTGAACTTGAGCAGCAAAAGTGTTGCACGGTATTGCGAATTGCGCAACCTGTACTCCCGCGATACGAGAACATCAGAGCAAAGTCTTTTTCATTCAATGGTTTGGCAACGGCGGACACCGCCGTCGGTTATGCCGTTTTGCTCCCCTTTCGGCATACGAGACCTCGACCCTCAGGAACAAAGTGCAAGACCAGCTTTGCCAATCTACGCAGGAGTCCGAAAAGGCACCGTGATTGCTGGCTTGCTGGAAAAATTGCTTGCAAAACAATATGCTACTCGACGACCCCATCAGCTAAATTGCTGGGCATCACGCTTCGTTAATCTGGTTCCGGCGCTGCCAAATTGAGCGCGGTCGCGGCTTTACGAACGGTGAAAACAAGGCGATCCCGGCTCCGGTCGAAGGACTGATCCCTTGAGAACATAAGGCTGATGCCCCGGTTTGCGTCGGGCATCTCCAGCGGTCGGACGGCGACTTCTTCACGATGCACTGCCTGGCGGCGCGCGAACAAATCGGGCAGGACTGCGACCCCGGCGCCGGTTGCAGCCATGAGCAGGATGGAATCGAGGCTCGTGCCCTCGTAGTCATCGGAAACAATACCGCCACTCGCCCCTGCCAGTCCATAGACGATGCGCGCCAGCCGGTGCCCGGTGTCCAGAGTCAAAAGACGCTGGCCAGTTAGGTCCGCAGATCCAACCCGGTCCTGCGCGGCGATCGGGTGATCCGGTGCCACGGCTACCCATAGCGCTTCGTCAAACAGCGGGTGCTGCCAGGTATTGGGATGATCTTCTGGTGTAGAAATGATGGCGTCAAAACGGCCATTTCGAATCCCTTCGTCAAGACTCAGGGTATTCTCCTCACGGACGATGACCCGGAGATCAGGTTGATCGCTGTGCAACGAGCGCATCACTTGCGGTAGAAGATAGGGGCCAATCGAGGGCAGGACGCCCAGCCGCAATCGTCCGCCGAAAGGCAGCGCCGACGTCATGACGCCGCGCAGGGCCTCTACCTCCGCCAGGATGCGCCGTGCGCGGTGGACGCACTCCAGCCCCTTGGCCGTGGCTTGCGCCCCGTCTCGGCCACGTTTGAAAAGGCGAACACCAAAGTCTGCTTCTACCGCCGCGATCTGGTTCAATAGACTCGGCTGACTGACGTTCAACATCTCGGCGGCCAAGCTGAAGTTGCCCAGCTGATGCACCGCAACGACATATTCTAACTGGCGTAGAGATGGTCGCATCTATAGCCTCAAGCTATTCGGGAACAGGTCAGAAAATATTTAATCTATGCTCTTCGACGCGGCAATGGCGGGGGACATAACTGGAGTTCTCCCGATGACCACCGTCTTCGACACCCTTGCAGGCAACCTAATGGTGCCTACCATTCTCTTTTTTGTGCTTGGCCTACTGGCTGCCTTCGTGCGGAGCGATCTATCGATCCCAGAAGGCGCGGCGAAGTTCATGTCGCTTTACCTGCTGCTGGCGATCGGCTTCAAGGGTGGGCACAGCCTCGCCGAACACGGGGTGAGCAGCGAGCTGCTGCTCGCGATAGTAGCAGGGATGGCGCTTTCCTTCCTCATCCCGTTCTTAGCCTTTATGCTGCTGCGGGTGATGACCCGGCTCGACGCCACTAATGCCGCAGCGGTGGCGGGCCATTACGGATCAATCTCCATCGTCACTTTCGTGGCGGCGACGAGCCTGCTTGAGCTATCTGGTGTCGCCTTCGACGGCTACATGGTGGCCGTCGCCGCCAGTATGGAGTTTCCAGCGATCCTCTCGGCGCTGTGGATTGCAGCGCGCCATTCGGGGGCCCGAGATGCCGCCCCTGTCCCGGCGCGGGAATTGTTCGCCAATGGCTCAGTCTTACTGCTGACCGGAGCCTTCGTGATCGGCGCCGTCACGCAGGACAAGGGGATGGAAATGATCGCCCCCTTCGTCGTGACGCCCTTCCTCGGCATCCTGTGCCTCTTTTTGCTGGACATGGGGATCACGGCTGGGCGGAGCCTTACGACCAATCGGCACATGTTGAATGCGGGCCTCTTCTCCTTCGGGCTGGTGATGCCGCTGTCCGGCGCGATGCTCGGCTGGGCTCTTGGCGCTATGATCGGCTTGCAAACCGGGAGCCAGTTCCTGTTGATGGTGTTGGCCGCCTCTGCCTCCTATATCGCTGTGCCGGCAGCGATGCGCATCGCCCTGCCTAAGGCAGAGGCCGGGATTTATCTTACGCTGTCGCTGGGGGTCACCTTCCCATTTAATATCACGGTGGGCTTGCCGCTCTTTCTGTGGCTGGCAAATCTCGGCGCATAAAGTTTGCGAGACAATGGGAGTTGGTGTTGTCACCTTAACGGGCCTGAGGTTGCTGGTTCATTGATCTGGGCGTAGGCGGTGTCGGTGCAGACAGTGGAAATCAACTACAAGCGCCACCGGTTCCCGGCTCAGATCATCCCACATGTTTTCTGGCTCTACGTCCGGTTCAACTTGAGCCTGCGCTAGGTCGAGGAGCTGATGCTGGCACGTGGCGTAGGCGTTTCGTATGAAACGATCCGACGCTAGACCGTCAAGTTCGCCCCCCTGATCGCCCACGTTCTACGGCGACGGCAGCCGCGCCCTGGCGACGTATGGCATCTGGACGAGGTCGTCGTGAAGATCGCGGGCCGGTCATACTGGCTGTGGCGCGCGGTTGATCAACACGGCGTCGTTCTTGAGGAAATCCTTCAATCGAGACGAGACAAGTGCGCCGCAAAGCGGCTTTTGGTCAAGCCGATAAAACGCTGGGACTTCGTGCCCAAAAAGATCATTACGGACAAATTGCGATCCTACGACACCGCCAAGCGCGAGGTCGCGCTTGGCCTTGAGCATTGGTCACACAAGGTGCTGAATAACCGCGCAGAAAAAAGCCATTTGCCTTTCCGAAAACGAGAGCGAGTAATGCAGGGCTTCCGGTTACCGGGCGGACTGCAGCGCTTCGTTTCTATGCAGTCCGCAACCCGCAGCTGCATATCTGTCCCAGCCCCCGTCGGACCGCTCTCACCATCAGTTCGAAGCATTCGAGGCGTGGAAATCCGCGGCAAATACCCCTTGATGAATATCCGGCATGCCAACTTGCAAATTCGGCGAGTTAACGTGACAACTCCGTGCAAGGGATTGGGGAACAGACCCTGCCCACGGCGCCGTAGTGTTGGTGATCTCTGAAAAATCACTTACCCGCTGTGGCGTTTGGGCAAGATGGGCCCGCCCCCAAAATAAGCGTTATGGGCGAGTGCAGTTCACTTATGCCTCCCGAGTAATGTTGCCGACGCGTTCTTCTTGGACAAAAGCAAATATACGAATTATCTATAGTATATGAGTTCAGGTGTTGAAGAGACGCATTCGGCGAGGATCGCCCGGATACTAACGGAACGTATTGTGTTGGGTGAAATCCCTCCCGGCACTCGGCTTCGGCAGGACCACATAGCCGCAGAATTCGGCGCAAGCCATGTTCCAGTGCGCGAAGCTTTCCGGCAATTGCAGACGCAAGGCTTAGCTGAAGCCCTCCCTCGGAGGGGGTTCCGTGTCACGAAGTTCGACTTGGCAGAGCTGCGGGAAGTGGCTGAAATGCGCGCGAGCCTGGAATCCCTTGCCCTCCGTCACGCCGCCCCCAACATTACTAGCAAAACTCTGGAGGAAGCAGAGCATGCTATTCGCCATGGCGAGACCGCCGAAAACGTCCATGACTGGGAAAAAGCAAACCGGCAGTTCCACCGCGTGATCCTTTCGCCGTGCCAAATGCCACGCCTTTTGCGCACGATTGATGACCTTCACATGGCGAGCGCCCGCTTCCTCTTCGCCGCTTGGCGTCGGGAGTGGGAAACGCGCACGGATCACGATCACTTGCGTATCCTTGAGGCGCTGCGAAAGGGGCAGACTGACTTCGCATGCGCAACTCTCAGTCAGCACGTTGGCAGGATTGGGAAGCGGATAGTGTCGAGAAAAAATACTTCTGACAAAGTAAGATACAGCTTTTTCGGATAATTATCTATAATCTCAATTGAACGTATGATCATTTCTGTTCTCTATCGTGGAATACCCACTTATCCACCTCGGAGGACACCTCATGTCGTTACTTGCGCTTCAACGTACACATCTTCACCCGGCCTGGCGCCTGCCTGCTCTCGCGCTTCTTGGCGCAACCGCCATCACCATCTCCGCGAAAGTCCAGATCCCCTTTTGGCCTGTGCCAATGACGTTGCATACATTCGCCATTTTTCTTTTGTCAGCCTTACTGGGTCCCCGACTTGGAG
This sequence comes from Sulfitobacter sp. 1A13679, assembly GCF_043557115.1. Classification (NCBI taxonomy): domain Bacteria; kingdom Pseudomonadati; phylum Pseudomonadota; class Alphaproteobacteria; order Rhodobacterales; family Roseobacteraceae; genus Sulfitobacter; species Sulfitobacter sp. 1A13679. The sequence continues at coordinate 12,594 of NZ_JBIFFO010000032.1, forward strand.
TCGCAGCGATGCTGACCTATCTCGGCGCGGGCGCGATGGGCCTACCCGTCTTCTCTGGATCACCGGAGCGAGGAATTGGTTTAGCCTATCTGGCAGGTCCCACAGGAGGTTATCTTTTGGGCTATCTTGTTGCCTCCGGTCTTGTGGGCTGGCTCGCGACGGGGAGCGGGTGGCTTGGCCGCGTGACCGTGATGTTGGCCGCACTTGGGGTGGTCTACGCGGCAGGGCTTGCATGGTTGGCATTTTATGTTCCCAGTTCAATGTTGCTGGCAGCAGGTCTGACACCCTTCCTGTTGGGTGATCTGTTGAAGGTTGCGCTTGCCGCTACCGCAGTCACCGGCGCGAACCACTTGAAAGGGGCTCTGAAATGATCAGAACTGATTGGACCCTGGACGAAGCGAAGGCCCTCTATGAACTTTCGTTCTCGGAATTGACCTACCGGGCGCAGGAAATCCATCGCGAATATTTTGATCCAACCGCGATCGAAACCGCGAGCCTTCTTAGCATTAAGACAGGTGGGTGCCCTGAAGACTGTGGCTATTGCTCACAGTCTGCTCATCACAATACGGGAGTTAAGGCGACCAAGCTTATGGCTCCTGAAGAGGTGCTCGCCGCTGCGGCCCGCGCCAAAGCTGCTGGTGCGCAACGTTTCTGCATGGGCGCTGCTTGGAGAAACCCAAGAGATCGCGACATGGACAAGCTGTGCGAAATGGTCCGGGGGGTTTCCGCATTGGGATTGGAGACCTGCATGACACTCGGCATGCTGACATCTGAGCAAGTCGCGCGTTTCAGCGAGGTCGGCCTCAATTTCTACAACCACAACATAGACACATCGCCCGAATACTATCCCGAGATCGCTGCCACCCGCTCGATGGAGGACCGGCTCAACACCGTCGAACGCGTCCGCCAAGGCGGTATCAATGTTTGCAGCGGCGGAATTTTGGGGATGGGTGAAGCGGAAGATGATCGCATTTCCATGCTGGTCACCTTGGCAACGCTGCCGACGCACCCAGGAAGTGTTCCAATCAACCTCTGGAACGAGATCCAAGGAGTTCCGATCCAGAGCCGGGCAGAGAAGGTCGACCCCTTCGATCTGGTCCGAATGATTGCCCTGGCCCGCATCATGATGCCTAAATCTGTGGTTCGTCTATCTGCTGGCCGGACAACCATGAGCGACGAGTTACAGGCCTTGTGCTTTCTGGTGGGAGCGAACTCCATCTTCGTCGGCGATCAACTTTTAACTACCGGCAACCCGTCACCGGGCAGCGATGCTGAATTGCTCAAGAGGCTTGGGATGCATATTGCCAAAGCAGCACCGTCCGAAACCCCGGCTGACAAGAAGCCGCGTAGAGACCCCGAACTTATGATAACAGGGCAAGGCGGAATAGGCAGCTGACAGGTTTGCACTAAGACCGCCAAAGATCACCAATGGGGGTTTGCTTTGGGCGGCAGGGAGGGCAAAACTCAGACGTCTCTGTTACCGACGGAATCGACCGTTTGTTGAACGGTTCACTAGACCAGAAATTGGCGCATATGCAGCGAAAGTTCACTTTGTCGTGATTCTGTGAGAAACTAACGTTTGCGAGCACAGAAATGGCTGCCCAAAATGCGGCGCGAGCGCCTTTCCTGTCGGGCTTTTCGCGTTTGCTGTGGTGCGGGAAAGATCTTGACCAATTTCCGGAGATTTTGGGCGGTTGGGACAAGCAGGAATTCGTCATTTGCACCGCATAGGCCACGTAATCAGAGCCTTCCGGGGCCGAGGATGCGTTTGATGCGTGAAGAGCATCTCAAGCTTCTTCCGGAGCTTCATGGAGATATCGTATTGCTTGGTCTTAGCGATGCCTCGGGCGACCTGGCGGGCGTCTTTTGTTCTTCGCGGGTGATCGATCTGGCGTCTGCGTTCGGGCAGCATTTCGTCCTTGCGGGGCAGGCCTGGCAGGTCAGTTTTAGGGCACGGTATTTGGCTCTACCCTGTCCGGTCGGCCCTCAGTTCGGATCGGAATAGTTCCGCCGGAACTGCTTCAGTTCTTAGCCCTCGGGGCAGATGTATTGATCGTTCTCTGCGTCCCACTCGAAGTCAGCCCGGCTCCAGATGCCGTCGCTGCCGCCAGATTTGTCGAAGACGGGGATGTGCGGGTCAATCTTGCGTTCAACCAGCCAACCCAGCCGGCCCAATGCCATAGGCTGTGTCCACTGCCCGGCAGTGCATCGCGTAGCGATGTCACGAGAGGGGGCGATCAGGCGTTCGGGATGCAGGTCGAACTTTTCTTTGACCCGCTACAACATGGTCTTTGTCGACCCGACCTCGGCTTGCCGGGTGGAGCGGGAGGATTCCACATCCAAGATGACACCATCATCTGTGTCGATTGAATCAGCCCAATGCCTCTTAATCAACCACGAGTTCTTCAACAAAATAGGTCCAAACTAGGCCTTCATTAAGCACGATACGCTGCCCTGCGGATTTCGGGAAAAAGGCATCTGCGAATAAATTGTCGTTCTTTAACCTAAAAGGCGGACCAGATATTTGCCTCGGCTATCGTTTGCGAATTCAGGGCGCTTCTACTTCAAACGATATACCGATCCCAACTACCATAGTGCTCCGCACTGCTTTTCCCACGTGGCAAGCTAAGCACGAGCAAAGCGATGCCGGAGAGCACACCGATCAAGCTCCCCCCGATGGTGCCGCCGCTCAAAACCCAGGGCGCCACGATCAGCCACAGCCCAAAGCCGATGTTGAGGAACCGCAACGGCCGCGCCACTTCGGCCCAGGCGATGACAGCGGTCGTCAGGACCAATGCGCCGACCAAGTGGTCACTGCCCGCGAGTGGCATGGCATTGCCAAAGATTGCACGCGACAGCATCAAGAATAAACCAATGGCGGCGCTCATCCCCAAGGTCCAAGGCACAGTGACCCCACGCGCACTTTGCCGCGCGATCTCGCGCGGCGGCGCGTCAAAGGTCATGGTGCCGCCCTTCTCTGAACCGGGCAGTGCGTCGCCCCGAAAAAACGCCCGCCAAAAGGGGCGGCCGCGGCGGGTGTTCCACACCATGAACTGCACCATCGCCACGATCTCGTCCAAGGAGAACGGAATCATGATCAGCATCGCTGCCGCGGCGAGCAGGCAGATCGTGCAATAGGTGCCGATCGCAATGGGCTGAATGATAATGAAATAGATGCTGATGACGCCCAGCGGCCCCACGACAATGCCAAACAGCGCCACCATCCACGGCATCGTGCGCCAGCGCAGGCGGCTGCCCATAACGCCCATGAGGATCTCGAACATATAACTCATCGCGCCCAAACCGCCGTCGGCAATCGGCCATGCTTTTGAGACGTCCGACGTGACGATATATTCGCTGCCGTTCAGGCTTGAGGGCGAGGAGAAAAACGGCTCCCAAATCCCGTCGACATGGCCCAGTTGGTAGGCCGAGAGAATGCGCGACAGCAGAAAGCCAACCACCCCGAGCGCGATAATTGGCAGGCGCTGGACGTAAGTCGAGGGGCAATAGGTCCACCCCGGCGGGATGTCCCCGTCGTCCATCATGCCTTCGCGCGACATGCCGGGCATCATCGGGATCAGGATCGTCAATGCGATCACCAGCGCACCGATCAGCGTGTCATTGGCATAGACCGCCGGGTCCGGCGTCCAGAACACCAAGGGCGCGGCGAGCAGCCAGACCCCAAGCGCCGCGTTTGCCCATTGCGCCCAACCGTTGCCGGGCTTCATCGAGAAAAAGGCCAGCGCGGTGATGGCCAGACCGGTAAAGACATTGTTCCACGCCGTCAGCCAACTGCGCATTGAAGCCGCCCAGAGACCGCGATCTTCCGTAACGCGCTGCACGGCGGCACTGAACTCGGTCTGGTCAAATGTGCCGAACACCGAGGGCGCGGTGGCGAGCCAGAGGCCAAGTGTCGCAACCAGCCAATGCACCCAGAGCATCTGAAAATGCATCGTGCGCATGTGGTTGTCATGCTCGCGCGCAGCGCTTTGCTGTTCGGCGACACTCTCGTCTTTCTCTTCGGCGGCGGCCTTTTCTGTCGCCTGTTCCACCTTGGCCGCAGAAACCCGTGCGGCGTTCAAGCCGTTGTCCTTATACCAGTGATACGGATCGTCTTTCAGCTTTTGCAGCATGAGGGGCATGTCGTGACGCAGGCTGTGCTTCGGGGTCCAACCCAAATGCTCCTTAGCCTGTGACAGATCAAGCTCGTAGTGATCGCTTGAAATATCCACCATCCAAGCGCGGATGAACGCGTCTTCACCAAAAATGCGGTTCTCGGCCCACGCCCCCAGTTTCGCGGCGACGGGCGGGACGTTCCACGTCACCCAGTCCTCGCCATGCAATTCTCGCCCGATCAATCGCTGCAAGTCGCCAAAGGGGATCGGGTCAGCTTCGCCTAATAGCACTGGGAAAACATCCGGCAGGGTCTGGCGGCGGTCGACGATGCGTTCAAGGGCATCGAGCAGATCGTCGAGATGTAAAAACGCCTGACCCCGGGACAGATCACCGGGGTAGACCTTTCCACTCAGCCGTTTTTCGTAAATGCGGGATATTTGATGGGCCAGGAAGGTCGAATGTCCGTCATCATCGTAGATACCGGCGGGTCGTATAAGGACAAGTTTCTCGTCGCCATTCTCCTCCCGCAACATCGACTCTGTGCGAATTTTCGAGGCGCGGTAGGGCAGCTTAGGGTCAAAGGGCGCGTCTTCGTCTATAGGGTCGCCGGGCGCGGTGGGTGCGTGTGCCAGCATCGTCGAGGTGAAAATGAATTGCTCCAACTCGAAGTCTTGGAGGCCTTTCAGGAGCCGTTTGCTTCCTTCCAACGTCACCGCGTCATAGGCGGGGTCATCCTCTCCACTCAGATCGAAGAACGCCGCAAGATGGACGCAGGCCGCGATACGGTCTCCGTAGGCCAACCGCAGTCGCGCCAAGGCTTTATCAACGCTGCCCGGGTCAGTTATGTCGAAACAAATGCATTCAGCCTGATGGGGCGGATGCGGGGGCGAACTGCGGTCTAACCCGACAACGCGGTAATTTTCGTGCAATCTCTTAACGACCGCCGCGCCGAGATAGCCGCTTGATCCGGTCACGACGACGACTGGCTTATCCGACGTTTCCATAGCTCGCCTCTCGCCTTACCTGCGCAGATATTTAACCAATGCCGCGATCACCAAAACCAAAAGCACGATAACCAGAAGCCAGCCGACCCCCATGCCAAACATCATGCCACCGCCCATCATATCACCGTCCATCATCGCTTTTCTCCTTACTGCACACCTCAGAAACGAGGCTATACAGTCTCAACCAACCTCCTCCGCTGGAAGGTTCCGACTTAGCTTCACCCGATTGCGCCCAGGATTGGGAAGGTTTCCAATAGCCACCAAGAAAAAGCGCTAAGCTGACCCGTCATCATCCCGATTCCCATGAGGACCATGACCGCGCCCGCCACTTGATGCAGACGCCGCCCGACCGCACCAATCGTCCGCAAGCGCGCTGCAACCTGATCGGTAAAAGCGGCCACGGTCAGAAACGGCACGCCAAGACCTGCCGAATAGACCCCCAACAGCCAGACGCCTTCTGATATCGTGGCGCTTGCTGCACTGGCCGTCAGGATCGCGCCAAGGATCGGTCCGATACAGGGGGTCCAACCAAAGCCGAAGGCAAGGCCCAGTACGTAGGCCGCCACCGGCTGCCCGCCGGGAAGGTCGAGGTTGAACCGCAGGTCACGCTCCATTGTTTGAATGCGGGCGGCCCCCAGCATGAACAACCCAAACAGGATCACGACCGCACCCCCGATCAGGTTCAGCTCGAACCGCCAGCGCAAGAGCGCCTGCCCCAGTGCCGTGGCCGATGCACCGAGCGCGATGAAGATCGTTGAAAACCCCAACACAAAGCAGAGGCTCAGCCAGACGGCTTGGCTCCGACCGCGCTCCGCGCCCGTAGCGCCAGTGCGCCCAGCGATATAGGAGACGTAGCCCGGCACCAGCGGCAAGACACAGGGTGAGACAAAGGAGATCGTCCCGGCCAGGAAGGCGGCAATCACCCCGAGGGAAGGGACATCAAGCACCCGGCGCCCCCTTCCCCTCTGATAAGCGCCAGAGCGCACCGAAGTAAGCTGCGAAAGGCACGATGAGCCATTGCAACACCGGCGTCAGTCCTGCGTCGATGAACGGGATGACTGGCATGATCTCGCGGTAGGCCCAAGCTTCGCGGACCTCAATATTGAGCCATTCGCTAAAAATCGTGTATCCAAACCCGATCGCTATCATCGCGGTGAATACGGGATAGACCCGCGCCCGTGGCCATGCGCCTGTGCTAAAGATGAACAACGCAAGCAGAAGGCTGCTCATGGCGATTAGCAGGTCGCCTCCGGTGCAATGGACCACGGCAAAGATGATCTCGCCCCATGTCCCCTCAACCCAGATTGTATAGAGCGGAATATGGGCAACCTCCCAAAGAAAGTGCCCCAGCAGCGTTAGCAAGGCAAAACGGCGCAGGGTGGTGAGCCAGTGTGGCCTGACCAGACTTTGGCTTGTCATTGAAACCACCCCGTTATGCGTTGCCAAAAACCGGGTTTGGGATGGGGCCGCTGGTGCGTCAGCCCGTTGACGTAAAGCACGAGGTTTATCGGCTCAAAGTCTGACCCGTGGAATATGCCAACCTGCGCGCCCTCACGGTTGAGCAAATGCACCATCGGGGCTCTATCTTTCCGAGCGCTCACAGAGGCGAAGGCATTCACCGTGTCACCAAGGCGATCAACGTCGGACAGTTGCGCAGCCGTCCAGTTCTGCTCGGCCGGGACCGCAGGTGCCTTATCGCGCAGGGTGACAAAGACGACCATTTCGCGCATGGCACTGGCATTTAGCGCGGCAAGCGTTTTGCTGAGTTGTTCCTGCTGCGCGTCACAGGGGCTGCCGCAAGCATCAGGAGCAAAACTAAGCACCGTGATCTTGCCCCTCATTGCGTCCAGAGAGCCCGTGTCGCCATCTGGTGCCGTCCATTTCACCTCTGGCACCTCTCGCGCCGCAATGGGTTCAAACGCGGCCTCTTTACCCACCATCGCTTGGTTCAGGTTCTCCCCTGGGTGGTCCGCAAAGGCAGGCGTCACGGTGAACAGCATCGCGGCGCAAATGCGCGCAGCCCGCAACCCGAAGCGGGGTGGTAACAGTAAATTCTGTGTCAATGGTTTCTCTTCTCTTTCGCGATCCGCATAGAAATTTGTTCAGCCATTTCTTCGGCCGGCTGCGCGCTTTCGAGAAAGACAGCATCGAACCGACCGTCAGGGGCCATCAGGTAAATGTGACCCGCGTGAGCCATGGCGTAGCCGTCAGCCGCGTCCTCGTCCGAGAGTTTCTCATGGTAGACCTTGAAGGCATCCGCAGTCGCAGCCACCTGCGCTTTGTTCCCCGTCAGCCCGATCAACTGGGGATGGAAGTTCGCAACATAGTCTTTGAGAACCTCGGGTGTGTCGCGTTCTGGGTCCAAAGTCACAAACAGCGGGGCGACCTGATCTGCGTCAGGTCCAAGCAAGTCGAGCACGCTGCCCATATAGGCCAACGTGGTTGGGCAGATGTCGGGGCAATGGGTGAAGCCGAAGAATACAAGCTGCCAGCGACCTTTGTAATCGTCCTGCGTGACAGTCTGGCCGTCGTGGTTAATTAACGTGAACTCGGAACGAATATCCGCATCGCCGCGATAGACGGCCTGATGCGAGGGGATATGGCCGGGGCGCATAACCGCGAAACCTGCAACGACAACGGCAGCGGCAATTGCTGTGGCCCATAGGATTATGCGAAGCCGACGATGGGTCGTGGTGATCTTGGTCATAGTATGTCTTTCACTGGTGGTTCGCCCGCCCCCTGGACGAGCGAACCAAGGGCGTCAGCCTTTTTGATCTTCGGTATGGGGCGTTTCCATGTGCTCTTTCATGGACTGCATCATCTCGTTGCAGGTCTCCATCATCGGCCCCATCTCGGCCATCATCTTCATCATGGGCATCATCCCTTCCATGCCTTCCATGCCCTTCATGTCAGCCATGTCGCCTTGCATGTGCTGGCCATCGGCCATCGGCATATCCCCGGCCTCGGGTTTAGCCTCCTGCGCCCGAGCGATAGTGGCGACAAGCAGCAAACCGGTCAGAGCTGCGGTGGTAAGTTTCACTGTATAGGTCATGTTAGTTCCTTTCGATTGAGGTTTAGTCTGTCGAGGTGTCCGATCTTGCCACCGGATCGTTTTTGGCGCAGCTTGAGCTGCCGCGCATGCACAGCCCCAAAGCGCACATGGCGGCACAAGGGGCGAGGCTGAGGAGCAAGGGCGCAGCCCCTACGGCGGTCAGCCATTCCCAATTCAGCGCGGCGCCCCCGCCAATGGCGGCAAAGCCCGTCAGCATGAGGGTTTGGCGCCGCGCGGGCATAGGGATCGCGAATGAGGGCCGGTTTGCTTTTGAGAGTTGGGTCACTGTCGGGTTCATCCTTCTGTGATGACGCGTTGGATTTGGGAAATGGCCGCCGGGCTGTCCCACGCGGCGGGGCCGACCTTGCGGGCAACCTCGCGGCCTTGGGGGTTAACCAGCAGCGTCGTGGGCAGGCCGACAACGCCAAAGGCCATCATCCCCCGCAACTGGTCTGCCAGATAAAGGTCGAGATGCGTGATGCCGATCTCTGCATAGAAGGCGCGCACAGCGTCGAACCCGCCCTTGTCGATTGAGAGCGCGAGAACGTGAAACTCCGCCCCGCCCAACCGCGCTTGCAACCTGTCGAGGGTCGGCATCTCATGGCGGCAGGGCGCGCACCATGTCGCCCAGATGTTGAGCAAAAGCGTCCGGCCACGAAAGTCCGCCAAAGTCAGGCTCCGTCCTGCTCCATCCGTGATGGACGGCGACAGCATTGGCAGAGGCTTTGGATGCTCCGCCATCAGGGTCCGCGCCGCGGCAGGCGTGGCTCCAAGCGCCAGTGCCCCGCCCAGGAAACCGCGCCGCTTCACGCCCCCTGCTCCTGTTGCAGACGACGCACCAGTGGAAGAATGTCGTTCTCCAGAGACTGACGGTCAAATGGACCGACATGTTTGTAAGCGATGCGCCCTTCGGCATCGATAACAAAGGTTTCCGGCACGCCATAGACGCCCCAGTCGATCGAGGTCCGGCCAGAGTTGTCGGCGCCGATCCGGTCATAGGGGTCGCCAAGCTCAGCGAGGAATCTTCGGGCGGCAGCGGGCTTGTCCTTGAGGTTGATACCGTGGATCGGCACGCTTTTAGTTTGGGCCAGTTCCACCAGCAGCGGCATCTCAACCCGGCATGGCACGCACCAAGAAGCCCAGACGTTTACCAGTGAAACTTCGCCACGCAGATCAGCCGCAGACAAGCCGTTCTCGCGTCCGTCGATGGGGGGCAGATCGAACTCCGGGATGTCCCGGTCGATCATTGTGCTGGGAAGGCTGTCTTCATTGTTGAAAAGCCCCCACAGGAAGGCCGCTGCGATTGCCGCGAAGACCGTCACAGGAAGTGCGGCGATCAACACTGACCATCGCGGCTTGCGGACATTTCGCTCTATACGGCTCATGATCCCTCCTCGCTCCTGGAGGTAATCTCGGCTTGATAGTCCCGTTCCCGCTCGGGCCAAGTGTTCTTGATATAGCCGAGGATCGCCGCGATCTCGGCATCACTTAAAATGCCGTCAAACACCGGCATGTCGCTTTCATAACCGGGCACGACCGAGGCCAGCCCGTTCTTGGTAGTGTCGAAAAGCTGCTGATCGGCATGGTGCCACGTATGGCCCGTTTCATCATGCGGCGGCGCGGGCATGCGGCCATTGTCAAGCCGCCTGCGCCAGTCCGGTTGGCCCTCGAGGTCTGCACCGTGGCAGGAGGCGCAGTTCTCCGCATAGAGTTGAGCACCCTTATCTATCATCTCCGCATCCACAGGCATGCCAAGCACGGCGAGCACCGGGGGGCTGTCCTCCTTTCCCCCGGCCCAGACAGCGACTGCCGCCGCCCCTGCAATGCCGATAGTGGCGCTCATAACCATCCGGTTCATGCGGGCCGCCGCAGGTATTTGATCAATGCCAGCACACCCAGCACCAGCACCGCCAGCATCAAGAGGAACAACAAACCACAGCCAATCATCATTGCGACGGACATCGGCCCGTTCATCATTTCCATCATTTCAACCTCATTCATTCGAATAGACGGCCACGCCGTCCTTGCCGAAAGCATAGGTCTTGAGCGTGCCGCTCTTACCTGCCATGCCGGGCGCGTTCTGGGGCATACCGGGCAGCGTGATGCCGGTGATCTCGGGGCGCTCGGATGTCAGGCGCTGGATAATCTCAACAGATGGAGTGGTTGCCGCCCTCCCCAGACGGCATCGCAATGTGCCAAGGTCGTGGTGTTGAAAGCCACACA
>NZ_JBIFFO010000033.1:0-19127 GCF_043557115.1 Sulfitobacter sp. 1A13679
TACCGTGGTCAACGTGGCCGATCGTGCCGATGTTGACGTGCGGTTTGGTGCGTTCAAACTTTGCCTTTGCCATGGTGTTGGCTCCTTTTGGTCTTTCTCAATGGTGTATGCGCAGCACACACCCAACGATTTGGGTCGGCGCGCGGTTTCCCACGCGCCGATTTCCTTAAGCGAACTTGGCCTGAATCTCGTCCGAGATGTTCTGCGGCACGGGTTCGTAGTGGTCGAACTGCATGGTGAAGTTCGCACGACCCGACGACATCGAACGGAGGGTGTTGATGTAGCCGAACATGTTGGCCAGCGGCACGAAGGCGTCGATCGCGATGGCATTGCCGCGCGTATCTTGCCCCTGCACCTGGCCCCGACGAGATGTCAGGTCACCGATGATGCCACCGGTGTACTCTTCCGGGGTCACAACTTCGACCTTCATGATCGGTTCCAGCAGCTTGGCGCCAGCTTTCTTCATGCCTTCGCGCATACCCATACGGGCGGCGATTTCGAAGGCCAGAACGCTGGAGTCAACGTCGTGGAACTTACCGTCGATCAGGGCAACCTTGAAGTCGATGACCGGGAAGCCCGCAAGCGGACCGGAGTCCAGAACCGACTTGATACCCTTTTCCACGCCCGGGATGTATTCCTTGGGAATGGCACCACCGACGATGCGGCTCTCAAAGGAGTAACCTTCGCCCGGCTCGGTCGGCGTCAGGATCATCTTGACCTCACCGAACTGACCCGAACCACCCGACTGTTTCTTGTGGGTGTAGGTGATTTCGGCTTCGCGGCTGATGGTCTCACGATAGGCAACCTGAGGCGCACCGATGTTCGCTTCAACCTTGAACTCACGCTTCAGACGGTCGACGAGGATGTCGAGGTGAAGTTCGCCCATGCCCTTCATGATGGTCTGACCGGATTCCAGATCGGTCTCGACGCGGAAGGAGGGGTCTTCGGCGGCCAGACGGGCCAGACCTGCAGACATCTTTTCCTGGTCGGCCTTGGTTTTCGGCTCGACCGCGATCTCGATCACCGGATCGGGGAAGGTCATGGTTTCGAGGACGACCGGATCGTTCTGCGCGCAGAGCGTGTCACCGGTGGTGGTGTCCTTAAGACCCGCCAGCGCAATGATGTCGCCCGCGAAGGCTTCTTCGATTTCCTCGCGGTTGTTGGAGTGCATCATCATCATACGACCGACGCGCTCTTTCTTACCCTTGGTCGAGTTCAGAAGCGTGTCACCCTTGCGCAGAACGCCCGAGTAGATGCGGGTGAAGGTCAGCGAGCCGACGAAGGGGTCGTTCATGATTTTGAACGCAAGGCCCGAGAACGCCATGTCGTCATCCGCGCGGCGCGGGATGTTGCGGGTCTCGGTCTCGTCGCCCGGCTTGAAGCCCATGTAGTCGACAACGTCCAGCGGGCTGGGCAGATAGTCGATCACGGCGTTCAAGAGCGGCTGAACACCTTTGTTCTTGAAGGCGGAGCCACAGAGAACGGGGATGAATTTGATGGCCAAAGTACCCTTGCGGATCAGGTCGCGCAGGGTGTCGACGTCGGGCTCGGCGCCGTCCATCAGGTAGTTTTCCATCGCCTCGTCGTCCATCTCGACCGCGGTCTCGATGAGCTTGGCACGCCATTCGTCGGCGGTCTCTTTCAGGCTGTCACGGATTTCGCGCTGTTCCCAGGCGGCACCGAGGTCTTCACCGGCCCAGACCCATTCTTTCATGGTCACGAGGTCGACGATGCCTTCCAGCTCGTTCTCTGCGCCGATCGGGATCTGGATCGGAGCAGGCGTGGCGCCTGTGCGGTCCTTGATCATGTGCACGCAGTTGAAGAAGTCCGCGCCGATCTTGTCCATCTTGTTGACGAAAACGATACGCGGCACCTTGTAGCGGTCAGCCTGACGCCAGACGGTTTCGGTCTGCGGCTCAACACCGGCGTTGGCGTCGAGAACGGCAACCGCACCGTCGAGAACGGCCAGCGAACGCTCAACTTCGATGGTGAAGTCAACGTGGCCGGGGGTGTCGATGATGTTCATCCGGAACTTGGTGTCGGATGTCGCATCGGCTGTGGGCTCTTCCTGACGCTGCCAGAAAGTGGTGGTCGCGGCGGAGGTAATGGTGATGCCGCGCTCTTGTTCCTGCTCCATCCAGTCCATGGTTGCGGCGCCGTCGTGCACCTCACCAATGTTGTGGCTTTTGCCGGTGTAGAACAGGATGCGTTCGGAACAAGTGGTTTTACCGGCATCGATGTGAGCCATGATGCCGAAGTTGCGGTAGCGTTGGAGCGGATAGTCGCGTGCCATGGGGCTGCTTCCTCGAAAATATCAGTACGAACGGATCGCGCCCGAAACCGGGCGCGACGTTGAGATTACCAGCGGTAGTGGCTGAACGCTTTGTTCGCGTCGGCCATCTTGTGCGTATCTTCGCGCTTTTTAACAGCGGTACCACGGGACTGCACAGCGTCCAGCAGCTCGCCGGCAAGGCGTTCTTCCATGGTGTTTTCGTTACGCGCACGGGCGGCTTTGATCAACCAGCGGATCGCCAGCGCTTGACGACGCTCGGGGCGCACTTCGACGGGCACCTGATAGGTGGCACCACCAACGCGGCGCGAGCGCACTTCGACGGAAGGCTGGATGTTTTCCAGCGCTTCGTGGAACACTTCGATCGGCGCGCGCTTGATCTTGTCTTCGACGCGGGTCATCGCGTTGTAGACGATACGCTCGGCGACAGATTTCTTGCCGTCGATCATCAGGTTGTTCATGAATTTGGTGAGAACCAGATCGCCGTATTTGGCGTCTGGCAGGACTTCGCGTTTTTCAGCGGCGTGGCGGCGTGACATGTCAGTGTCTTCCTCTTGGCGGGTGGTGGGGCGCTGCCCCACCGAACATCGGGTGGATCGGCGGGGGCGGGCCCCACCGGTGCGAGATTACTTCGGACGCTTCGCGCCGTACTTCGAACGACGCTGCTTACGGTCTTTCACGCCCTGCGTATCAAGAACACCGCGCAGGATGTGGTAACGCACACCCGGAAGGTCTTTTACACGACCGCCGCGGATCAGAACCACGGAGTGTTCCTGAAGGTTGTGGCTCTCACCCGGGATGTAGGAGATCACTTCGAACCCGTTGGTCAGGCGCACCTTGGCAACCTTACGCATCGCCGAGTTCGGCTTTTTCGGTGTGGTGGTATACACGCGTGTGCAGACGCCGCGCTTTTGCGGGCACTCCTGCAGGTGCATGGATTTCGAACGTTTGACTTTCGGCTGCCGCGGCTTGCGGATCAGCTGTTGGATCGTTGGCATTCCGGTTATATCCCCGTATCGCTCAGATTGTGTACACGGGGGATCCCCCATGCGGCTAATTTCGGTTACTTCATGCGTCCACAAAGCGAAATGACCGCAACGTTCCCGTACCGAGGAAAACGACGCGGTGGGTTAACAGAGGATCGGGCCAGTAGTAGGCCGGATCGTGACCACTTCAGTTATGAATTCGGACTGGCAGAGCGGCCTCCACCTCCGAGATAGCGGGCGTATAGAGCGTCGCGCGGGGCCTGTCAACAGGTGGGCCCCGGTGGGGGCGCGGAGGTTTGCCGGGTGATGGCCCGGCGCCTGCGGGTTGATTCCGTGCCCGGGTGCCACATTCCGCCCTTGCCACGCCCCTGCCCCGCTCGCCATAGTTCGGCGAAGGACAGAAGGAAACCTCCATGCAAGCGATCGGCCTTTGCCGCTTTTCTTACCCGGCCTTGGGCGGCTTTCAAGTCGGCCACGAGACCACCGAGGAACGCATCGCCTATCTCTACGACGCGGCCCGGCTTGAGGAACGTTTCCGCCTTCTCGAAACCGTCGCCCTGCCCTGCCTGAAAGCGCAGACAGACCCGGACTTCTCGATCGTCTTCGTCATCGGCGACCAGTTCCCGGCGCCCCACGCCCGACGCCTCGAATCGCTGCTGGCCGACTTGCCGCAGGCGGTTATTCACCGCGAGCCGCCGCGCAATCATCGGGAGGTGATGAAGGAGGTTCTCAACGCTGCGCGGATCAACCCGCAGGAACCTTGCCTGCAATTCCGCTACGACGACGATGATGCCGTCTCGGTCGACTTCATCGCCCGGCTCCGCCAAACGGTCGCGCAAAGCGCGGGTCTGCTGAAAGGCCAGCGCTCCGTCGCCTTTGACTGGCCCAAGGGCTATGTCGCGGAGTTCGGCCCGCAGGGCATTCGCGCCGCCGAAGTGTACCGCCCGCTGAACGTCGCGGCACTTGCGATGTATGTGAAGGGCGGCAGCCCACTCACCATCATGAACTTCGCCCATGAGAAACTGCCGCGCTTCATGCCCTGCGTCAGCCTGCCCGATGCGGCGATGTTCGTGCGCAGCCACAACCGCTCGAACGATTCGCGGCAAGGGCTGGCGCGGCATGTAGAGGTGGCCCCGCTGGATGCCGAAGGCGACGCGCTGTTTCACAAACGGTTCGCCATCGACCAAGCTCAGGTGCGGCGCGTCTTCTCGGCCTGAACCTTCAACTTCCGCTCGCGGTAGAGGGTGAAGACCCCCGTGGCCACCACGATCGCCGCGCCGATGAGGGTCAAGGCCCCCGGCCAGTCACCAAAGACGACCCAGCCCAGCAAGAGTGCCCAGAGAAGCCCGGTGTAGCGAAACGGCGCGATGAAGCCGATATCGCCCACCCGCATCACTTGGATCGAAAAGAAATAGCCGCCTAGCACAAAGACCCCTGAGCCGCCGATCAGCGCGGCGACCGAGGGCGTCACCGGGGCCCAAGGCGCGCTCAGCGACGCCAAACCTGCCGCCGTCATCACCGACAGGGCGGTCACCAAAGTCACGGTCATTGAGGGCACCGCCGGGGACAGGGCACGGGTCGACAGGTCACGGACTGTTACGCAGAGCACGGCGATCAGAACGTAGATCGACCAGATATTGAACCCTTCCGCCCCCGGCTTGACGATCAGCAGCACGCCGCAGAAACCAATGCCGATGGCGACCAAACGCCGCCAGCCCACGGCCTGGCGGAACACCAGCGCCGCCGCTAGCGTCACCGAAAGCGGCACGACTTGAAGGATGGCGGTGACATTCGCCAAGGGCATGTTGAACAACGCGGTGAGAAAGAAATATGCCGCCGCGATCTCGGCCACCGAACGCAGGCCGATGACCTGCCAGTCCCGCGCTTGAAGCCGAAAATCGATCCGACCAAGCTGCCGACTAAGGGCCAAGATCAGCACCGAAGTCGTCACCCCCCGCAGGAACAACAGCTGAAACAGGGGCAGCGCCCCATCGGTCATTTTGAGCAGCGTGTCGTTAAACGTGAAACAGGCCATCGAGGCGATCATCAGCAGCGCGCCGATGGTATTGGGGGACATGAAAGCGCTCCGGGAAAAATGGTGCGGCTTATATCACTGCCGCCCCCGAATGACTGGCAGCGGCTACGGGAGCTGTCAAGAACGGCGGCCCGCGCCGCCCAGATTGGTGCGCTCTACTGGTTCGAAGCCTGCGCCACCGGCTGCTGCTGGCTGAGCAGCAGATTGCGCACCGTGCTGCGCAGCAACCCCGGCTCGACCGGCTTTTGCATCACCGTGGCCGCCAGATCGCGGAAGGCGTCATAGACCTCAAGATCGCGGGTGCGCCCGCTGAGAAAGATGATCGGCGTCCCGGCGATGGCCGGATTCTCGCCAAACCGATGGGCCAGTTCCAACCCGCCCATATCCGGCATGGAAATATCGCTGATGATCAGGTCAGGCTTGAGATCATCGACCACCGCCAGCGCATCGCGGGCGTTCAGACAGGAGACAAAGCTCAGCGACCTGTCGTCGGAAAAGATCATCTTGACCAGTTCCAGAACGATCGGGTCGTCGTCGATATGTAGAATGCGGGACGTCATCAAAGCACCTTACGACGGTTAAGCTTTTGCAAACCTATTCGGACTATGTGGCGGATATAAGGCTTTGGCCTTAGAAACCAGCCCCCCGGGGTGGTGTCTGGCCGCGGCATTTGCCCACCCCATAAAAAAGCCCCCGCAGCGTCACTGCGGGGGCTTTGGCTTTTCAATGCGGTGCTGCGATCAATCGCGGCTCTCGTCGTCACCGACCGCCGTGTTGAACACATCGCCACCGACGATGTCGTCCTCCACAGAGGCTTCCGGCGCGGCCAGACGGGCGGCGGCTTCGGCCTCTTCGCGGCGCGCTTCGATCACGACATTGTCGCGGTCTGTCGCCACTTTGCGCATCTGCTGGGTCGCACCGCCGGTACCGGCGGGGATCAGACGGCCCACGATGACGTTCTCTTTCAGACCGACCAGTTTGTCCCGCTTGCCCTGAACCGAAGCTTCGGTCAGCACGCGCGTTGTTTCCTGGAAGGACGCGGCAGAGATGAAGCTGCGGGTCTGCAGCGACGCCTTGGTGATGCCCAACAGGATCGGTTCGCCCTTGGCGGGGCGGCCACCCTTCTTGAGCGCCTTCTCGTTGGCCTGATCGAACTCCTGCTTGTCGACGTGTTCGCCCTTGAGCAGCGTGGTGTCGCCGCTTTCCTGGATTTCCCACTTCTGCAGCATCTGACGCACGATGACTTCGATGTGTTTGTCGTTAATCTTCACACCCTGCAGACGGTAAACGTCCTGCACTTCGTCAATCATGTACTCGGCCAAGGCTTCGACGCCCATGATCGCCAGAATGTCGTGCGGCGCGGGGTTGCCGTCCATGATGTAGTCACCCTTCTGCACGAAATCGCCTTCCGCAACGGGGATGTGTTTCCCCTTGGGCACCATGTATTCAACCTTCACGTCCGGATCATCCGAGCTTTCAATCGCGATGCGACGCTTGTTCTTGTAGTCCTTGCCAAAGCGGACATAGCCGTCGATTTCCGCGATGATGGCGTGATCCTTGGGGCGACGCGCCTCAAAGAGTTCGGCCACACGCGGCAGACCACCGGTAATGTCCTTGGTCTTGGCACCTTCACGCGGAATACGCGCGATGATGTCACCGGCCTGAACCTGCGTCTGGTCCTCAACGGACAGAACCGCATCCACCGACATCGGATAGGTCACCGGGTTGCCCGCATCGTTGCGGACCGGTTCGCCATCTTCACCGACCAAGATGATCTCGGGCTTAAGCTCGTTGCCCTTGGGGGCCGCGCGCCAGTCGATCACGATCTTCTGGGTCATGCCGGTTGCTTCGTCGGTGTCTTCCTTGACCGCGATGCCCGACACGAGGTCGACGTATTTGGTCGTACCGGGTTTCTCGGCGATGATCGGCAGGGTGTAAGGGTCCCATTCGAACAGCTTGTCACCGCGCGCCACGTCGACGCCTTCTTTGACGTGCAGCTTGGTGCCGTAGCCGATCTTGTGGCTGGCCCGCTCCTCACCATTCTCATCGACGATCAACAGCTTCATGTTCCGGCCCATGACGAGCACTTCACCGGCGCTGTTCTCAAGCGTCTGTGCGTTCTCGAAAGCGACCTTGCCCGACTGGCTGGCCTCAAGGAAGGACTGCTGACCACCCTGCGCAACACCGCCGATGTGGAAGGTCCGCATCGTCAGCTGTGTACCGGGTTCACCAATCGACTGGGCCGCGATGATGCCAACGGCCTCACCTTGGTTGACCAGCGTGCCGCGCGCGAGGTCACGGCCATAGCACATGGCGCAGACGCCCTCTTCGGCATCACAGGTCAGCGGGCTGCGGATCCGTGCGGACTGCACGCCAGCCTCGTCGATGGCATCCGACATGCGCTCGTCGATCAGCGTCCCCGCCGGGACGAGCACGTCGTCGGTGCCCGGCACGAGGATGTCGTCCGCCGCCACACGGCCCAGCAGACGCTCGGCCAGCGAAGAGACAACCTCACCATCGTTGACAGCCGCTTCGGCGGTGATCGCGGTTTCGGTGCCGCAGTCATGCTCGCGCACGATGCAGTCTTGCGCCACGTCCACCAGACGGCGTGTCAGGTAACCGGAGTTCGCTGTTTTCAGAGCGGTATCCGACAGACCTTTCCGCGCACCGTGTGTCGAGTTGAAGTACTCGAGAACGGTCAGACCTTCTTTAAAGTTCGAGATAATCGGCGTCTCGATGATGTCGCCGTTCGGCTTCGCCATCAAGCCGCGCATCCCGCCCAGCTGTTTCATCTGCGTGACCGAGCCACGAGCACCGGAGTGAGCCATCATGTAGACCGAGTTCGGCTCTTTCTCGGAACCGTTCTCATGGTGAGTCACGGCGGAGATGGAGCCCATCATCGCCTCGGTTACCTTGTCGTTACACTTCGACCATGCATCGACGACTTTGTTGTACTTTTCACCCTGAGTGATCAGGCCGTCCATATACTGCTGTTCAAAGTCCTTCACCTGCTCGCGGGTTTCTTCAACCAGCGGCCATTTGGTGTCGGGGATCAGCATGTCGTCCTTGCCGAAGGAGATGCCCGCTTTGAAAGCTTCGCGGAAACCCATGGTCATGATCTGGTCACAGAAGATGACCGACTCTTTCTGACCGCAGTAACGGTAGACGGTGTCGATGACCTGCTGCACTTCTTTCTTGCGCAGCAGACGGTTGACCAGATCAAACGGCGCTTTGGCGTTCAGCGGCAGAAGCGCACCAAGACGGATACGACCGGGGGTCGTGTCAAAGCGCATCATCACTTCGTTGCCTTCAGCGTCGATCTGTTTGATCCGCGCCTTGATCTTCGAGTGCAGGTGAACCGCACCGGCGTCGAGGGCGTGCTGCACCTCGTCGACGGAGCCGAAGACCATGCCTTCGCCAACCATGCCTTCACGCTCAAGAGTCGTGTAGTAGAGACCCAAGATCATATCCTGCGACGGCACGATGATCGGCGCGCCGTTCGCGGGCGACAGAACGTTGTTCGTGGACATCATCAGAACACGCGCTTCCAGCTGGGCTTCCAGCGAGAGCGGGACGTGAACGGCCATCTGGTCACCGTCGAAGTCGGCGTTAAAGGCCGAGCAGACCAGCGGGTGCAGCTGGATCGCCTTGCCTTCGATCAGGACGGGTTCAAACGCCTGAATGCCAAGACGGTGCAGCGTCGGCGCGCGGTTGAGCATGACGGGGTGTTCACGGATCACCTCATCCAGAATGTCCCAAACCTCGGGACGCTCTTTCTCGACCAACTTCTTCGCCTGCTTCACGGTGGAGGACAGACCTTTGGCCTCAAGCCGCGAGTAGATGAACGGCTTGAAGAGTTCCAAGGCCATCTTCTTAGGCAGACCACATTGGTGCAGCTTCAACTCCGGGCCGGTCACAATGACCGAACGGCCGGAAAAGTCGACGCGCTTACCCAAAAGGTTCTGACGGAAGCGACCCTGCTTACCTTTCAGCATGTCCGAGAGCGACTTCAGCGGGCGCTTGTTGGCACCGGTGATGACGCGGCCACGGCGGCCGTTGTCGAACAGAGCATCGACGGATTCCTGCAGCATCCGCTTTTCGTTGCGGACGATGATGTCAGGCGCGCGCAGTTCGATCAGACGCTTCAAACGGTTGTTCCGGTTGATCACGCGGCGGTAGAGGTCGTTGAGGTCAGACGTCGCGAAGCGGCCACCGTCCAGCGGCACCAGCGGGCGCAGCTCGGGCGGGATAACCGGGATCACGGTCATGACCATCCACTCCGGACGGTTGCCGGATTCAAGGAAACTCTCGACCACTTTCAGACGTTTGATGATCTTCTTGGGCTTCAGCTCGCCTGTCGCCTCTTTCAGATCGGCGCGCAGGTTCTCGGCTTCGGCTTCAAGGTCGATCGCCGCCAGCATTTCGCGGATCGCTTCGGCGCCGATGTTGGCGGTGAAAGCGTCCATGCCATAGGCGTCTTGCGCGTCCATATATTCTTCTTCGGTCATCATCTGACCGTATTGAAGATCGGTGAGGCCCGGCTCGATCACGACGTAGTTCTCGAAGTAGAGCACGCGCTCGAGGTCACGCAGGGTCATGTCCAGCATCAGGCCGATGCGCGAGGGCAGCGACTTGAGGAACCAGATGTGCGCCACCGGCGAGGCCAGCTCGATGTGGCCCATACGCTCACGGCGGACCTTTTGCAGCGTGACTTCCACACCGCATTTCTCGCAGACGACGCCGCGATACTTCATGCGCTTATATTTGCCGCAGAGGCATTCGTAGTCTTTGATCGGGCCAAAGATACGCGCGCAGAACAGGCCGTCACGCTCAGGCTTGAACGTACGGTAGTTGATGGTTTCCGGCTTTTTGATCTCGCCGAAGGACCAGCTGAGGATCCGCTCGGGGGAGGCCAAAGAGACCTTAATTTCGTCAAACGCTTTTTGCGGCGTCAGCGGGTTGAACGGGTTGTTTGTCAGTTCCTGGTTCATTTTCAAATCCTTGAAAGGGGTGCGTTGGGAGTGAGGGGTGCCGTTTTCTTTGAAAGAAAACGGCCCGGAATTTTTGAAAAATTCCGTCTATGCCTCACTCATCCTCCTCCGCATCCAGGAGTTCCATATTCAGGCCGAGGCCGCGCACTTCCTTGACGAGAACGTTAAAGCTCTCAGGAATGCCCGCTTCGAAGTTATCCTCGCCCTTGACGATGCTTTCATAGACCTTGGTCCGGCCCGCGACGTCGTCCGACTTGACGGTCAGCATTTCCTGCAGGGTGTAGGCGGCGCCATAGGCTTCCAGAGCCCAGACTTCCATCTCACCGAAGCGCTGGCCACCGAACTGTGCCTTACCACCCAGCGGCTGCTGTGTGACGAGGCTGTACGGCCCGGTCGAACGCGCGTGGATCTTGTCGTCCACCAGGTGGTGCAGCTTCAGCAGGTACTTCACGCCGACGGTCACCGGACGCGCGAACTGCTCGCCTGTCCGACCATCGAAGAGCACCGACTGACCGGAGGTGTCGAACCCGGCCCGCTTGAGGCTGTCGTTCACGTCCGCTTCCTTGGCGCCGTCGAAGACCGGTGTGGCGATCGGCACGCCGCGGCGTACGTTGTCAGCCGCTTCCAGCAGCGTGTCCTCGTCCATGCCGGTGATGCCTTCTTCGTAGACATCCTCGCCATAGGCCAGTTGCATCGCTTCGCGCACCGGCGTCAGGTCACCCGAGCGGCGGTATTCCTGCAGCGCCTCATCCACGTTCAGGCCCAGACCGCGTGCGGCCCAACCCATATGCGTCTCGAGGATCTGACCGACGTTCATACGCGATGGCACACCCAGCGGGTTGAGGCAGAAATCGACCGGGGTACCATCGGCGAGGAACGGCATGTCCTCCATCGGCACCACTTTCGAGATCACACCCTTGTTCCCGTGACGACCGGCCATCTTGTCGCCCGGCTGCAGCTTGCGCTTCACCGCCACGAAGACCTTGACCATCTTCATCACGCCCGGGGGCAGGTCATCGCCACGGCGGACTTTCTCGACCTTGTCCTCGAAACGCGCATCCAAGGTCCGCTTCTGGATCTCGTACTGCTCGTTCAGGGCTTCGACGATCTTCGCGTCATCCTCGTCCTCAAGGGCCAGCTGCCACCACTGACCGCGGGTCAGGGTTTCCAGCAGTTCCTCGGTGATCTGGCTGTTCGCCTTCACGCCTTTCGGGCCTTTCACGGCAACCTTGCCGAGGATCATGTCCTTGAGACGCGCGTAAATGTTGCGATCGAGGATCGCCAGTTCGTCGTCCCGGTCACGGGCCAGACGTTCGACTTCCTCACGCTCGATCTGCAGCGCACGTTCGTCTTTCTCGACGCCGTGACGGTTGAAGACACGGACCTCGACAACAGTGCCGAAATCGCCCGGCTTCACGCGCAAGCTTGTGTCGCGCACGTCCGAGGCTTTCTCACCAAAGATGGCGCGCAGAAGCTTTTCTTCCGGCGTCATCGGGCTTTCGCCCTTCGGGGTGATCTTGCCGACGAGGATGTCGCCCGGCTCCACGTCCGCACCAATGTAGACGATGCCCGCTTCGTCAAGGTTGCGCAGCGCTTCCTCGCCGACGTTCGGGATGTCGCGGGTGATCTCTTCCGGCCCGAGCTTGGTGTCACGCGCGGCGACTTCGAATTCCTCGATGTGGATCGAGGTGAAGACGTCGTCGCGGGAGATCCGCTCGGAGATCAGGATGGAGTCTTCGTAGTTGTAGCCGTTCCACGGCATGAAGGCGACGACGACGTTCTTGCCGAGCGCCAGTTCCCCCATATCGGTCGACGGACCATCGGCGATGACCTGACCCTTGGTGACCTTCTCGCCCACCTTCACCAGCGGACGCTGGTTGATGCAGGTGTTCTGGTTCGAGCGCTGGAACTTGCGCATGCGGTAGATGTCCACGCCCGCGTCGCCCAGTTCCAGATCCTCGGTGGCCCGGATCACGATACGCGACGCATCGACTTGGTCGATGATACCCGCGCGGCGTGCCGTGTAGGCCGCGCCCGAATCGCGCGCCACAACTTCTTCGATGCCGGTGCCGACAAGCGGTGCCTCAGCTTGCAGAAGCGGTACGGCCTGACGTTGCATGTTCGAGCCCATGAGAGCGCGGTTGGCGTCGTCGTTTTCGAGGAACGGGATCAGCGAGGCAGCGACCGAGACCAACTGTTTCGGGCTCACGTCGATCAGGTCCACGTTCTCGGTCGGCGCCAGCGTGTAATCGCCGGACTGGCGGGTCGATACCATCTCGTTCACGAACTTCATGTCATCGTCGAGGTTGGCGTTCGCCTGCGCCACGGTGTGACGCATTTCCTCGGTCGCAGACATATAGTGCACCTCATCGGTGACCTTGCTGTCCTTCACAACGCGGTAAGGCGTTTCGATGAAGCCGTATTTGTTCACGCGGGCGAAAGTGGCCAGCGAGTTGATCAGACCGATGTTCGGACCTTCCGGCGTTTCAATCGGGCACATCCGGCCATAGTGTGTCGGGTGCACGTCGCGCACCTCGAAGCCCGCACGTTCACGGGTCAGACCGCCCGGCCCAAGCGCCGAAAGACGACGCTTGTGCGTCACCTCCGACAGCGGGTTGGTTTGGTCCATGAACTGCGACAGCTGCGAGGAGCCGAAGAATTCACGCACCGCAGCCGCGGCGGGCTTGGCGTTGATCAGGTCTTGCGGCATCACGGTGTCGATCTCGACCGAGGACATACGCTCTTTGATCGCGCGCTCCATGCGCAGCAGGCCAACGCGGTACTGGTTTTCCATCAGCTCGCCGACCGAACGCACACGGCGGTTGCCGAGGTGGTCGATGTCGTCAATGTCGCCGCGGCCATCGCGGAGGTCCACCAGCGCCTTGATACAGGCGACGATGTCATCACGGTCCAGCGTGCGCTGCGTGTCGGGCTTATCAAGCGCCAGACGCATGTTCATTTTCACGCGGCCAACAGCCGAGAGGTCATAGCGTTCGCTATCGAAGAACAGCGTGTCGAAGAGCGCGGAGGCGGCCTCGACGGTGGGCGGCTCGCCCGGGCGCATGACGCGGTAGATGTCCATGAGCGCGGTGTCGCGGTTCATGTTCTTGTCCATCGCCATGGTGTTGCGCATGTAGGGGCCGACGTTGACGTTGTCGATGTCCAGCAGCGGAATTTCGGTGATGCCGGCGTCGATCAGCTCCTTCGCGGTGCCGCCGATCAGCGTGCCGTCCTTGTCGTATTCCAGCGTCAACTCGTCACCGGCCTCGACGTAGATCGCACCGGTTTCCTCGTTGATGATGTCACGCGCGACGAACTTGCCGACGATGTGGTCGAAGGGCAGCAGCAGTTCCTTGACCTTGCCTTCGTCCAAGAGTTTCTTGACCGCACGGGGGGTGACTTTCTTGCCGGCCTCGAAGAGGATCTCGCCGGTGTTGGCGTCGATCAGATCGTAGGTCGGACGGGTGCCGCGCACGCGGTCGGGGAAGAAGGGCGCAACCCAACCCTTGTTCTTCTCCAACTTGAAGGTGACGGTGTTGTAATAGGCATTCATGATGCCTTCTTGGTCCAGCCCCAGGGCATAGAGCAGGGTCGTCACCGGCAGCTTGCGGCGACGGTCGATGCGGGCATAGACGATGTCCTTGGCGTCGAACTCGAAGTCCAGCCAGGAGCCGCGGTAGGGGATGATGCGGCAGGCGAAGAGCAGCTTGCCCGAGGAGTGGGTCTTGCCCTTGTCGTGGTCAAAGAACACGCCCGGGGAGCGGTGCATCTGGGAGACGATCACACGCTCGGTGCCGTTGACAACGAAGGTGCCGTTCGGGGTCATCAGGGGCATGTCGCCCATGAAGACGTCTTGTTCCTTAATGTCTTTGACGGACTTGGCGCCGGTGTCTTCGTCCACATCGAACACGATGAGGCGCAGTGTCACCTTCAAAGGCGCGCTGTAGGTCATGTCGCGCTGCTGGCATTCCTCAACGTCGTACTTGGGCTTTTCCAGCTCGTACTTGACGTATTCGAGTACCGAAGTTTCGTTAAAGTCCTTGATCGGGAAGACCGACTGGAAAACGCCCGTGATCCCCTCACCATCGGTGGGGATCTCGGCGTCGCCGGAATTCAGGAACAAATCATAGGAGGATTTCTGAACCTCGATGAGGTTCGGCATCTCCAGCACTTCGCGGATCTTGCCGTAATATTTACGCAGACGTTTCTGGCCAAGGAAGGATTGTGCCATGTGTCGTGTCACCTTTCGTGTCTCTCGCCGAGCGCATCAACCACCGGGGCCGTGGTGCGCGCCCATAAGAGCGGAAAATCCGGGTCAATTCTTGGAATGCGTCCCACTGCACCCCTTCCGACCTTGGACCTCTCCAGAGAAATGCTCCCGCGGGGAACATTCGTCAAAACAGGTCAGGCTGGACAGGAAAATTCCCGTCCAGCCCTTGTTCATGCGTGGTGCGTGAGGACACGCACCTCTGGCTTAGGCCAGCTCGACTTCGGCGCCAGCTGCTTCCAGCTTGCCTTTGATGTCTTCGGCTTCGGCTTTGTCGACGCCTTCTTTGATCTTGCCACCGGCTTCGACCAGGTCTTTGGCTTCTTTCAGGCCGAGACCTGTGATGCCGCGGACTTCCTTGATCACGTTGATCTTGGATGCGCCGGCGTTCTTCAGAACGACGTCGAATTCGGTCTTTTCTTCTTCGGCAGCGCCACCTTCAGCAGGGCCGGCCATCATCACTGCGCCGCCAGCGGCGGGCTCGATGCCGTACTCGTCTTTCAGGATGGTTTTCAGTTCTTGTGCTTCAAGCAGAGTCAGACCAACGATGTCTTCTGCCAGTTTTTTCAGATCAGCCATGTTTAGCTCTTTCCGTTACGATATGTGTGTTCCAACGCGCGTGTTCAACCCGTGCGCCAGTTTGACGATTTGCCTTACGCAGCCGCCTTGTCCTCGATGGTGGACAAGATGGATGCGATGTTGCTTGCAGGTGCGCCAATGGCCCCGGCGATGTTCGAAGCAGGTGCGCCAAGCATGCCCGCGATGGAGGAGATAAGCTCCTCGCGCGAAGGCATTTTCGACACGGCTTCGACACCGGCGGCGTCCAACGCGTTCTCACCCATTGCGCCGCCGAGGATAACAAGCTTGCTGTTTTCCTTGGCGAACTCCTGAGCAACCTTGGCCGCGGCCACAGGATCCTCAGAGTAGGTCAGAACGGTCATACCCGTCAGAAGGTCAGCAATGCTTTCGCATGGCTTGCCCTCAAGGGCGATCTTGGCGAGCCTGTTTTTGGCAACACGCACGGCCCCGCCGGCAGCGCGTGCGCGCGCCCGAAGGTCCTGCATTTCGGCAACTGTCAAACCGACGTAGTGGCTAACCACAACGACGCCAGAGCTTTCAAAGATTTGGCCGAGTTCGTCGACCAACTGTTCTTTTTGTGCTCTATCCACAGTTTCACTCCAAATTTGGGGGTTGCCCCCCGGCTCAGTTCAGGATGCGGTCTTCTGCACCCCATTCGGGTCCAATGTCAGGGTCCCGGCCAAAACCGCCCGAAGGCAGGAATTTCCGGTTTCCCATCTCAGGAAGGAATTATTCAGGCCGTGGCCCAAACCCTCCGTCTCGGACAGACGCGCGGACCGATCTTCTGGTCCTTGCGTATCTGGCGACCGAAGCCGCCAAATCTCGGGTCGTAAGGTGGGAGGCTGGCCCCCACCCCACAGGATCACTCGGCGGTTGCGTTTTCGACAGCAACCGACACGCCTGGGCCCATTGTGGAGCTCAGGTTGATCTTTTTCATATATGTGCCTTTGGCACCGGCAGGCTTGGCTTTGGACACCGCGCCAACGAAGGCACGGATGTTCTCAACCAGCTTGGCTTCGTCGAAGGACAGTTTGCCAACGCCTGCATGGACGACACCGCCCTTTTCGGCTTTGAACTGAACTTCACCGCCCTTGGCCGCTTTCACGGCGTCAGCGACGTCCATGGTCACGGTGCCAACCTTGGGGTTCGGCATCAGGTTGCGCGGGCCAAGCACTTTACCCAGACGGCCAACGATCGGCATCATGTCGGGTGTCGCGATGCAACGATCGAAGTCGATCTTGCCGGACTGCACGGTTTCCATCAGGTCTTCTGCGCCAACGATATCTGCGCCAGCCTTTTCGGCTTCTTCAGCTTTCGCACCACGGGCGAAGACAGCAACGCGCATGGTTTTGCCGGTGCCGTTGGGCAGACCGACAACGCCGCGGACCATCTGGTCTGCGTGACGCGGGTCAACACCGAGGTTCATCGCGATCTCGATGGTTTCGTCGAACTTCGCGGTGGCGTTCGCTTTGATGAGGCTTACCGCTTCTTCAACGGTGATCTCTTCTTTGCCAGCAAAAGCTTCACGGGCGGCGCGGGTGCGTTTTCCAAGTTTTGCCATCTTACTTCACCTCGATGCCCATGGACCGGGCAGAGCCCAGAATGATTTTCATCGCCGCTTCCACGTCGTTCGCGGACAGGTCGGCGGCTTTTGCTTCTGCGATTTCGCGCAACTGCTTGGTGGTCACGGTGCCGACGGTTTCACGCGAAGGCGTTTTCGCGCCGGAGTTCACCTTGGCAGCTTTTTTCAGGTAGTAGGACGCCGGGGGCGTCTTGATGTCCATGGTGAAGGACTTGTCCTGATAGTAGCTGATCACGGTGGGGCACGGTGCGCCCGGCTCCATGTCTGCGGTCTTGGCGTTGAACGCCTTGCAGAATTCCATGATGTTGATGCCGCGCTGACCGAGGGCGGGACCCACGGGCGGGGACGGGTTTGCTTGACCCGCTTTAACTTGCAACTTCATCGTACCGACGAGTTTCTTGGCCATTGGCCTTCTCCTTTCAACACCCTTGGGGCGCGCCCCGCGGGTTCTTCGTTGCGTGGTGCGGGCCTAGACGCCGCGGCGCCCGTCCCTCCCACAATGACCGACACCCTCAGATGCCGGGATGGCGGGGTGTACCCCGCCGCACACTCAGACCTGCTTGTTGACCTGAGTGAATTCCAATTCAACCGGGGTCTCCCGGCCAAAGATCGAGACCGAAACCTTGAGACGCTGGTTCTCGTCGTCCACCTCTTCGATCATGCCGTCGAAATCCTCAAACGGACCATCGGCGACCTTCACTTTCTCACCGACCTCGAAGTGGATCAGCGTGCGCGGCGCTTCTTCGCCTTCCTGCACGCGACCCAAGATCGCCTGAACCTCGGCATCGCGCATCGGCATCGGACGGCCCTGCGGTCCAAGGAAACCGGTGACGCGGTTGATCGAGTTGATCAGGTGATAGCCTGCGTCGGACATTTCCATATGCACCAGCACATAGCCGGGCATGAAGCGACGCTCGGTTGTCACCTTCTTGCCGCGCCGGACCTCGATCACCTCTTCGGTGGGCACCAGCACTTCGTCGATCTGGTCTTCAAGTTCCTGCTCGGCCACGGACGCGCGGATCTGCTCGGCGATCTTCTTTTCGAAGTTCGACAGGACACTGACCGAATACCACCGTTTTGCCATCTGAACTCTGGTCCCTGTCTTGCCATGCGGGCTGCCCCGGCATGAAATTCGTCAATTAACACGGGGGCCAAGCCCCGCAACATCTGAACAAAAAATCGGCGCGCAACTCGAATCGCCGCACGCCCTTTTCAGGTCAGGTCTGCGCAATAGCCCGCGCAGACGCAGGTTTCAAGGGTGTAAAGATAAAATCACCCATGCGGGCGGTGCTCAGCCGAACATCCCAAGGATCTGCTGCAAACCGCCGCGGATCAGGATATCGACAATCGCAAAGAAAACAGCTGTCAGTGCGGCAAGGATAAAGACCATCACCGTGGTCAGCATCACTTCGCGCTTTGTCGGCCAAACAACCTTTGCAACTTCGGTGCGAACCTGCTGGATGAACTGAAGCGGATTGGTGGTGGCCATGACATCTTTCCCTGTTGCCCGATTGGGCGGATGTAACGGGTCCGCCCCCTAGTTTCAAGACATCTTCGCGCGCGCCTCAGCCTTCCGGGTCGCGCAGACGATCGAACCGGCGGTCAAGCGCCGCGTCATGCCGCGCCTCTGCCGCTGCCATCTCGCCAAAGTCAGGAAGATACAGCCCGTCGACGGTGCCTTCGGGGAATCGGTCGAGCATGGCGTCCCATTTCATGGCGAAAGCATCCAAACGCGCATGAAGCGCCGCCGCACGCTCGGGCCGCCGCGCGGCATACCAGCGCCCAAGCGCCATCGCTCGCTGCCAAAACCCATCATAACCGAGGGCGAGGAAGACCCCCAACACGACAAACACTGTAACGAATAGCACGCCGAACACTAACCAAGGGCGCAGAACCATCGCCAGCGCTAGAAGGCTGAGGATCACCGCCCGGGCCGGAGGACGTTTCGCACGAATCCTATGGCGTGACGCCTTCCTAATTTTAACGTCAACGGCTTCCGGCTCCGGCAAATCCGGAAAAGCCACGCGCCCCGGCCGCCGAGGGGCCACCGGCGGCTCTGCCAGCCCCGAACCGGCGCGTGGGTCCGGAGCACTCTCCGCATCTGCCATGACATTCCGAATCGCAGACATCGCGGCGGGGTCCAAGTCGGACGAAGAAGTGGCAGCCTTATCAATGGGGGGCGTCATATCAGTCTCTCTACGCAGTTGCGAAAGAGTTACCGATCCATTGCGCCAAGTGAAGGGCGGAAAATAGACAGTTATTGGGCACCACTCCCCGCCCCCCTCAAACACAAAACCGCCGCAGCTATGAGCTGCGGCGGTTTTGTTAATCTGATCATCGTAGAGAGATACTGTAGTCTAGGAACTTATTAGGTTTGGCGATGACCTACTCTCCCAC
>NZ_JBIFFO010000034.1:0-15832 GCF_043557115.1 Sulfitobacter sp. 1A13679
ATATACGGAAAGTCCACACGGGATGACGCGGTTTTCCGCTTAACTCGGCGCCTCGACAGGCTGCAAAGGGAAGTTAACCGAGTTGCCAGACAGCGCGGTTTCGGCGATGATCATCGCCGGTAGGAAGACGCAGGTAAATTGACCGGGGCGTTCTGTATATTTCGAATAAGTTGTAAGGATTAAAATGCGCAAGAAGGTTACAAAAGCGATTTTCCCCGTTGCAGGCATGGGGACACGCTTTCTGCCCGCCACCAAATCGGTGCCGAAAGAGATTATGACCCTCGTCGACCGGCCCTTGGTTCAATATGCAATCGATGAGGCGCGCGCCGCCGGGATCAAAGAGTTCATCTTCGTGACCTCGCGCGGAAAAGGCGCGCTGGAGGATTACTTCGATCACGCGCCGCAGCTTGAGCAGGAGTTGCGTAAAAAGGGCAAGACCGAGCTTTTGGAGACGCTGCAAAGCACCAATATGGACAGCGGCGCAATCGCCTATATTCGCCAGCACAAGGCGCTGGGCTTGGGCCATGCGGTCTGGTGCGCGCGCCGTTTGATCGGCAATGAGCCCTTTGCCGTTATGCTGCCGGATGACGTGATCGCGGCGGAGAAACCTTGTCTTCAACAGATGGTCGAGGCCTATGAGGAAACCGGCGGCAGCATGGTCGCCGCGATGGAGGTGGAGCCTTCCCGCACATCCTCTTACGGCATTCTCGATACCAGCGAAGAGCGCGGTGATCGTGTGAAGGTCAATGGCATGGTTGAAAAGCCTGCTGTCGACGAAGCACCATCGAACCTCGCGGTGATCGGGCGCTATATTCTGGCGCCGACTGTTTTAAAGAACCTGAACAAGCTGAAATCCGGCTCGGGCGGTGAAATTCAATTGACCGATGCGATCGCCCAAGAGATCGAGCAAGACCGCGATGTCTATGGCTTCCGTTTCCGCGGGCAGCGTTTCGATTGCGGCTCTAAAGCGGGCTTTCTGCAAGCGACCGTGGCCTTCGGCCTCGCCCGTGAAGAATTGCGCGACGATCTTTCGGCCTATCTGCAAAGCATCTCGCAAGTCGACCGCGCGGCGCAGTAAGGGCGAAAAGCGGACCTTTGCAAAAGCCTCAGTCTCCCCCCGCGCGGCTGTTGGACCTGACGCGCAGTTTGCGTCGGGTTGGGCGGGGCGCGACGGGGGTGGATCGGGTCGAACTGGCCTATCTCTCACATCTTTTGACAGAGGACGCGCCGCTTTTTGGAGTAGCGCGCACCGCTTTGGGCTATGTCCTGCTGGACCGCGATGGGATGCGGGGCTTTCAGGATCGGCTTAGGGGGCGCATTCCTTGGGGGCGGGCGGATCTGCTTTCGCGCCTGCCGCGGGGGCGTGCCGTGGCGCTGAGCCGGGCGGAAAGCGACTTGCGGCGTTTGGCGGTCGCGCGCTGCGTTCCGGCCGGGTTGCCCGCGATGCTTGCCCGGCATCTGCCGCCGGGATTTGCCTATCTGAATGTCGGGCACAGCAACCTGACGGATCGGGTTCTGGGTGCCGTGAAACAGGCGCGGGGGCGAAGTGCCGTTCTGATCCATGACGTGATCCCATTGGAATATCCCGCCTACCAACGCCCCGGCTCCGTTGCGCCGTTTCGGGCCAAGATCGACCGGGTGAGCGCGCAGGCCGATCTGGTGATTTACAACTCGCAAGACACGCGGCAGCGCAGCGAGGCGCAGATGCGCGGGCGGGTTCCGCCTGCCGTCGTCGCGCATCTTGGCGTCGATCTGCCCGCGCCCGATGCTGGCGAGCTGCCTGCAGGGCTTCCGCCAGAGCGTCCCTATTTCGTCGTTGTCGGTACGATCGAGCCGCGCAAGAACCACGGGTTTTTGCTGGACCTGTGGCAAAAGATGGGGCCCGATGCGCCGCTTTTGCTGATCTGCGGGGCGCGGGGGTGGAACAACAGCGCGGTTTTCGGCCGGCTCGACCGGCTGCCCGAAAACGGCTCTGCGCAAGAGCTAGCGAACCTTAGCGACACAGGATTGGCGGCCTTGGTGCAGGGGGCGGCGGGGATGCTCTTCCCCAGCCATGCAGAGGGGTTTGGCCTGCCCCCGGCAGAGGCGCTGAGCCTTGGAACGCGTGTTTTATGCAACGATTTGCCGGTCTTGCATGAGGTCTTGGGTGACAAAGCCGTTTACGCGCCCCTGAGCGAACCCTATTCATGGATCAGAACAATCGAAGAATGGGCCGCATCTGTGCCAGACCCGCGCCCTGCGACGACTTTTATCGCGCCAACATGGGCCGAACACTTCAAGACCGTGTTAAAGTCGACGTGATGGCGCGGTAGAGGGGCGGTCAGACGCGATAGGTAAGGGGCGGTTTGGGCTTAATTCAGTCATATCGGTTGCGGCTGCAACGCAAGCGCTGGCGCATCCGCGCCTTCCGCAAGCGGCGCGAGTTGACCTCTGTGGCGAACCGGACGGCGCAGATCAAAGCCGACGATATTCTGCTGTTCTGCACGCAGCGCAACGAAGCGATCCGGCTGCCCTATTTCCTGAAATACTACCGCGAGATGGGCGTCGGGCATTTCTTCTTTGTCGATAATGACAGCGACGATGGCGCGCTCGACTATCTGGCCAAGCAACCCGATGTCTCGGTCTGGAGCGCCAAGGCCAGCTACAAACGCGCCCGCTTTGGGGTGGATTGGCTGAACTGGTTGCAGATGAAATACGCCCATGGCCATTGGGCGCTGACGGTCGATCCGGATGAGTTTTTGGTCTACCCCTTTTGTGACACGCGCCCCCTGCGGGCGCTGACCGATTGGCTTGATGCCTCTTCGATCAAGAGCTTTTCGGCGATGCTGCTGGATATGTATCCCAAGGGGCGGCTTGACGAGGAGCCCTATCAGGCGGGGCAGAACCCGATTGAGATCGCCGCATGGTTCGACAGTGGCAATTACACCATTTCGCGCAATCGGCGGTTTGGGAATCTCTGGATACAGGGCGGTCCACGGGCGCGGGTGTTCTTCCCCGATGCGCCTGCCAAGGCGCCCGCGCTGAACAAGGTGCCGCTGGTCAAATGGGATCGGCGCTATGCCTATGTCAGCTCGACCCATATGCTGCTGCCGCGCGGGCTTAATCAGGTCTATGACGAATGGGGCGGAGAGAAAGCCTCGGGCGTCCTCTTGCACGCCAAATTCCTCGACACCTTCGGGGCCAAGGCGGCGGAGGAGTTGCAGCGTAGCGAGCATTACGCGGCTTCGGTCGAATACAAAGCCTATGCCGAACAGCTGAAAGACGACCCGCAGCTTTGGTGCAAATGGTCGGAACGCTACATCAATTGGCGACAGCTTGAGATCCTGGGCCTCATGTCCAAGGGGAACTGGGCATGAGCGTCGGGATCGTCATGTTGGTGCACAACGCTTTTGACCGGGCCGAGCAGGTCGCGCGGCATTGGGCGGCGGCGGGCTGTCCGGTGGTGATCCATATCGACAAGGCGGTGCCCCGGCGGGCGCATGATGCCTTTGTGGCGGCGCTGTCGGATCTCAAGGATGTCTGCTTTAGCCCGCGCAAGCGCTGCGAATGGGGCACTTGGGGGATCGTTGCCGCCTCTCAGGGGGCGGCGGAGATGATGCTCTCGCGCTTTCCCAAGGTGCGCCATGTCTATCTGGCCTCCGGCTCTTGCCTGCCGCTGCGCCCGGTGCAGGAGTTGATCGACTATCTTGACGACCGTCCCCAGACCGATTTCATCGAAAGCGCCACTACGGCAGATGTGCCTTGGACCGTGGGCGGGCTGGATGCAGAGCGGTTTACCCTGCGCTTCCCTTTTTCATGGCGGCGCAACCGCTATCTGTTCGACCGCGCGGTCGAGGTGCAGCGCCTACTGCGGCTAAAACGCCGGATGCCGCGCGGGATCGTGCCGCATATGGGCTCGCAATGGTGGTGCCTGACCCGGCGCACCCTGTCGGCGATCTTGCAAGACCCCGACCGGCCCACCTATGACAAGTTCTTTCGCCATGTTTGGATCCCGGACGAAAGCTATTTCCAGACCCTTGCACGGCTCTATTCCAGCAAGATCGAAAGCCGGTCGCTGACCCTGTCTAAGTTCGATTTTCAGGGCAAACCGCATATCTTTTACGACGATCACCTCCAGCTTTTGCGCCGCTCTGATTGTTTCGTAGCACGCAAGATTTGGCCCCATGCCGACAGGCTCTATGAGGCCTTCTTGACCGACCCTGCCGGTGCGATGAAAAAGACCGAGCCGAACCCCGGCAAGATCGACCGCATCTTTGCCAAGGCGGTGGAGCGGCGCACCCGGGGCCGTGCGGGGCTTTATATGCAAAGCCGTTTTCCAAACGAGGATTGGGAGAATGGCGTCACTGCCGCGCCCTATTCGATGTTTCAGGGCT
This sequence comes from Sulfitobacter sp. 1A13679, assembly GCF_043557115.1. Classification (NCBI taxonomy): domain Bacteria; kingdom Pseudomonadati; phylum Pseudomonadota; class Alphaproteobacteria; order Rhodobacterales; family Roseobacteraceae; genus Sulfitobacter; species Sulfitobacter sp. 1A13679. The sequence continues at coordinate 4,374 of NZ_JBIFFO010000034.1, forward strand.
TTACCGAGATTTTCGAGGATTTTGAACATTGGCTCAGCCGGGCCAGCGGGGCGCGCGTGCATGGGCATCTCTTTGCCCCCGACCGGGTGCATTTCGCGGGCGGGGAAACCGCGCTGAACGGTGCCTTGTCGGACAACCCGGTGCTGCGCGATCACAACGCCAGTGCGTTCTTGACCAATCTGATTTGGAACACCCGGGGCGAGCGTCAGTGCTTTCAGTTCGGCCCGATGGACAATCAAGACATCAACTGGCGTGTGGCCAAGGACCCGAACGCGCATATTTCGGTCATCACCGGCGCTTGGGCGGTGCCGCTGTTCCGCTCGAACCTTGATTTCGCAGATATCCGCCGTCTGGCCGCCAAGCTGCAGAAGACGGAAAGCACGCATTTGGATGTACTGAATTCGCCCTATACCAAGGCGCGTGTGCGGGTCTGGACCATGGCCGATTTCATCGAAGCGCCGATGGAGCCTTTGCAAGATATCCTTGACGAAATTGGCCGCCCCCGTCTGCGCCGCCTGTCAGAGGCGCCGCGCATGGTTGATCTGAACGGCTTCGGCCAGTTCCTCCAGAACCTCAAGAACCAAGGCATGCACCCTTATTTGGTCGGCGATTTTTCGGTCGCCCAAGGGGGCAGCGCCGATGCCAAACCTTCCCCCAAACCCTATCTGGTGAAATAACCCATGCGCGACAAATTCGACAGTTTCGTGGTCTTCGCCGAGATGCGGACCGGGTCCAACTTCCTAGAGGCGAACCTGAACGCCTTTGCCGGGATCGCCTGTCATGGGGAGGCGTTCAACCCTTTCTTCATGGGCTATCCCAAAAGCGAGCCCATCCTTGGCGTTGATCAGGCCACGCGGGACGAAAACCCCAAAAAGCTGCTGGCGGCGATCCGGGGACAGCAGGATGCTTTGGGCGGCTTCCGCTATTTTCACGACCACGATCCGCGTGTTTTCGATGAGATCGTCGAGGATCAGCGCTGCGCCAAGATCGTGCTCACGCGCAACCCGGTCGAAAGCTATGTCAGTTGGAAGATCGCGCAGGCCACGGGGCAGTGGAAACTGACCGATATGAAGGCGCAGAAGGTGGCGCAGGCCGTCTTCGATGCAGATGAGTTCAGCGCCCATTTGGATGCCCTTCAGCAGTTCCAGATCACGCTGCTGAACCGTTTGCAAACCTCCGGCCAGACGGCATTTTACGTGGCTTACGAAGACCTGCAAAGCGTTGAGGTGATGAACGGGCTTGCACGCTATCTTGGCGTGGATGAGCAGTTGGAGGGGCTGGACAAGAACCTCAAGAAACAGAACCCCAGCCCGATCTCGGCCAAGGTCAGCAACTATGACGAGATGCTGGAGGCGCTGGCGCGGCTCGATCGTTTCGATCTGACCCGCACCCCCAATTTCGAGCCACGGCGCGGGCCGAACGTGCCCTCTTATGTGGCGGCGGCGACCAGCGGCTTGATCTATCTGCCGATTAAATCCGGCCCGCAGGATCAGGTGCTGGACTGGCTCGCCGCCCTCGATGGCGTCCCGCGTGAGGCACTGCGCGAGAAGATGTCGCAAAAAGAGCTGCGGCAGTGGAAACGCAAAATGCGCGGGCATCGCGGCTTTACCGTGCTGCGCCATCCCGCCCTGCGCGCGCATGATGCCTTTTGCCGCCATATCCTGACCACGGGGGAGGGCAGTTACCGCCAGCTGCGCAACACGCTGATGCGCCGCTACAAGGTGCCGCTGCCAAAGGATGGCCCCGACGCCGAATATGATCGAGACGCGCATCGCGCCGCCTTTGTTGCCTTCCTCAAGTTTCTCAAAGGCAATCTGGCCGGGCAAACTTCGATCCGGGTGGATGCTGCATGGTGTTCTCAGGCCCAAGCCATTGCGGGGTTCGGGGCGTTCTGCCTGCCCGACCGCATCCTCCGCGAAGAGGAATTGGCCAGCGAACTCCCCGCTCTGGCTGCGGGGCAGGGCCATGCCACCGTCCCCGCCGTGCCCCAGATGGTGGAACCCGGGCCCTTCACGCTCGGCGATATCTATGACGATGAGATCGAGGCGCTGACGGCGGAGGCCTATCAGAAGGATTATATGACCTTCGGCTTTTCCCGCTGGCGGTGAGGGGCACAGGCTAGATTGACCTTGCCGGTTCTGACGTAAACTGGAACAACAGGGCATCTTGAGCATCCCGCCAAAGGTCGCGCCGTGAGTTTCCTTTCTGTCACCTCTGTTCCCCGGCTGCGGTGGAGTTCGCCCAAAGCCTTCACGCTCAGGCCGCCATTGGCCTCGATGGTGTTTCTGGTGCTGGGACTGGTGATGTTTGGCTTGGGCGAGGCGCTTTTGGTCACCGCGGGCGTCGGCGTCAGCCCTTGGACCGTCTTCGCCGAAGGGGTGACCCGCATCACGGGGTGGAGCCTTGGCTTTGCGACCTTCCTGATCAGCGCCGTGGTTCTTTTGCTCTGGATCCCGCTGATGCAGACGCCCGGTATCGGCACCATTCTGAACGCGGTGATCGTGGCGCTGGTGCTGGAATATGCGCTGCCGATCTTGCCCCACTTCGACAGCTATCTGGCGAATGCCGTGCTGGCGCTGACCGGCGTCTTCGTGACTGGTTTTGGCGGCGCGATCTACCTCGTCGCAAACCTCGGCCCCGGGCCGCGGGACGGGTTGATGACGGGGCTGCAACGGGTCACTGGCAAACCCATCGCGCTGGTGCGTATGAGCATCGAGTTATCGGTCGTCGTGGTCGGCTGGGCCTTGGGCGGCACCCTGGGTCTCGGCACGCTGCTTTTCGCGGTGGGGATCGGCCCGGCCATGGCGATTGGGATGCAGATTCTGCAACTGCGCAGCGTGGCCCGCTAGGCGGCAGCGCGCGGGTTGCGCTAGCTGGCCTGTCTAAAAGGCTGAAATCCGCTTTTTCCTGAAACGACCCCACCGCATACTGCGGTATACCGTCGACCTTCGCCGCCTCTTCCGCTATCAGGGCAGCAAATGCAGCAATTTGGAGCAATCATGTCCGATATCATCTACACCAAAGTTGACGAAGCGCCGGAGCTGGCCTCTGCCTCGCTGTTGCCGATCATCAAAAAGTTCGCCGAAGCCGCTGGTGTGAGCGTCGGCACGAAAGACATCAGCCTTGCAGGCCGCATCCTCGCGACCTTCCCTGAGCACCTGACCGAAGCGCAGCGCCAGTCCGACGATCTGGCCGAACTGGGCCGTCTGGTGAAGACGCCCGAGGCCAATGTCATCAAGCTGCCGAACATCTCTGCCTCCGTGCCGCAGCTGGTCGCCGCGATCAAAGAGCTTCAGGCCCAAGGCTACGCGCTGCCCGACTACCCCGAAGAGCCGAGCACAGACGAAGAAAAAGCCGTGCGCGCCAAATATGACGGCATCAAAGGCTCCGCCGTGAACCCGGTCCTGCGCGAAGGCAACTCCGACCGCCGCGCGGCCAAGGCCGTCAAGAGTTTTGCCCAATCCAACCCGCACCGCATGGGGGACTGGGCCGCCGACAGCAAGACGCATGTTTCGTCCATGTCGGGCGATGATTTCTTCTCTAACGAAGTTTCGGCCACGCTCGACGCCGCGACTGGCGCCAAGATCGTGCTGGAAACCGCGGACGGGGAAAAGGTGCTGAAAGAGGGGCTTGAGTATCCCGCCGGCACCGTGGTCGACGCGACCTTCATGAGCGCGGCCGCGCTGAAGGACTTCCTCAACACCCAGATCGAGAAGACCAAAGAAGACGGCATTCTCTTCTCGCTGCACCTCAAGGCCACGATGATGAAGGTCTCCGACCCGATCCTCTTTGGCCACGCGGTCAAAGCCTACCTTGCGCCGGTGTTCGAAAAGCATGGGCAAAAGCTCAAGGAGCTCGGCGTGAACCCCAACTCCGGTCTCGGCGATCTGCTGGAGCGCGTGAAGGGCGAGAGCGAGATCATGGCCGACATCGACGCCTGCATGAAAGAGCGTCCGCCGATGTATATGGTCGATTCCGACAAGGGGATCACCAACCTGCATGTCTCTTCCGACGTGATCATCGACGCCTCCATGCCCGCGCTCATCCGCGCCGGCGGCAAGGGCTGGGGCCCCGACGGCAAAGAGCATGACGCCAACTGCGTGATCCCCGACAGCTCCTATGCGCCGGTCTATGACGAGGCGATCAACTTCTTCAAAGAGAACGGCAAGCTGGACCCGGCGACCGCAGGCACGGTGCAGAACATCGGCCTGATGGCGCAGAAGGCCGAGGAATACGGCTCCCACCCCACCACCTTTGAGCTGGCCGAGGCGGGCACCGTCAAAATGATCCTCGACGACGGCACCGTGCTGCACCAACATAAGGTTGAGGCCGGTGACATCTGGCGCTCCTCCTCTGCGCGAAAGGCGCCGATCGAGGATTGGGTCAACCTCGCCATCTCGCGTCAAAAGGCTGAACGCTGCCGCGCGATCTTCTGGCTGGACGCAAACCGCGCCCATGACGCTGAGCTGATCTCTTACGTGAAGCCCATCCTCGAGGCCCAAGGCGTTGCCGACAAGTTCGAGATCATGGCCCCCCGCGAAGCCACCCGCGCCTCGCTTGAGACGATCACCAAGGGTGAGAACACCATCGCCATCACCGGCAACGTGCTGCGCGACTATCTGACCGACCTCTTCCCGATCTTGGAACTGGCGACCTCGGCCAAGATGTTGTCCATCGTGAAGCTGATGAACGGCGGCGGGTTGTTCGAGACCGGGGCGGGCGGCTCGGCCCCCAAACACGTGCAGCAGTTGATGGAGCAAAACCACCTGCGGTGGGACAGCCTCGGCGAATTCTGCGCCCTTGGCGAAAGCCTGAAGTTCCTCGCCGATGCCCGCGGCAACGAGAAGGCGCGCGTGTTGGGCGATGCCGTGGAAACCGCGACGCAGGGCATCCTCGATCACGGTCGTTCCCCTTCGCGCAAGGTGGGTGAGCCCGACAACCGCGACAGCCACTATTGGTTCGCGCGCTACTGGGCCGAAGCTGTCGCCGCGCAGAGCGATGATGCGGAGCTCGCCGCAGAGTTCGCGCCCATCGCCAAGGAACTGGCCGCCAAAGAAGCCGACATCCTGTCCGAGCTTGCCGCGGCCCAAGGCACGGCTGTCGATCTGGGCGGCTACTACCACACCGACGCGGAGAAAACCGCCCGTGTGATGCGCCCCTCCGAGACGCTGAACGGCATCATCGGGTAACTCGCCTGATACAAAAAAATCCGCCGCGCCGCTGTTTAAGCGGCGCGGCGGATTATCGTTTTAAGACTTGGCAGCGGGGCAGAGGCTATACGCCCGCCTACACCCCCTGTAGGGGTGCGTATAGCGTTGCACACTTATCACTGATTTCATTGGCAAAAAATAGGACTTGTGACCAATAATTCGGCACGCCCACTTCGCATAATTCTGCACACGAAGCCTATAAGTTTGCACCGCAAGCACCGTACTCTAGGGACGCGACCAATTATGCCTAACATTGCGCTTTCGGTAAAGTATGCTTGCATTTCCTTCGAAGGGAGGCAACTAGTTAGCTGCGGCGCCGCGTCCGTTCATGACTAGTGAGGTTTTGACGTGCCGGTGCGCAGGTTCGCAGGCCATTGACTGTGGTACTGCGGAGCTAGCGCGGCTTAGTCCGCTGCCGCTGTTTTCGCAAAGCTGATCTCCATGCTTGACCAAGGCGGAGGGCATCTGCTGCTGCACGATGAGTAAAGCGACTACTAGTGTAGGCTTTGAGGAACATCCCAAGGGCACCACCCGAAAAACGTGCTGCGGCGTGTTCTTGTATGCTCTCTATTCTTAAGGCGTCACATGCGTCTATAGTGGCCAATAGGCGATTCAACCATCTTAAGTCAAAATCTGGGGCGTCGCTTAACAACAATGAACTGCTTAAGCGTTCGAGTGCCCATCGGGCTACATCGGTAGCCTGTTCCGCAGTTTTTAGTTCCTGCAGGCCAATGCCTTGTACCCGTTGACTTGCTTCAGACCAAGCGCTCAACTTCCAGTCGGAATGAGGTTTGATGAGCTTCGAGACCGTACGCAGTTTTTCCTGATTATCGAGCCAGCAAACACCAAGCTCAATTGGCCAGCTTTCGTCCCCCAAGCTTGAGGCTTCAAAATCGAGGAATATTATCTCGGCCATCTATCCGCTCACCGATTTGTTTCAGTATCAGCCCTCAGTCCTGTCGAAATTTATGCCCGGAACTCCCCGGTCATGATATCTAAAATTGAGGCTCCCAGCATTGGCAAATGGGTCGTTTCCGGTTTCTAAGGCATGCCATCAGCCTCAAGGTGCTACAACTTAAGGCATCATGAGCGAAAAACTCTTGTCCCCAACGGTTCATGTGGATGCGAAGAGGTCTCGAAATTTTCAACGGATGAGCCATGCTTACGGAGCTCATATCCGCTCTTGCCAAACAGCCCAATAGTCCATATCAGTACAACCATGTCATGCAGCGTCCTCATATCATTCAACGATTGATATACCCCTTTTCCGGGGCTTTGCGGGGCTGCGTCCACATTTTCCCATAGCTACAGTGCTGCGAAGCTCCATCTGATTATTTATTTCGGATGGCCTCCATGACAGTTAAAGTTCCCTTTCTCTCCCGAGTCCGTCATTTTGCCGTAGAAAACGACCGCGTCGAAAGCCGCCTTACGGCCCGCCTCGTGCACCTTCGTATGAGGAAGGCCAATCAGCTCGAAATCGAGTTGAGTGCGGAAGATGAAGTGAAGATCAAACGCCGCGCAAAATTCATTCGCGACCTCCGCAAGGACTACGTTTCGCTGCGCACCTTTAGGAACGAGGACCGCACCCCTCTAAAGAACGTATCGAAGGGCGTAACCTTAAAAGGCCCTGTGACTGAGGATGAAGTAGACGTCCTAGGAGCGGCCCTTCACGACGAAATGCCCTGGATGCAGCCGGTAACGGAAAAGATCTGGTTTGATATGCGCAGGCACGTTCAATCTGGCGGGGTAGGGATCAAGTTCTCGCCAACCCTGATGGTCGGCCCGCCGGGGATCGGAAAATCCCATCTTGCTCGGCGTTTGGGCGAACTCAGCCAAACGCCTTCCGTGGTTATTGACGTATCAGCCACCACGGAAGGCTTCAGCGTGGTGGGCAGCCAGCGCACTTGGGGCAGTTCCACCCCCGGCCGACCGGTACAGACTATCCTAGAGAAGGGCGTCGGGAACCCCATCGTGGTTATCGATGAGATTTGCAAGGTAGGCATTGTCACGTCAACCAGTGGGGCCAGAACGTCAGTCTTAGACGCTCTCTTGGGCCTGTTGGAGCCCGTTAGTGCTCGGAACTGGGATTGCCCCTACTACCAGACCAGCTTCGACATGAGTCCTGTCAATTGGATCCTGACGGCAAACTTTAAAGACAGGATCCCCGAAGCTCTACGGTCTCGCATGCGCGTCGTGCCGGTTGCAGCTCTGACGACAGCTCACCTCGTTTATTTTGCGAAGAAAATGGTCCGTAAGCGTGGCTTGCCCGATGAAGTCGTCGAAGATGTGCTGCGGTTGCTTTCTGCGTATCCGGAAATGCACCCGAAGAGGAACTTGCGCACGGTCACGAAGCATCTCGATGAGATCGAAGTCTTGTCCAAAAACCCCCATTTTGATGTAAGAGGATACGCCCAATGGCAAACTGGTACACCGCCGATCTTCACCTCAATCACGCGAACATCATTCGACATTGTTCTCGACCTTTTGCTTCCGCAGAGGAAATGGACAGGGAGATCCTGCACCGAATGCAGTGCGTGGAAGAGGACGATGACCTCTGGATCCTCGGGGATTTCGCCTTTGCAAGGAATGCTGACAGTAAGCGCTATGTCGCAGAGCTTTTTGAAGCCATTCCCGGAAGAAAGCACCTTGTCCGAGGAAACCACGACCACAAAAGTACCCTTAACCTTCCATGGTCATCCGTTGGGGATCTGGTAGAGATCAAAGACCAGGAGCAGGTTTTGGTCTTGTGTCATTATCCTTTAATCACTTGGAACAAAGCTAGATACGGATCCCTGCATCTATTCGGGCACGTTCATGATGAGTTCGCGGGATATCGCGGCGCCCTGAACGTCGGAGTGGATTGCTTTGACTTCAGACCATTAAGACTTTGCGACATTCTCTCTCGGGCTCAGCAGTTTGCATCCCACCAATCAATCTCGATTGATGGGAATAGCCGTCCAGATTGTTAGTATATCAATTGGACACACTGGAAGAAATTACTCGCCAAACAGCACAGCGCTGATCAGATATTCCTATTTGCCCGACGTCAGCGTTTTCGGGAGATGTCGCCTTTTTCATTGAGTTGGCAGCCGTACAGGATTCACGACATGAATCCCTTATGAATTAGAGAAACATTGTAATATCGACCGTACAGTAAAACTCGGACGATGTGCCTCAATTTACACGCGGTGGTTGATCCGAAACCAAAACGCAATACTCTTTTTCTAAGGAAATGTGGGTGAGTCTTGCAGTGTGAGGCCTATATGACACGGTCCGTAAATGTTTTGATGGTGCGTTGAGCAGCTCCTCCTCTGATTGTATCAATGTTGAGTCAAAATAGGAGGCTAAGAGTTTGACTACAGTAGATAACTTTGAGGCGGGTGGTCAGGATAGGACGAAGCTTACCATCAGCTATATTTTATATTTGGTTGGATTTGTATTTCCCCTCGCCGCCTTGGCTGGCTTAGTTCTTGCTTACATGCAGAATCCCAGTGGGCATCGCCAGTTTATCATCCGCACATTTTGGATGGGTCTCTTGATGACCTTCGTAGGCGGCATCCTAACATTCTTCCTGATCGGCTGGTTTGTCTTACTATTCTGGGCGATCTGGAATCTAGTTCGCATCTTCAGCGGTTGGGGAATCCTAGGCGACGCTAAAGATATCTCCAATCCGAAGACTTGGGGCTTAATGGCGAAATAGCTAAGTCTCTTCTCAGCTTAGCTGTGAGACGGATTTAGGGGTGCGTGTGAAATCGCGCGTACCCCTATAGTATATTCAAAATTTTAGTACTTCTACACGCCGGCGCTATCGCGAAGGCAATCTGTGTTCTAATTAGCCGTGCAAATTTTTGAGATTCCGGCCCCAAGAGAAGAGGCCTGCTTCTTACATAGCGGCACACGGGTCGCGCGTTCGATACCTTAGAGGATCTTCTCGCCAAGACTCTTGCGGGTTCTTGGTGTCTGCCCCATCTTCGAAAGGCTTCTAACGCTGGGCTTTGGGTGCATCCGTGCGGCTCGCTTTAATCCGTTATAATTGAAGGGTTAATTTAGATATTTTCGCTACATAAGGTGGCGATAGGGCAGTTTGTGCATTGCTTGTACCGACGCCCTAAAGGACGATGAGAAGCAATTTCGTTCACTAAAGAAGAACTGTTTGGATATTCAGTATGTTTACAATAATCATTTACTTCACCCGCCGCTTCTCTTTTGTAGCCGGTGTAGCCTCACTCCTTTTGGTTCCATGCAGCGCGGCGTATTCGCAGTCGTTTGCAGATCGGCTAAGGTCGAAAGCGTTGGACGTAGCGCAGTCGGGCGATTTAAATTTTTCAACCCTTAGTGAAAAGCAAAAACTGAAAGTTTTTGATGCTCTTCTATTAGGGAAAGAATATGGTATTTGGGCAAGGGAGCGAGAGAAAGAGGGTTATCGTTTCGCTCACGAACAGGCCGCCTATGATTGGGGTTACGAAGTGGGCGACCCCAAAACAGTGAGGTTAGTTCGTCTATACTGGGAAGGTCTTCAGCTTGGAGTTTTTGCAATTGGCGATTTTCAAGAGCGCATATCATCAAAGAGTGCTGGTTGGCGTAGCGTGGAAGCTGCCGTAGGTGGGAATGGACAGGAATACGATGTCAATGACGACTATTTAGATGACTTATTTAGCGATGTGCAGATCGCAGTAGATGGTGCCGAAGCAGCTCAGCGGGGAGACGAGGACGGATTTAATGATTACAAAGCAAGGTTTTGAGAATAGTGTTCGGTGTTCGGTGTTCGGTGTTCTTAGTCGCCCCGTCCGGCGGAATGAAAAGAATTGGAGAGGGGCCTCTATTATGGTTCTAATACTCAAATTCATAACCGAGAAGGGCGGTCCTTCGGATGCCTTCTGATATTGGGTAGAATTCCGTCTGGGCCTGCACAAGGCTACGAATGGCAAAAGCAAGTCCGATCCCCGCTTTCTCCGCAGTGTCCTGCTCAAGCTTGGTGAACAACAACGATTGAGAGACGCCGTTGGTTGTTGTGGCGGCCGGCACCACCCAGAGCCCTATGACCGCGGTGGCAAAACCTGCCAGGATCGGGGTTGCCAATATCTTCTGTCGGACAGCAGCAAGTGAGCCAAACCAGACCGTTTTGAACGTATGCACAAGAGCGCCAATGGTCGAGAATATGAAGGCAATCAAAGGCACATAGGCGGCCCGTATGGCATCCAGTCCAAGCACTTCGTTCTCACCGCCAGCGGCAAAGGTCTCAACCGGGGCCAAGAGCTTACTCACCTCAGTCGCAACAAGATCGCGCATCCATGGCGCGTACATCTGATCTCTGAATTGCTCAAAGCTCCAGTTGGCGCGCAGCGGGTACTCACCTATAATCTCCATGGATTTGCGCCAGTCGGCCTGCACCCTGGGGTGTTGAGTGAACTCTTCAAAGGTCAGGTCCGACGGAAGGTGGTAGCCGAATTCAGTATACATTTTGTTCTCATAGAGATCATCATGATAGCTCAAGACCTTATTCTCAACGGCCTTGTAGAAGCCCGCCTTGTCGCGGGGATCCCAGTCATAAGGCAGGGAAAGACCCTTTTGCGATAACTTCCTGCGGACGCGCTTATAGTACACCTTCGGAAGGGTGTCTGGCGTGTACCGGCCAAGGGAGTTGCGGTATTCACGGTAGGCTTTTGCCTGCTCACCCGGAACGGCCTGCACGAGCTTATCGAAGGGTTCTGCAAGTTTAAGATAGCCGTTGAACGCCTCTTTGATCCTGGCCTCACTGACCAGATAGGCATCATTGAACAGTCCCTCAGGGCCGCCAATCTTGCTGTCAGCAAGGCGACGGATCACCTCAGCCAATTCGTTCTCCGTCTTATCTTCCAGATTGTCGGTGGACAGAGCGAGGGCTGGAAGGATTGCCAGGAATGTCTTGCCTTCAGGGCTGGACAGATCGACCTCTTCCATTGAGAGACCATCGAGAGCCACTTCCTCGGAATGTACGGCATCCGTCAGGGTTACAAGCGTTGCGGCCGCGCGGCGCTGGGCAGGGTTTGAGGTGGCCGTGATCCCCTGAAGGATGCCCTCCTGGATCCAGTAGCTCGCGGCACAGCATATTATGAGAGTGACCGACAGCCGGAAGCCTGTTGAAAACTGGCCCCGATACTTTTTCACGCTCTTTTTCAGAATTTTTGGCCAGAATGTTGATTGTCACTGAGAACTGACCCGGTATTTTCACCGAGATTTGACCCACCCTCAGTTATGCGTCGTGGTTTA
>NZ_JBIFFO010000035.1:0-14615 GCF_043557115.1 Sulfitobacter sp. 1A13679
TAAACCACGACGCATAACTGAGGGTGGGTCAAATCTCGGTGAAAATACCGGGTCAGTTCTCAGTGACAATCAACAGCTTGGCTCTTGAAGCGTCGAATTGCCCGTTCGCGAGCCGCCGGAGCGGATTCTCCGGTGACGACAAGTGCTTCGGTGCCGCGTGCGACCATGATGGCTGCCAGCATCCTAGCGTTGGCAACCGATGGGGCAAAGACAATGACGCGGCGATGGGATGACACGAGATGCTCGCACTCTGAAATTATCCTGAGGTTTCTTTGTGTGCTTTGACCTAGTCGCTCCAGAACGTCCCCCGGCACATCAATCGCCTGTGACAGGCCCTTCATGTCCTCTTGTGACAAGTCGAGTCCGGCCTGCACATTCAGAGTCCGGAAGTGCGGACGGGCAAGATAGCCTTCTTCCATCAGATATGTGACTGGGTCGGGGTGGCCTTCGATTTCCAACATTACCTTTTCACGACCGAAGAATTCGGAGAGCTCTTCGTCTTTGCTCAAATCATCCCAGGTTCGTCCGGGAGTGGCCGTAAGGCCAAGGAGACGCGTCGTCGCCCGTTTTGTTGCTAGGGCGTCAAGTACAGAGCGATATGTTGGAGCGATCGCTTGGTGTGCCTCGTCGATGATGACCAAAGATACTCGGTCAGCCAAAGTGAGCAATTCACTCACCGAGTTCTTTTCCAATGCTGACATTTTACCTAAGCCAGCGACAACTAGCCCGTCCTTGGCGTTGGCAAGATCGACACGCTTGTTTCCCCAAAGCCGCCAAAGCCCGACATCCCTGTTGCCAAGGAAGCGCCACGACTTCTGAAACTCATCTGCGGCTTGATCGAGAAGCTCTATGTTCTGGGCGAGCCATACGACCAGTGTCGGCTCACTGGCGCTCAGGTGGGATGCGACAAGGTGCATTGCGGTACGTGTTTTTCCCGCGCCTGTTGGCATGTGCAGGACACCACGGTGGGGGCCCTCGAAGAGCATCCGTTCAGTGCGCCTTGCCGCCACTCGCTGATGCTCAAAGAGCCCATAGCCGACGGGCGAGCGATCATTTCCTGGTAGCTGCGCCCCTGGGGCAGTCGGGTCATCGATGACCCCAAAAAAGGAAAGCAATGCTGGGAAGTTCTCTTCGTCCGACGCGAGCTTCAGTGCATCATCGAAAGGGTTTCGCCCGGCTGGAGTCCCGAGTTTTGTGCAAAGCTCGCGCGCCTTCTTCAGCGGCATCAGAGAAATCACGGAGTCCCGCAACGTATCGTTCTGCAGCGTCTCGGTAGGATCCAGCATGTTCACTGCCAACGCAGTCAATTTCTCAGAAGTGCTGAAACCCGGTTCTAACCCATCCAGAATGTCGAGCATTTCGTCAGGAAGAAGCGCCTTTACCCTCCCGGGCTTCGCAAGCATTAGAAGTTTGGAAAATGCAAGGCCCGGCGAATCCAAATCAATGTCTGTATCGGATGACATGGCCTGCTCGCTGCCCTCTCAATCGTTCTGGAACAATTGCTGGCAGGTTACGGTGGTTCTGAATAACGCGCCACCTTGAAAGCAGAATTTGCTTCCGTTTCGTCATAGAACGCTTGTTGCGAAGGATTAGCATGCTCTCGATCAAGACGGTTGGGTGCGTGAAACAAGTCGGTAGACTAGACAATCCTTACCGTCTGCCTAATCTCCCCAACCTAGAAAGCTGTGCCAGCATCCGAGCGCCAGTTCCGGTCCCGTCGCCGGCAGGAGATGCAGTTGGCCCACCCGCTGTGTTGGGCCGGCTTGGCAACGCTTGCACACCGAAGAATTGTCGCGCTCGAAGGGCTGCGTATTCAGCCCCGGTTGCACCCCCGATGGCGTAACGGTTGTAAACCTGTTGGCTACCTGCCAGCCCTCTGGCGAACGCATAGCTCCCCCCGAACCCTGCCGAAAGTGCCGGCATCATGATGTTGCCGGAAATTGCCCGAACCAAAAAGGGCGTTGCAATGATGAAGCCTTTTGCCATCAGCACCATCATGAAAAATGGGATAAGGGCCCCTATGTTCGAGGCTCCCTCCGGGTCGCCCAGTTCGGCAAGAAGAGCCCGAGAAACCCCCGTGATCGTCGCGAACACGCCAGCGACGACGATCGGATACATCGCAAAGGATATGAGTGCCGAAAGCCAGCGCGCGAAGTAGTCCTTGGTCACCTCGAAAAGGGTCAGGAAGATCATGACCGGCGCAATGCCGATTAGAAGAGCGATCATGAGCCGTGACGCCACAACAATGAACGCTGCCAACCCGCCCAAAATTGAGAGCAGTAGCACGCCGAGCGTGTCCAGCAAGGCACCGGCCATCCAGTTTAGCTCAGATCCCGCCGCGTTCAGATAGTCCCCGAGGGCTGCGATCAGTTCGTCGAATTCCTCTGCAAAGGTACCGGACGGACCTGGTGATCCGCCGCCGACAGAGGCCACAAGGGCCCCGGCAATGCTGTCGATCCCATTCAGTATCGCTGAGGCAAGCGCATTGAACTGGACCCAATTGGCCGCGAAGACTCCTATCAGCCCGACCTTCACGGCCAGCCAAAAGGCAGTTCGGCCGTCCATGGCGCGATACTGGTAGATCATGTTGATGAAAACCAGAATGACAACCAGTGTTGTGCCCAGAACCAGCAACGTGCCCACCGTTGCTGCGACCGCGCCGAATTGCGTCTCGGCAGCGGTATTGAGATAGCCTTCGGCCGTTTCCACGAAGTAGGTGACGACACTCATGGATCCCTACCAGTTTCCAGCGGCTTCGCAGATTGGCATGGCTTTGCGTCGAAGCTCATTTGCTTGGCGCCGGTATTGGGACGTCGCTTCCACGATGTCCCAGTATTCGGACGAGGCGAAACGCTCAACGTATACGCGTTCGGCTGCTGCCCAAGATGGATACCGCGTGGGACATTCACAGCTTTGGGCTTCAACGATGCGTTGCATACTCTGCGCCCGATAGATTTGTTGGATCAGGAGCCGTTTGTGGGACTCGCGTACATCGATGTCTTGCATCCACTGTGGCTCGGGAGGCTGGTCTGGGCAGACATCCGGCTGATTGTCGAGCGTTGGGACCAGGTTCCGCTCGGCCACGCCAGCGGTTGGGCAGAGAGCGACGAGCAGGCCTGCCGTTGCAACGACCCGCATCATTCTGAAGCCGCCTTCGTCGCAACAGTTTCACGCTTCAAGAACGTGGTGTAGCCGTAGTCACCCGCTTCGGCGGTGATGACTTCCCACCCCTCCGCGCCGCGCTCATTCAAGGCGCTTCGCATCGCGTCGTAGTCCTTTTGTTTTTTCACCTCAAAGAACAGGATATCGTATTCAAAGGTCTTCATGAGGAAGTTCCAATCTCAGTTGCGCCGGGGAGGTAGAATTCCGTGATACCGCGCTTGCCGTCGTGGCGACCGGCCTGGATGATCACGTCGATGGAGTTCTCGATGTACTGGATCATGTCGGCATAGGTCATTGGGATCTCTGTCTTCAGTGCTGCGATCGCAAGCCGCTGCACGGCCAATTGCGGGGTTTCGGCATGCAGCGTGGTCATCGAGCCGCCATGGCCGGTGTTGATGGCTTCCAGAAAGGTCATGGCCTCCTTGCCGCGGACCTCGCCCAGGATGATCCGGTCGGGGCGCATGCGCAGCGTGGCGGTGAGAAGCACATCGGCGGTCTGGAATTCCGCGTCGCGATTGGCGATGAGGGTCACGGCATTTGGCTGGGTCGGCAGAAGCTCGGCGGCTTCTTCGATGGTGACGATGCGTTCCTCGGACGGCACGTGAGAAAGGATCTTGCGCGCGGCTACGGTCTTGCCGGTGGAGGTGCCGCCCGAGACGATCATGTTGAGTTTGTTCTCGACGCAGAAGGCGAGCGCATCATCGATCAAACCCGCGGCCACCACTGCGCGCAAGGCACGCTTTTTTTCCACGCGCAGGTCTTCGAGCTTGCGCTCTTTTCCGTAGAGGAAATCGAGTGCGATGCCCTCGAGTGGCAGGCTCGAGAAGAACCGCAGGCTGATCGACATGGCCGAGAGCACGGCGGGCGGGGTGATGACCTGCGCCCTGATCGGTCGACCCTTGTAGGTGATCGAGACCGAGACGATGGGGCGGTCCTTGCTCATCGTGGTATTGGCCGAGGAGGCGATCTGGTTGCCGAGGTCCCTGACCTGAACGCCGGTCAGCCTCTGGTCCAGCGCGCGCATGAAGTGATCGCCCTGGAATTCGCCCCAGCAGGTGCCATCAGGGTTGATGCAGATCTCGATGACATCGTCGCGAGCGGCGGCGTCGATCCGGTCGAGCGAGGTTTCGAGATAGCTCAGCGACATGGGCTCAGAATATCTCCAGATCGCGATCGACCATGACCGTGACGCGGGCGCCCTGGTCGACATAGATGACGGGGCCGATGGAGAGGTAATCGCCTATGACGCTATCCGTGGCATCTGCCAGATCATCGCCAACGTCTTCGAGAGCGTCGGC
The DNA here is from genome assembly GCF_043557115.1 of Sulfitobacter sp. 1A13679. Classification (NCBI taxonomy): domain Bacteria; kingdom Pseudomonadati; phylum Pseudomonadota; class Alphaproteobacteria; order Rhodobacterales; family Roseobacteraceae; genus Sulfitobacter; species Sulfitobacter sp. 1A13679. The sequence goes on from NZ_JBIFFO010000035.1 coordinate 4,461, forward strand.
GCCAGTCTCATCCTGGACCTCGGAGGCGGCGGCACTGGGTGCGGCGGAAATCAGCGAGATCAGGGCGGCCGACCCGAAACGCTCGGCAAAGCGCGTGTCTATGAGGCCGGTGACGCCAGAACGGCCCAGTTCATCACCTCCGAAGGAGCTGATCTGGACGGTTTGGCCCGCGGGCAGGATGATCCGGTCCCAGGCGATCGTGACGCGGCGCTGCGCGATATCGACGCCAGCGCGGTAGCGCCCGATGAGACGCGATCCGCGGGGGATCAAGAGGCGCGCGCCATCGACGCTGTAGACATCCTCGGACACCACGGCACGGGTCTGGCCGGGCAGGGAGCTGTCGAGGGCGGTTTCCATGACGGCCTGGATCATGGTGCCCTGGATGATGGTGTTGGAGGGATTGGCGATCACCTCGGCCTGCGTCACGGTGGAGGGCAACGCACCGTTCAGCACGAAATCCGTCACTTCCCCAAAAGTCCGCTCGGTCAAGGCCGTCTCATTCGCGCCCGAGGTGCCGCCAAAGGCGATGGTTGGCGAGGTAATGCGGCGCTCCTGAAACGCACGCTCCTCTTCTGCGCGGCGTTCAAGTTCCGCGAGCCGTCTTGCTTCTTCCTCGCGCCGGAGCCGCTCTTCTTCCCGCGCGCGTAACTCGTCCTCGGTGGGCCCGATGGGTGCCGGAAGGGGCCGGTTGGCCTCAAGCTGCGCGAGCTCAAGGTCCATGCGGAGTTGCTCCAGTTCGCGGTCGCGCGCCGTGAGCTCATCGCGAAACTGCTGTTGCGCGGTTTCCGACGCGGCTTGCAGGGCCGCGATCTGCGCGGTCAGCGCGTCAATCGCCTCTGCGGCAGCGGTGTCTTCCTCGACCACGGGTTCAGGTGCGTTGCGCAATTCCTCGATCTGGGCCTGTAGGGCGGCGAGCTGCGCCAGAAGCTCGGCATTGGGCTCGACGGGCTCGGGCGCGACCAGAACCACTTCGGGCTCGGGTGGAGGTAGGGTTTCGATGGCGCCGAAGCCGTCGCCCTCGTTCTGGAACACGTCCGGCGTGGCCGTGGGCAGGGCTTCCTCTTCCTCGGGTTGGGACATGAAATAGAGCAGTAAACCGCCCGCGCCGATCACGAGGACAACGACCAGTGCGAGCAGCGGTGAACGTCGCGGGGCAGGGGGCGAACCTGAGCCTTTGCCTTGCTCGAGGGCGGCGAGACGTTTCTCGAGGTCCGCGTTTCCGGTGTCGCTCATGATCCTACCCCCGCAGGCGGTGTTGCCTCGATACAGACAACCTCTTCCCCGATCCTCAACACCCATTGCCTGTTCACCCCGGAGACCCGGATCACTCCGTCCTCGGTGGCTTGTGTGTTGACCGTGCGCTCGCGGCCGCCCGCGTAGCGGAAGATCGCGGGCACAGGCGCGTTTCTTGGAAAGGCGAAATACGTGAACGTCCCGTCATCCCAGATGCGGGTTGGCGTGAACTCGGTCCGCGCGCTGGCACCGTAATTGTAGTTTGGTGCTTGGGCGGCGATGGCCCGGGTCGGGCGCGCATCGTCCTCGGGGTAGCGGAACTGCACCACGTAGAAGGTCGGGCTGCGGACCTCCTCGACGTTGAAGTAGTAGCTCCGGCGGTTCGTATAGACTGTCACATTGGTATGCACCCCGCGCGCCACAGGCTTGATCGCGAAGGCCTGACCGCCCGGGACGCCGTCGATCTCAAACCCTTCCGTGTCGCCCGCGATGATCGAGCGGATGCTTTCGCCCTCGCCGAACTCGATGGTGGTCACATGGGTGAGCGACACGCTGAGACGGTAAACCTGACCCTCCTGGTAGGTGGCCAAGCGCACCCGGCTGTCGTTGGGACCGCCACGCGGGATGGCTTCGGCAGAGGCGAGACCGGGCAACAGGGCAATGACAAAAATAAGCGATCTTATAAACAACAACGTCAGTTCTCCAATCTGTCGGAGCGGATGGAATATTCGAGGACGGTGAAGCCGAATGGATTGGTCCAGACCTCGTCGATGGAGCGGCGGGTCTCCGGGCGGAACTCGAAGAGAAGCGTCGCAGTGAAGAGGCCGGTTTGGGTGCCGTTGATGGAGGTCAGACGCTTGCGCAGGCGCACCGTGGCGCGGTTGGTGCCGATCCGGTTGATGCTGAGGATTTCCACGTCGAGCCGGGCATTGGGGCCATAGATGGTCGGCGGATAGTTTTCATTTGCGCTGTTCCAGATCTGGCGCAGCCCGCTCTCGGCAGCCCCGTCAGAGCGGCGCAGGACGCTGCGGATGCGCAGGTCGTTGTCGAGCTGGTTGTAGACCTCGCGGTCGGTCACATAGCGGAACACTTCCGCCTCGATGATCGCCTGGTTGGCGGTCACCGAGGAAGCGCCCACCGAGGCTTCGGGGAGTGCAAAGCCGGTGGCGGGATCATAGGGGACAACGACGGGAGGCGGATCGACATCGAGGATCGAGACAGCTGCCGCGCTCAGACAGCCGATGATGCCGAAGACAAGGCCTATCAGGCCAAGACGCTGCCAAAGCCGTTCACGGCGCAGGGCACCGTAGACCAGTTCTTCCTCGATGATTTCTTGTTCAGTCGCCACCATTCATGCCCCCGCTCGGCGTTTCGAAATGAGTTGAAGCGGTTCTTCGCTGCCTCTCGCTGCGCTCGAACGCGAAAACCGATATTTGTTTTTGGGGATCAATTTCGAAACGTCTTAGTCTGCCCGGAGGTCCGGCAAGGTGAAATCCATGAAGCGCTGCTCTTCCGCGATGGTGGCGGCATCGATCACGCCGCCGGTGCCGTCGCCCACGGTCTGCACCGCTTCGAGTTGCCACATTGCGACCAGCGCAATGGCGAGCTCCGCGGTCACGCGCGTGTTGAGATCGATGCTTTCCTTGAGTTCGTCCATGTCGTCGATGAGCCCGACAAGGCGGTCTACCCGCTCGAGCGATTGGCCGGCGTCCTCATAGCTGTTCTGGGCCGCCGCCGAGACGAGCGCACCGGTGGTGGCCTGCGTCGCCACGCGGTTGGCGCCGGGATTGCCGCTCGCGGCCATTTCCGAGAGGGTGTCCTCGTCAAAGCCGAGGTCGGCCAGCACCCGGTCCATCTGGGTTTCGATTTCGCCTGCGCCAGAGCCGGACAGGCCGGAGAAATCCCCAGTCTTGATCGCCTCAATCGTGGCGAGGATGTCCCCGAACTCCTGGTCGAGCAGGCCATTGAGTTCGTCTTCCATCTCGGTGCGAATGATTTCTGGAAGCTCGGCAAGGCGGGTGAGGGCCTCGTAGGTGCGCTGCAGCTCGGCAAGTTGATCCGTGAGAAGGCCGAGCTGTTCGCGGAGCTGCGTCAGCTGCTCGTTTTGCAGAATCTCGTCCTCGATCATCTGCCGGAGCTGCTGGATGTTTTGCGCGATGTTCTGGGTATCGACGACGGGCACGCCTTGTGCTGCGACAGGGGGTAGGGCGCTGAACTGCAAGCCAATGCCAAGCGTTGTGACCAAAGCTGTCCTCAAGAGCAGATGTCCCATCATTCAATCTCCCTGATCGTAAAGTCCATGAACGCGCCCTCTGCCATGCGGGCGCTGGCCTGGGCCAGCTCCTCGGCAGAGAGGACTCGGGTGCGTGCAGCCTGAAGCCGGATGCGTGCAGCGACGAGGCGCACGAGTTCGGCGCGGGCATAGGTGTTAAGCGCGACGCTCTCCTGCACGTCCTCGGTTTCGGAAATCCGCTCGACGATGTCCGCAATACGCAAGGCGGCCTGCCTAATCGCCGCTGGGGAATTGTTGCCATAGAAGGCCGCGCCGTGCCCGGTGATTGAGAGGTTGGCATTGGCCAGAAGCGCGGGGTCGATCGTGCCAAGCGCTTCGATCCCGCCGATACGGGTCAAATAGAGGTTATAGCGTTCGGGGATCACCTGGACGTAGTGCTGGGTCTCGCGGAAGGGCGGCACGCCGCCATACTCGAAAACCCGGCCTGGTCCGGCGTTATAGGCCGCGAGCGCGTTGATGATATTGCCATCGAATGTGTTGAGCTGGGTCGCGAGATAGCGCGCGCCGCCATGTACCTGCAGGTAAGGGCTGTCATAGTATTCCGGGTTAATGCCCAGATCGCTGGCGGTGCCCGGCATGATCTGGGTGAGACCATAGGCGCCGACGGGAGACCGTGCCCCAATGGTGAAACGGCTTTCCTGCCAGATGAGCGCTTGCAGCAGCGCGCGCCACTGGACGGGGGAGAGCCCTGCGCGGCCAACTCCCGCAAAGCCGCTGGTTTCCTGGGCGACGCGGATGATGAGCTGCTCGATGTTCTCGGCGGCGTCGCCGAACATCTGCGCACCGCCGGGATTGGGATCTATCTCGCCCGTGCCATAGACCGCTGCCACCGAGCGGTCGGGATCCCCGCTGCCGCTTTCCAGCCCCGAGACCATAGCCGGCAAGCCCTGACCGCCGAAGCTGGTTTGGGCATCGAGGATGCGTTGCAGGGTTTCCAGTTGCTCGCGTTCGATCTCGGCAATGAGCTCGCGTACGGCGAGCTTATCGGCCTGCAGGGCCAAGTCGGCCTCGCGATCGCCTGTTTCGACGATATCACGCGCGGTCAGCCCACTGTCATTGGTCGGCACACCTTGGGATAAGGCGGCGCCAGGCAGCAGGCAAAGGGCCAGGATATGAGGCAGGCTAGACTTCAATGTCGCGATCCGGGGTGCCAAGGGGCGTGAAAGTGCAATCCGGAGCAATGGGTGTTGTCGAGGCCAAGAACGTGAAGCAATTGGCCTGCGGTTCCTGATACTGGGCGCAGGAGGCCAAAGCGCCGAGCGCGGTGAGGAGCAACAAAATGCGAATCATGAGAGTCTCCAGAAGTCTGGGCGGTCGCGGTAATCGGAGCCGACGAGCGCCTCGCCTTTCTCCATGCCGCCGAGGATGGTGAGATTGGGCCCGAGAGCACTGAGATCGGCATCGACCACGATCGAGCCCTGATCGTCGCGGATCAGCGCCAAACGGCTGTTGCTGCCCGTGTTGAGAAGGACGTCGAGCTCCTTCTCCGTTAGGTTCAGCATGGCGTAATCCGCAGGCTGCGCGCGGATATTGGGTAGCAGGATCTGCGTCGGCACCGCCTCGATGATGGTCTTGCCGGTCCGGGTGCGCTCGAGCTGGCTCGCGTATTGCGTCATCATCACCGCGACGGTGTTCTGCTTGCGCGCGGTCACCAGCCAGTTCGACAGCCGCTCGGCGAAATACGCGTTATCGAGGGCCTTCCAGGCCTCGTCGATCACGATGATGGTGGGGCGGCGATCCTCGATCTCGCGTTCGACCCGGCGGAAAAGATAGGACAGGACCGCCATCCGTTCCTTGTCGGCCTCGCTGTCGAGAATGCCGGTCAGATCGAAGCCCACGACATCGCCCCTGAGCGAGAAGGTGTCCTCGAGGCTCTGCCCGAAGATCCAGCCATAGCGACCGTCTTCGGTCCACTCGAGCAGGCGCTGGTGCAGATCGCCGCCATCATCGGTGGACACAAAAAGCGACGCGAAATCCCGCCAGTTCCGCAGGGCCGGATCGGAGGCCTGGGAATTCTGGCGCACGACCTCCTGGATGCGGTTGGTCTGCGCCGGGGTCAGCGGCTTGTCGGCGCGGTAGAGCAGGGTGGCAAGCCAGTCCGAAAGCCAGGCGGTGCCGCGGGCATCGGTCTCGGTCCAGAGCGGGTTGAGGCCCGTGGGCTGACCGGCGTTCAGGGACGCGTAGCGCCCGCCATTCGCGCGGACCGCCATCTCCATACCAAGACGGTAATCGAAGACGAAGATCCGCGCCCCTGCTCGACGGGCTTGTGTCATCAGGAAGGCGGACAGCACAGACTTACCTGACCCGGGCCGTCCCATGATCAGGGTATGGCCGCTTGTCGATTCTTTGTCGGGCGAGCCTTGCTCGTGATAGGAAAACCGATAGGCGCTCTGCTCCGGCGTGGGCAAATAAGTGACGACCCGGCCCCATGGGGTTTTCGCGGCGGGTTTGCCGAGCTGTGTCCGATGGAAGGCTGCGAAATCAGCGAAGTTGCGGTTGGTGACGGCGCTGGCACGCACGCGCTTTGGCTGGTTGCCGGGGTGCTGGCTGAGGTAATGCGCCTTGGCCGCGACCCGCTCGCCGATCATCTTCACGCCCTCGGTCGCGGCGGCGTTCACGATCTCGGCGCTGAGCGTCTGCAGCTCGTCCAGCGTATCGCAGAAGAGCGTCACGACCATGTGGTGTTCGCCGAAGCTTTGGCGCTTGGCCTCGAGATCATCGGCCGCGATGTCGAGTGCTTCCAGGAGCGAGAGGGCCGCGTCTTGGCTGGCCTGCATCTGCCGCTTTTGTCGTTTGATGCGGCCCGCCATGAGGTTCGAATTGATCGGTGTGAAGGAATGGGTGACGATCATGTCGACCGGCAGGTTCAGCATGTCGAACATGGTGCAGGAGGTGGCCTCAGCATATTCCCCGATGGTGAAACTCTTGCCGTAGCGATGGCCCACGACGCCCTCGGAAAGCTCGAAATGATCGCCGTGGAACGTCACCCGGGTATTCGCGACGTTGAAGGACAGAAAGCCGTAGGTGTTGGCCGGGTAGAGCGGCAGCTCGGTGCCTGTGTTAAGCGCGCCCAGAAACCCCAGCAGCTCGCCTGATGCGGCCGAGAGGAGCCGCGGCTTGAGCTCGGTGAGGCCCGAGAGGAAGACGTTCACGGCCTCACCGAGGCGCTGCAGGCGTTTGCGGGTCTCCTCCTTCAGTCGGTCCGGCGCGCTGCGGCTCAGGAACGGCAGGAGGCTTTTCGGGGGCGGGCGGTGAATGACGGTGAGCGTCAGTGTTTTGTCGCGGAGCCCGCTGGTCTCGAGTTTCGCGCGCCAGCGCCGGTCGACCTCGCCTGCGAAGCTGTCCTCACGAATTGGGTCCAGATCCGGTGTGATGGCCTTGGAGACCTTGTGGACGTAATAGCTGAATTCCGGCCCGAGCTGCGCGACGATGCGGGCAAAGAGCGCCGTCACCTTGTCGAGATAGGCATCGTCCGTCGTGTAGCTGTTGATCCCCTCGAGCCGGATGCAGCGGAAGAGCTCATTGACCCGGGTCCGCACGGTCTGGTCGTCGACGAGGCTCACATAGGGCAGCATATGCGCGAGGCGGGTCTCGCGCGCATACCAGTCTGGCGTCATTGTGCGGGCATCGAGCGCAGCATCACGGGCGTCATCACGGGGCATAGCTGTCCCCGCCATGGATGGACCTGTTGCGCGTGGGCGGTGTCTCCTGCAGGGCCGTCATCATCACGTCGATGAAACGCGGGTCCCAATCCGCGGCCTTCCACAGCACCGGATAAAGAAGGGCGGCCACGCCCAGCACCCCGATGTGCTGGACCCAGACGAACAAGAGCACCGAACCGAAGAGCCAGACCATCGCATACATGATGGGCAGGCCCAGAAGCTTCGGCGGGCGCACGAGGCCGAGAAAGAGAGGCGCGCGCTCAGCCACCGGCAAAGACCGCGGCAACGATGGTGGGGGCGGCGGCAACACCAGCGATGCCCACGAGGACCCAGAGCGCCTGGCGCAGATCGATGATGTTGAAGAACCAGCTGAGAAAGACCCCGAGAACGGCAAGCGTCGCGATGACAACGCCAAGTGGGCCGGTCAGCGCATCGACGATGCCCTGTAACAGGCTCTGGATCGGGGAGAGATCAATGCTCTGGGCGAGGGCGGGTTCGGCAATCAGCAGGAATAGCGCCAGCGAGGCGACAAAGAGGTTTGAAATCTGTTTCATGAATTTGATCCTTCCAATCGGGCCACGACGGCCATGACGCGGGCCACGTGGTTCTGGGTTTCTCGGTAAGGGGGAATGCCACCGTGTTGGCGCACGGCGTCCGGCCCCGCGTTGTAGGCCGCCAGCGCCAGATGCGGATCGCCGAACGTCTCCAGCATCATCGCGAGGTAGCGGGCGGAGCCGTCGAGGTTCTGCAGCGGATCACGCGGGTCGACGCCCAGATCACGCGCCGTCGCTGGCATCAGCTGACCAAGGCCAATGGCGCCCGCATGTGAGATCGCATCCTGCCGATAGGCGCTCTCAACCTCGATATTCGCCCGATAGAGAGCCAGCCAATCCGTCACGGAAAGCCCCGCGCGACGCAGGCCGGGATGGCCGGCATAGCGCAAGGCCGTGGTCTGAATCCCGGAGAGGACATCGGCGCGGGGCAGGGGAGTCGGGCGGGCAAGGGCCGCGACTTGGACGCCCTCTTGCTCGGCCTCTACCTCGCCGAAGATCGCGATCCCATCGGAGGCCGAACCCTGACCAATCCCGTCATTGTAGTTTCGAGCAAAGCTGCTTTGGGAGCGGGACGGGATCAGGGAGCCGTCGCTCTCCATGACCAGGACCATTTGAGCTGAGGCAGGTGCTGCGACCAGCCAGAGACAGACGAGGTTAGCTGCCAGCGTCCTTGTCTGATTGGGCGAGCTTGTGGCTCCGGCTTGTCCCCGCTTCAAGCGGCAGGTCGACATGCGCAAAGCCAAGGCCAATGAAGAATGACACCACGCCGGAGATCGTCTTGAACTCGCGGATCTTGATATCGTTGTAGGTCGTCCGCGTGCGGGCGGTGACGAGGAGCTTTTCCACCCCGTCATCAGAGACAACGCGCATGATCCAGACCCCGTAATAGCTGGGGCCTTTCTTATGTGCCGACTCCTGGCACAGGATTTCTGCGCTATAGCCGCTTTCCACGAGCTCGCGGAACCTGGCTTCCGTAACCACATTTGGTGCTTCGATGTCCCAGTTCATGGCCCGGCTCACGCTTTCTCCAATGGCGCGACCCCAGGCATTCCCACTTGAAGCCCAGAGTTACGATAGTATATTATCAACCGCAAGATGTAATATCGTGCTTTTGCTGTAGTTTGGTTCACGGACACTAGTCACGGCATATGTCCGCGATCAAGGAGATAACGGACTTGCAAAACCTCAGGTTGAAAGGTCTGCGCTTATTGCAGACAATGGTCCTTCTGATCTGCGTTCCCGGGCCGGTTTTGGCGGAATCCTGCTTTGCGCCATCCCGTCCTTTCCTGCCAAGCGATTCGCAGGCCGCGCGGGACTATGCGGACATCATCCGCGGCGACTTCGAAGATTACATTCAGGATATCCAGAGATACTTCCGTTGCCTCGACGGTGAACGGGCCCGCGCGTTCGAGGAAGCGAGGGAGGTCAGTGAGGACTACGGCCGATTTCTACAATTGGTAGGGGATTGATGGGCAACCTCGGGAGTATCAGACTTGCAGCCCATGGAAACCAGACGCCGACAACACCCTCATATATCTACTTTTTAGATAACAGATTTCATCCGCTAGCGACGTCACAAAAGGTATGTGACGCGTGGCAAAAACAATCAGAACAAATGGCCAGTTGGCGCTCGTCCGTGCGTTGGTTGATGCACGTCAAAATGCGGGTCTTAGCCAGCAGCAGTTGGCGGCGAAGCTCAAACGCCACCAGTCATTTGTCGCACGTCTCGAAAGTGGCGAGCGTCGTATCGACGTCGTGGAGTTTACAGTTCTGGCGAGGGTCATTGGCTTTGACAAAGATGAAGTCCTGTCGATTGTCGACGCCGCCACGGAGCCCGACCACAGGATTTGAACCAAATGAATTGTTGAGAACACGGGAACCCATTTTCCCGGTCCGATGATCATTCCCTCATCGAGGACCAGTTAGCCAACATCAAAGAAGCCCGGCGCGCGGTCGTAGTGAACGCTCTGCAACCCCACGCCGCAATTCGCAGCGCCACAGTGCAGGAAGTCAGTAAACAGTGAACGATGATAGGGGTGAGGGCGTCGCGATCGCCAATCTGATCGGGACCGATGGGTGCAGTGTTGTTGGCTGGGTTTATCGGTGGAGTACAGGCTCACATGCGGTGATGTGGGACGTCCAAGGGCCCCAACCGGTATCGGAAACCCGGCCGGATATAAGTGACGAACAGAAGCAAGAAATCGACTTCGATGCGCTCATGCGGATTCGAAAAAGTGACAGTGGATAGAATTCTCAGGCAGCCGCCAGTTCATATTGATGGAAAGGGTCTGCGAGCGTACCGGTCATTGAAGCAGATGGCAGCGAAGGTCTCGAAGGAGCCCAAAGTTCCGGACTCGCTGCGCAGTGGCGAATGTCGGTTTCCGGTTCGCACGTCAGCTTTTCCGCCAGATCA